>DATHVC010000180.1:0-3885 GCA_035461565.1 Actinomycetota bacterium
TCCGAGCGTAGCGGGCCCGTCCGACATGGGGATGGGGTGGGGAGAACGGTGGATGGGCCGCCGGGGCGCCCGGAGCGTTCCCTGGCCGTTCCCATCCCGTCCCCAACGGCGTGCACATCCCGAGCGACGGAGCTCATGCGCTCCTCGCCCGACCCCGGATGATGCGGGACAGATCCTGCACCTGGCGGTACGTCGTGTTGCGGGCCCGCATGTCGCGCTCGATCTTCAAGATCCCGTGGCGGGCGGTGGTGTGGTCGCGTCCGCCGAACGTCTCACCGATCTTGACCAGGCTCTGGCCGCTGCACTCGCGCATGAGGTACATCGCGACGTGGCGAGCGGTGGTGAGCGGCCTCGAACGATTGGGGCTGACCAGGTCGTCGACCGACAAGCCGAAGTACCGAGCGCTCTCCTCCAAGATGACCTGAGGAGGGATCTCGGCCTCGGCCTGAGGGAGGAGATCCTCGAGCGCCTGCTCGGCGAGCTCGGTCGTGATGGGATGGCCCGTGAGGTCGGCCCAAGCGACCACTCGCACCAGAGCGCCCTCGAGCTCGCGGATGTTCTGGTCGAACCGGCTGGCGATGAACTCGATCACGTCGTCGGCGACGTGGACGTGTTCGCGCTGCGCCTTGAGCTGGCAGATCGCGATGCGTGTCTCGAGGTCGGGTGGCTGGACGTCGACACACAGGCCGAGCCGGAACCGCGACTGCAGCCGCTCCTCCATGCCGAGCTCCTGGGGTGGCCGGTCGGACGCGATGACGATCTGCCGCTCCTTCTCGTGCAGGGCGTTGAAGGTGTGGAAGAACTCGGTCTGCGTCTCTTCGCGTTTGGCCAGGAACTGGATGTCGTCCACGAGCAGGACGTCGATGTCGCGGTACCGGGCGGCGAACTGATACCCCTGCCGTTCGCGCACCGCTTTGATGAACTCGGCCATGAAGCTCTCGCTGGTCACGTACTTCACCCGTAGACGCGGCGACAGCCGGCGCATCTGGTGGCCGATCGCCACGAGGAGATGGGTCTTGCCCAGTCCGACCCCGCCGTAGATGAACAGCGGGTTGTACGCCTTGGACGGCGGCGCTTCGGCCACGGCCATGGCGGCGGCGTGCGCGAAGCGGTTCGACGGCCCGGGCACGAACGCCTCGAACGTGTAGGTGGGGAATGGGAGCCCGGCGGCTGCGGGCGGCCGATCCCGCGCACTGGGCGGAGACGTGTCGGATCGGTCCGATGACGGTCGGTGGGTATCCGGATCACCCTGCCGCGTAAGGGTTTCGGGTGCCTCGGCGACGAACTCGACGCGAAGGGGTATCCCCGCCACCTCGGACGCGGCCCCCTGGATGAGCCCGGCGTAGTGTTTGGCCAACCAGTCCTTGACGTAGTCGGACGGAGCCACGACCCGGAGGACCCCGCCGTCGAGCGAGGTCGCGCGGACGTCCTGGAACCACATCGAGAACGAACTCTCGGAGAGCTCCTGCCGCGCCCGGTCGACCACGTGGGTCCAGGCGGTGGTGGCGGCTCCCTGCGACGACGTGATGGCCATACGTGACTCCACAAGGCCTTTCCACAACTGTGGAAATCCTGGGGGAAGGGCAAGACGTCCCGCTGGGGGCCGGGCGTCGGGGGAAGCGTCGCGGACTATAGCACCGCACCTTGGAGGGTTCCTTGTCGGGGTGGGCCTTTTGGCGCACTTTTCTCGGCTCACCGGGCACGGAGCGCGGCGCCGGTATACTCTGCCGGTCCGGCGGGGGCGCTTGGCCCCGGCCGACGACTTCGAAGATCCGCGCGCGGGGTGCGAGCGATGTCGAAACGAACCTACCAACCGAACGTTCGCCGGCGGGCCAAACGACACGGCTTCCGCATCAGGATGCGTACGCGGGCGGGTCGCGCCATCCTGGCCAGACGACGCGCCAAAGGCCGCACCCGCCTGTCGGCCTGACGAGCTCACGAGCAGGAACGACGTCGCGCGTCTCCTCTCGTCCGGCCGGGTGTTCCACGGAGACCGGGTGGTAGTGTTTGTCGCGCCCGGCTCGGGGACGGTCGCGTTCGTGGCCGGCCGCCGCGTCGGCGGCGCGGTCCCGCGAAACCGAGCCCGGCGCATCCTCCGGGCCGTCTGGCGAGAGCTCGCGCCGAAGGTCCGGGAGGGGTTCGACATCGCACTGGTGGCCCGAGGAACGATCGGCGCTGCTCGATCACACGAGCTGGTACCGGAGGTGGAGGGGTTGCTCACTCGCGCGGGTTTGATGGCGTCGTGAGCGGGATCCGGCGCCTGGCCTGGGCCGCGGGGGCACCGGTGCGCCTGCTGCTGCTGGCCGCGATCGACCTTTACCGGGCAACACTTTCGGGTTGGCTCGGCGGGCAGTGCCGCTTCTACCCGAGCTGCTCGAGTTACGCCCGCGAAGCCGTGCGGGTTCACGGCGCCATCCGGGGGACGGCGCTGGCCGTATGGAGGGTGGGCCGGTGCGGCCCGTTCACGGCCGGCGGCGTCGACCACGTTCCGCCGCGCCGGCAGGCGCGCTCCCGGCCAGAGGCCGCCCTTCCGTCGTCGGGAGCCGGCCCTTGATCGCGTTCGCTCCGTGGCAAGCGCTGCTCGACGGGCTGGGATGGGTGCTCGCCCAGATCTACGAGGTCATCCCCAACCTGGGGATCACGATCATCGTGTTGACCATCCTCATCCGGCTCGTCCTGCTGCCGCTGGGGATCCGTCAGGTGCGTTCCATGCAACACATGCAGATCATCCAGCCGAAGGTCAAACAGATTCAGCAGAAGTACAAAGGCAACAAACAACGCCAGCAGGAAGAGATCATGAAGATGTACCGGGAGTACGGGGTGAACCCGTTCTCCGGCTGCTGGCCGGTGCTGCTCCAGTTCCCCATCCTCATCGCCATGTATTCGGTGTTGCGCTTCCCGCAACATCCGATCCATATCCCCGAGGAGACGCGGCTGTACGCAGTCGTCACCGAGCAGATCCCTCCGGTCACGGTGACCGGAGACATGACGGCCGACGACGTCCGGGCCCAGGTCCCCGACCGCCCGGGGTCGCCGAGGGGGACGTCGTTCGTCGGGATGAACCTGTTGTGCTCCGCGCAGCAGGCGGGTGACCGCAACGCGGTGCTCGGCGATCAGGTCTCGGTGGGCGAGGAGAACGTCCGGCTCGAGTACCCTGTGAACTGCGGTGGCAACGCCAACCGGATCCCCTACTACCTGTTCGTCGTGCTGATGTTCGGAACGACGTACTTCCAACAACGGCAGATGCAGCGAGCCAGCCCTCCGGGAGCCGCCTCGCAGCAGCAGCAGGCACTGCTGCGGATCATGCCGATCATGTTCGGGGTGTTCGGAATCTTCTTCCCTTCGGGGCTGGTCGTGTACTGGACGACCTCGAACGTCTGGCAGATCGGCCAGCAGTACTACATGTTGCGGACGAGGCCGACCGAGGAGGCCCTGGCCGCAGCCGCCGACGGCAAAAAACGCCGGCCCGAGAAGAGGGGGTTCCTGGCGTCGATGCTCGAACGGGCCGAGGAGGATCGCAAACGACGGACCGGCGGAGCCACCCGCTCGGGTCCAACGCGCGGCAAGCCGGGGACGCCCAAACCCGGCACGAGGAAGCCCGGCGGCGACAAGCGCGGCAACGGCCCCAAACCCGGGACCCGAAAGCCGGGGTCGGGCGGACATCGATCTGGCCCTTCGGACTCCGGAGGTGACGGTGGAGGAGATCCGACAGACGGCACCTAGCGTGGAGGAGGCCGTCGAGGCCGCCCTCACCGAGCTCGGGGTCAGTGAGCAGGAGGTGGACGTCACCGTGGTCCAGGAGCCCCGTTCGGGCTTGCTGGGCATCGGGGCGCAGAACGCCGAGGTGGTGGTCCGCGTCCGACGAGGGCGCGTCGACGCCCTGAG
>DATHVC010000181.1:0-3746 GCA_035461565.1 Actinomycetota bacterium
CAACGTCGCCGGCCGGTCCTGATCCAGGCGCAGGGCGGGGAGGCGGTCGAGCAGCAGGTCGAGGGACACGCGCGCCAGGTGCCGCCCGAACCACGCACCGAGGCAGAAGTGGGTCCCGACGGCGAACGCCAGGTGCGCCCCCTCCTTGCGGTGCACGTCGAACCGATCGGGATCGGTGAAGCGCCGGGGGTCGCGGTTCGCGCTCGAGAGCACCGCGCCGACCAGGGCGCCATGCGGAAGGTCGACGCCGGCGAGCTCGACCGCCCGGGTGGTCTGGCGGGTGGAGGTGCCGACGGGACCGGCCCAGCGCAAGGTCTCCTCGACGGCGGGCCGGATGAGCGACCGATCGCGACGCACCTCCTCGAGCTGTTCCGGGTTCGAACCCAGCGCGTACAACGTGAGCGCGATGAGGTCGCGCGGCTCCTGGAGCCCGCCCGACAGGATCAGCCTGGTGTTGGCGACGATCTCGTCGCGGGACATGCGGTCCTCGCCCTCGTGGTGCAGCATCCGCGCGAGGGCCGAGCCGTCCGGCTCGTGTTCGAGCCGGTCCAGCACGCGTTCGATCGCCTGTCCCATGGCGACGCTGGCCTCGTCGGCCGGCGCCTGTTTCGCTGGGTCCCCCTCGAAGTTCGCTAGGCCCGGCATGAGGCCTTCGTTCCAGCGCAGGAGATCCTCCCAGAGCACCTCGTCCAGTCCGAGCATGAACCGGAGGGAGCGGACGCTCATCGGGTCCGCGAACTCCCGGAACAGGTCCGCCTCCCCCCGGAACACGAACCCGTCGATGAGCTCGTTCGCGAGCCCGGGGATCATCCCCTTGGTTCGCTCCTCGACGTCACGGGGACGGAACGGCGGCTCGACCACCCGGCGGATCCGCTGCTGGTCCGGCCCCTCGGAGCCGAGCATGTTCACGCCCATCGTGCGGTTGAGCGTGGACGGATCGGTCGCGGCCGTGAAGTCCTCGGGCGAGAGGTCGACGTGGCGGACGTCGTCGTACCGGGTGACCAGCCAGAGCCGGACCGCCGGCACCCAGCTCACCGGCTCCTCGTCGCGAAGGCGGGCGTAGATCGGGTACGGGTCGCGCTCCAGCTCCTCCAGCGTGATGGTGTCGCCGACCGTCATCGGTGTTTGCCGGGCTCCCAGCCGTGCGGGCCGATGGTGCGTCGCGCGAACGCGTTCGGGACGTCCTCGAGATCGGTGGCCACCGAGTCGTTCCAGCGATTGAGGAAGCCGAACAGCCCCACCACCGCCAGGATCTCCACGATCTCGCCCTCGTCCCAGGAACGCCGCAGGTCCGCGAAGTGCGCCGGCGTCACCTCGTTCGGCACCACGCTCGCGTCGCGTGCGAACCGGAGGGCGGCGCGTTCGGCCTGCGAGTACCGAGGCGACCGCTCGAAGTCCCACACGTCGGCGATCTTCTCCTCGGGCACGCCGCGCATCATCGCGTCCACGGTCTCGTGGGCCTGGCAGTACCGGCAGCCGGCGGCGGTGCTCGCCACGATGGCGATCAGCGGCTTCAGGCCGACCGGGACCGTCCCCGTTCGCCAGATCTGCGTGATCAGGTCGCTGAACGCCCGGAGGATCTCCGGGCGTCTGGCCATCGTGAACAGGCTGTTCGGGACGAACGACATCGTCTCGTCGTACAGACGAAAGAGCTCTTCGAGCTCCGGGTGGTCCTCGCGGCGCAGCGGCGCCAGGTTCGCCATCACGTCCCCTCCGAGCGGAGGGGTATTTTGGGCCCGAACGATCTGGGGAGGCAAGGCTGGTGGGAACCCTCCAGGGCAAGGTCGGGGTGGTCTCGGGCGGCGGGACTGGCATCGGAGCGGCCACCGCGCGGCGGTTCGCGGCCGAAGGTGCCAGCGTGGTCGTGACGGGTCGCCGTCCGGAGCCGCTCGGGACGATCGCCGCGCAGACGGGTGGGGTCGCCGTTCCGGGCGACGTGACGCAGCGGGGACAGGCCGAGCGCGTCGTCGCCGAGGCGCGAGCACGGTTCGGCGGGCTCGACGTCGTGGTGGCCAACGCGGGGGTCGGGTTCGGTGGCGCCGCCGGCGAGGTCGACGACGAGCGATGGACCCGAACGATCGAGATCAACGTCACCGGCGTCCTCCGGCTGGTGCGCGCCGCGATCCCCGCGCTGCTCGAACGTGGCGGCGGATCCATCGTGGTGGTCTCGAGCGTCTCCGGCCTCGTCGGCGGCCCGGAGTCGGCCGCCTACGACGCGTCGAAGGCCGCGCTGCTCGGGCTGGTGCGCTCGATCGCGATCGACTACGGACCGCGGGGGATCCGCGCGAACGCCGTCTGCCCCGGGTGGGTGGTCACACCCATGGGCGACGAGTCGATGGACGAGCTCGGGGCCGAACGCGGTCTGGCGCGCGAGGACGCCTACGCGCTCGCAACGGCCCACATCCCCCTGCGGCGGCCCGCCACCGCCGAGGAGATCGCCGCCTGCTGCCTGTTCCTGGCGAGCGAGGAGTCGTCCATCGTCACGGGCATCGCACTCGTCGCCGACGGCGGCGGCACGGCCGTGGACGTCGCATCGCTCGCGTTCGGGCCGGACCCACGCTGACGGCGCGGTCGCCGTCAGACCATCGTGGAGACGCGGCGGACGACCTCGCGGCACCACGCCCCCAGCCCGGCCGGATCGTCGAGGAACTGCGAGGGTTTGATGCAGACGGTCGCGAAGCCGCGCGCGACCTGGGGCGGGATGCGCTCGAGCGCTTCGGCGAGGTCGGCCACGCCGCGTGAGTCCGGGAACCGGCCACGGGTCCCGCCGACCATCTCCAGCTCCGCGGGGTCGCGACCAGCCTCCGTCATTCCCACGCGCAGCCGCTCCAGGTCCCCATCGCTCGGAGCGCCGAGCGGGTTGAATCCCCGTCCGTACCGAACGATCCGGCGGAGCAGCCGGTCGTGCATCGTCTCGCCCCCGAACCACAACGGCGGTCCTCCGGGCCTCGGCGGCTTCGGCTCGAGGAACACGTCGCGGAAGCGATAGTGCCGCCCGTGGAACGAGGCCGGCGACTCGCTCCACAGGAGACGCCACGCCTCGAGGTGCTCGTCCAGGAGCGCCCCGCGGCGGTCGAAGGGCACCCCCAGGGCCTCGTATTCGGCACGGTGCCAGGACACCGTCGGCTGCACCACCAATCGGCCCCCGGAGAGCAGGTCGAGGGTGGCCAGCTGTTTCGCCAGCAGCACCGGGTGCCGCAGGGGCGCGATGACCGCGCTCGCGATCAGCCGGATCCGAGAGGTGGTCGCGGCCACGGCGCCGAGCAGCGTGAGCGGGTCCGGCCACGGCGTCGACGGATCCTGGTTTCCCGGGAGCGCGTAGTCGCGGGGATTGGCCGGGAGCCCGCGGGCGTCCGCCCCGGGGCCGAGCGCGACGTGTTCGCTCACCATCACGCCGTCGAACCCGGCCTCCTCGGCCTGCTTCGCCATCTCGACGAGAGCTCGCAGGTCGCCGGCGGGGACGAGCGTCCAGTTCTCGCTCAGGATGAGGACGAGCCGAACGGTCATCGACGAGCGGATCGCCCGGCTCGTTCGAACGCCTCGAGGGCCCCCACGGTGGCTCGGACCTGATCGGGGACGATCGGGATCGGCCTGGCCATCGGCGGGAACAACAACCACACGAGCGAGCCGCCCATGTGCCGGATCACGGCGCGGCCGTCGGGCTCGACGCGGATCTGCTCGAAATGCACCGCCGAGAGCGCCTCCACCAGCGCCGCGTCCCCCTCGAGGTCTCGGGCCAGCTTGCG
>DATHVC010000182.1:0-8806 GCA_035461565.1 Actinomycetota bacterium
ACCAGATAGCCGCTGGTGGCGCTGTCGGGGTTCGGCCAGGTCCCGCTGGCGCCCAGGACCGTGAGCTTCACTCGGCCGCCCCCGCCAGGCCGCGCACGTTCACCCGGCCACCTCCACCGCGTCCACGGCGATCGCGTCCACGCCGCCGAGCGACGGCCCGAGGAAATGGTGGGCGATGCGGCGAAACTGTTCGGGATCCCCGGTCGCGACGAACTCGTGCGCGGGAGCCGTCGCGTCCCGGCGGAGCAGGCCGGAGGATCGCAACGTGGAGTACACGTCCTTGGCGGTCTCCTCGGCCGAGGACACCAGGACCACGTCGTCTCCCATCACCATCTGGATCAGCCCCGAAAGCATCGGATAGTGCGTACATCCGAGGATCAACGTGTCGATCCCGTCGTGCTTCAGCGGCTCAAGATACCCCCGCGCGAGCTCGAGCAGCCGTTCGCTCGACGTGTCGCCTCGCTCGACGTGTTCGACGAACGCGGGGCACGCCGCCGGGAACAACTCGACGTCCGGGCCCGCGGCCTCCACGGCGCGTTCGTAGGCGCCGCTGGCGACGGTGGCTTCCGTGCCGATCATCCCCACGCGCCGGTTCCGCGTGGCGCGAACGGCGGCGCGAACGCCCGGGTCTATCACGCCGGCGACCGGGACGCCGTGGGCGTCGGCCACGTCCGCGATGGCGGCGACCTCGATGGAGTTGCACGCCACGACGAGCATCTTCACGTCGCGTCGGACGAGCCAGTCGGCGATCTCGAGTGCGAACCCGCGGATCTCCTCCACGGGGCGGGGCCCGTACGGGAACCGGCCGTTATCGCCGAGGTACAGGATCGGCTCCCGGGGGAGCTGGTCGACGATCGCGCGGACCACGGTGAGCCCACCCACGCCGGAGTCGAACACGCCGATCGGCCGCGGATCGCTCATGGGTTCACCACCACAACGACTCCGAAACGTGTTTCTCGGCGCGTTCGATCTCCTCGGCCCACGCCTCCATCGACAGGTACTTCCAGCCGCCGTCGGCGAGCAGGCACACGATCTCGGCGCCGGGAGCCTCGGCGGCGATCCGCTGGGCCACGTGCAGGACGGCGCCGGAGGAGATGCCCGCGAAGATGCCTTCGCGCGCCGTGAGCCCTCTGGTGGCCCGGAGCGAGTCCGAGGAGCTCACGAGGAACTTCCGGTCGATCTGGGTGACGTCGAGGATGGGCGGGATGAAGCCCTCGTCGAGCGATCGCAACCCGTAGACGAGGTCGCCGAGCTCGGGTTCGGCTGCGATCACCCTGACCTCGGGGTTGTGGCGGTGGAGCCGGCGCCCCACGCCGGTGAGCGTGCCGCCCGTTCCGAGCCCCGCCACGAAATGTGTGACCCCGGGGAGATCGCGAACGATCTCCTCGCCCGTCCCCTCCTCGTGCGCCAGGGGGTTGGCCGGGTTCCCGTATTGGAACGGCATGAAGTACCGGTCGTCCTGGGCCAGCCGCCGCGCGATCTCGATCGAGCCGTTCGTGCCTTTGTCCCCGGGCGAATAGACGATCTCGGCCCCGAACATCTCGAGCAGCCGGATCCGCTCCTCGCTGGCGTTGTCGGGGAGCACCACGGTCAACCGGTATCCGCGGCGGCGTGCGACCAGGCCGAGCGAGATGCCGGTGTTCCCCGACGTGGGCTCCAGGATCGTGCGGCCGGGCGTAAGCTCGCCCGAGGCTTCAGCCTCCTCGATCATCCGCTTGGCGATCCGGTCCTTGGTCGAGCCGGTGGGGTTCTGCCCCTCGAGCTTGGCCCACAGCCGCGCCCCCGTCCCCTCCGACAGGTGCGGCAGGCCGACCAGCGGCGTGTCGCCGATCGCGTCCAGGATGTCGCCGAATCGCATGGAGTCGGGATTATCCCAGCGAGCGGCGGAGGAGCCGGCCATCCGGCCCCTTCGAACCGCTGAGCCGGATCAGCCGCCGGCGACGGCGGGCAGGATCGAGACGGTGTCGCCTTCGCTGACCGTGGTCTCGAGGGAACCGAGGTACCGAACGTCTTCGTCGTTCACGTAGACGTTCACGAAGCGGTGGAGGCCGCCGTCGTCCGTCACGACGTTCTTCGTGATCCCGGGGAACCGCTGCTCGAGGTCGGACAGCAGCTCGCGCAGCGTCGCGCCCTGAGCGTCGACGAGCGGCTCGTCCCCGGCGTGTTTGCGGAGGATCGTCGGGAGCTTCACGCGGACGGACATCGGAACGGGGCCCTCCTCTCGTTCGGTGGTCAGTGGGTGGACACGCCGTGTTCGGCCTCGGGCGGCGCCTGCCCCGGCGTCAACCCGCAGAAGGCGTCGTAGTCGATCAGCTCGGTGATGGTCGGCTCCTTGCCGCAGACCGGGCAGTCGGCGTCCCAGCGCACCTTCACCGTCTGGAAGTCCATCTGCAAGGCGTCGAAGATCAAGAGCCGGCCGACCAGCGGATCACCTTTGCCCGTGATGAGCTTGACCGCTTCGGTGGCCTGGATGCTTCCGACGATGCCGGGGAGGACGCCGAACACGCCGCCTTCGGCGCAGCTGGGAACGGTCCCCGGAGGCGGCGGCTGCGGGAACAGGCACCGGTAACACGGCGCCTCCTGTCCCGGCAGGAACACCGTGGCCTGGCCATCCCACTGGTAGATCGAGCCGTAGACGAGCGGCTTGCCGAGGAACTGCGTGGCGTCGTTCACGAGGTAGCGGACGGGGAAGTTGTCGGTGCCGTCCACGACCACGTCCCACGGCTCGAGCACCTCGAACGCGTTCTGCGACGTGAGGATGGTGTCGTAGGGGACGATCTCGATCGTCGGATTGATCGCGCGCAGGCGGTCCACCGCGCTCGCCACCTTCGGCCGGCCCACGTCGGCCGTGGAATGGATGATCTGGCGCTGGAGGTTCGACTCGTCCACCCGGTCGAAGTCCAGGATCCCGAGCGTCCCCACGCCGGCCGCCGCCAGGTACATCGCCACGGGCGAGCCGAGCCCGCCGGCGCCGATGACCAACACCTTCGCGTCGAGGAGCTTGCGCTGCCCCTCCCCGCCGATCCCCGGAAGGATGATGTGCCGGGCGTACCGGCGGACCTGCTCCTCCGTGAACCCGCTCACGAGACCACCAGCTCCTGTTCGGTCACCACGCCGCCGTCGCCGATGCGGAACGCCCGAAGCACCGGGTTCGACCGGTCCGCCAGCGACATGACCAGGTAATACGCGCTCGGAAACGCGGCCTGCGTGCCGCCGGGCCACATGGCCCGTTCGACATCCGTGGGCGAGGGATACGCCTCGGTGTGGGTATGCGTGTGGAAGATGCCGAGCAGGTCCCACCCCTCGTCGTCCATCTCGTTGCTGGCCTCGAGGTGCTCCCGCGGATCGAGCCGGTAGGTCACCGGGCTCACGTCCACGTTGCGCATCGGGAAGAACTTCACCGGGCGCCCCTCTTTGCCGGCCAACAGCCCGCAGGCCTCGTTGGGGAAGCCGGCCAAGCCGTGCTCCACCATCTCGTCGAAGAACCCGCGGTCGATCTCGAGCATTGCAGTTGCAACAACTCTATCAGCGGGGTCGTATTCCCCTGGCGGCTCGCGACCGAGCGTGAGGTGCCGACGGGAAACGCCCGCCGGCACCTCACCCCGATCCGATCAGGCGAAGGCCCGTTCGGGCTCGGCCGTCGACAGCAGCGACCGCACCCGCGCGGCGACCCACACCGCCGAGAGCCCCACCAGCCCATACACGACCCGCGTCGCCGCGTTCGTCTCCCCGAACTCGAGCCCGAACACGGTGGCGACGAGGTCGAACTCCGCCAGGGCGACCAGGCCCCAGTTCAGCGCCCCGATGACCACCAAGGCGAGCGCCAGCACGTCCAGCTTTCGCATCCCGATCCCTCCTTCTTGCTGTCCAGCCTTTGTCGAGGGTCACTGTACAGGCCATCGGGCGGGCGTGTCAAGGGTTTGTAGAAGTATGTCGAATGTTCGTGTAGGATTCCGACCGATGCTGGAGAACGCGACGGACGGGTTTCTGCGGATCGGAGAGCTCGCGCGACGAACGGGCGTCTCGGTCGAGCTGCTTCGGGCGTGGGAACGCCGCTACGGCGTGTTGTCCCCCAGGCGGAGCCCTGGCGGCTATCGCCTGTACGGCCCCGAGGACGAACGCCGGGTGCGGCGTATGCAGGAGCTCATGGCCCAGGGCCTGTCGGCGGCCGAGGCCGCACGCCTCGCATCGTCGGGCGCCGCACCTCCAGCGATGGAGCGAGCGGAGCCGCCGATCCCGGACCTGGATCGGATGGGCGCGTCGCTCGAACGCGCCCTGGACCGGTTCGACGAACGCGAGGCTCACCGGTTGCTCGATCGGCTCCTCGCCGGGTTCACGGTCGAGACCGTGCTCCGGGACGTCGTCTTGCCCTACCTCCACCGGCTCGGTGACCGATGGCACGACGGGTCGGTCACCGTGGCCCAGGAGCACTTCGCGTCGAACCTCATCCGCGAGCGGCTGCTGGGCCTGGCCCGAGGTTGGGCGGATGGCCAGGGGCGGCTCGCGATCCTCGCCTGCCCCCCGGGCGAGATGCACGATCTCGCCCTCGTGACGTTCGGAGTGGTCCTGTCCCGTCTCGGATGGCGAATCACCTACCTCGGCCCGGACACGCCCATCGAGACGCTGATCGACGCGGCCCGGCGGCTCACCCCGGCGCTCGTGGTCCTCGCGGCGACGCTGCCGCTCACGGTCGACCGTGCCGAGCTGCGACGCCTCGCCGAAACGGCCCCGCTTGCGGTCGCCGGACCGGGGGCGACCGACGCGCACGCGGACGAGGTGCACGCCGTCCGGCTGGCGGGTGATCCGGTTTCCGCGGCCGAAGCCGTCGCGTCCGGCACCGCTCCGCCGCTCGTCGCGTCGGGGCGGTAGCTCAGCCCGCCGCGCCGAGCCGGCCGCGCACGGCGATGGCGCCGGGGGCGCCCGCCTCGACCGTGCCGATCTCGGCGAACGGGACGCCGCGGGCCTCGAGCTCCTTGCCGAGCCGGTCCGGCTCGGTCGAGGCGATCAGCAGCCCGCCGGACGTCTGGGCGTCCGCCAGGACGAGCTGCTCGGGGGCGGTGAGCTCGCCCCAGTCAACGTGGGGCGACACGTACGCGTGGTTCCGCTTGGAGCCGCCCGGGATCACGTCGGCCCGGGCCAGGTCGAGCACGCCGTCGAGCACCGGGACGGCCGAGGCGTCCACGATGGCCGCGACCCCGGAGGCGGCGAGCATCCGATGCAGGTGGCCGAGCAGCCCGAACCCGGTCACGTCGGTGGCGGCCTCGGCGTCGGCGTCGAGCATCGCCGCCGACGCATCCGCGTTCAGCGTGGTCATGAGCTCGACGGCGCGGGCCACGAGCGCCGGCTCGGACCTCCCCCGCTTCACGGCCGTCGAGACGATGCCGAGCCCGAGCGGTTTCGTGAGCACGAGGGTCGCTCCCGGCACGGCCGTCGAGTTGCGTACGACGCGATCGGGATCGGCCAGGCCGAGCGCCACCATGCCGTATTTCGGCTCGGGGTCGGTGATCGTGTGCCCGCCGAGCACGGCCGCCCCGGCGGCCGAGGCGACGTCGATGCCGCCCTGGAGGACCCGTCCGAGCATCTCGAGCGGCAGATCGTCCACGGGCCAGTTCACGATGTTCAGCGCCAGGAAGGGGCGACCGCCCATCGCATACACGTCCGAGAGCGCGTTCGTGGCCGCGATCCGGCCCCAGTCGTAGGGGTCGTCGACGATCGGGGTGAAGAAGTCCAGCGTGGCGATCAACGCGTGGCCCCCGGGGAGCCGGACGACGGCGGCGTCGTCGCCGGTGTCGGCGGCGACCAGCACCTCCTCGGTGAGCTCGGGGAGCGCGAGGGTGCCCAGGAGCGACTCGAGGTCGGTCGGGCCGAGCTTGCAGCCGCAGCCCGCGCCGTGGCTGAAGCTGGTCAGTCGGCGTTCGTCCCCCACGCCGTTCAGGATACGGTCAGCCAGTGAAGACGGCCGTGGTGGGCCACACCGAGTGGATCGAGTTCGGCCACGTCGACCACGTGCCGCGGCCCGGCGACATCGTGCACGCAACCGAAGGATGGGAGGAGCCGGGCGGCGGCGGGGGCGTTGCCTCGGCCCAGCTCGCGCGGCTGGCCGGGACATGCACGTTCTACACCGCGCTCGGCGACGACGACCGGGCGTTGTGGACCAGGCGTGACCTGGCCGGCCTGGGCGTCCGCACCGTCGCCGTCACCCGGGCCGAGCGGAGTCGCCGGGCGATCGTGTTCGTCGACCCGAACGGCGAACGGACCATCACGACGCTCGGGCGCCGGCTGGAGCCGGTCGCGGCGGATCGGCTGCCCTGGAACGACCTCGCCGAGACCGATGCGGTCTACCTCACGGCCGGTGACGCCGAGGCCGTCCGGCTGGCTCGGCAGGCGCGAGTGCTCGTCGCCACGAGCCGGGTCATGGCGTTGCTCGGCGAGGCCGACGTGCCGCTCGATGCGGTCGTCGGCAGCGACCGCGACCCGTCGGAGCGGTACGACCCGGACGTGTTGTCCACCCCGCCCAGGCTCCTCGTTCGCACGAACGGCGCGAACGGTGGATGGTTCGAGACCGCGGACGGGCGGCGCGGGGACTACGAGCCCGTTCCACCCCCCGGGCCGGTGGTCGACACCTACGGGGCCGGCGATTGTTTCGCCGCCGGGCTGACGTTCGCGCTCGCCTCGGGGTTCGAGGCCGAAGAGGCCGTAGCCCTCGCCGCCCGCTGCGGCGCCTGGAACGTCGCCGGCCGTGGTCCGTACGAGTCCCAGCTCTCCGCCGGGGACCTGGCGTGACGACGCGGTTCTGTGCGTACCAGTACCAGCACCTGCCGCTCGCCGAGCTCAACGCGCGCTGGCGAACGGCCGAGGAGCTGGGCTTCGACGTGTTGTGGAACGTCGACACGGTAGTCGAGCCCGACCATCCGGGTTCGACGATGTTCGACGGCCCCAGCACGCTCGCGGTGATGGCCATGAGCACGTCCCGGGTCCGGATCGGAACACTCGTAACGAGCATCTACTTCCGGAGCCCCGTGACGGCGTCGAAGGCGGCCGTGACCGTGGACCACCTGTCCGGAGGGCGCCTGGAGCTGGCGCTCGGCGCCGGCGATCCGTCGGCGGGAGCACGCGCGGCCGGCGTGGCCTGGTCGCCGTCGGAGCGGGTGCGCCGCCTTCGAGAGTTCGTCGAGCTTCTCGACCTCCTGCTGCGGAACGAGGTCACCACCTATGAGGGAGAGTTCTACCGCTGCACCGGCGCCGAGACCGTTCCTCTCCCGATCCAACGGCCACGCCCACCGATCACGATCGCCGCCCACGGCGCGAGGATGCTTCGGATCGCCGCCGAGCTCGCCGACGGGTGGAGCTCCTGGGGCGGCTACGACGTCGAGACCGAGGATCAGATGTTCGCGGTGACCCGGGAGCGGTGTCGCCGCTTCGACGACCTCTGCGAGCAGCTGGGTCGAGACCCACACCGGATCCGCCATTCCCTCGTGGCCTTCCCACCCCTCACTCCGTGGGAGTCGGTCTCCTACTTCGAGGACATGGTTGGGCGGTACGCCGAGCTCGGGGTCGATGAATGGGTCCTGTATTGGCCGCGGAACTGGCGAGACGTCCCACAGGAAGACGCAGTGTTCGAGCTGGTGTGCCACGAGACCATCCCAAGACTCCGGGGTGGCGGGCGCCCCGGCTAGGCAGTCATCGAGACCTCCAGGCGGTGGTGCTCGCGGACGTCGGCCGACTCCGCCAGAGTGGTCGGCCCGAGCACGCGGTCGCCACCCCGAAGCTCCTCTCGGATCGCCGCGAGCTCCCGGCGGGTGAAGTCGCAGCGCGGTGGCACCGGCGGGATCCGGTACAGGCGGGCGCCGTTCTGTCCGAGGATCTTCGCCTTGACCTCTCTGGTGAGCGCCGGGTAGCCGAACCGCTCCTGAAGCTCCTCGGAGATCCGGAACGCGCGCAGGGTCTGGATCTGCGGCTGCGGCGATCCGTAGAACAGGCAGTCGGTCCCCCATACGACGTTGTCCTCGCCGACGTGTTTGAGCAGCTTGCCGAGAACGTGGGCGGCTTGGTCGGGGGAGCGCATCACGCTCCACCAGGTCGAGCCGAGCTCTGCGTAGACGTTCTCGTTCGGGCCGATCCCGGCGCGTTCGAGCGAGCTGATCAACCGGTTCACACCGACCTCGGCGGTGGCCGGCGTGTAGGGGCCTTCGAACCCGCCGGACTCGTAGCCTGAGTGGTACACGACGAAGTTCACGTCGCGATGTCTCCGCGCGGCCGGGCCGACGTCCGTCGGCGAGGAGAACCGGCTGCCGCCGCTGAACCCCTTGTGCACGCAGATCGTGTCGATGCCGAGCTCGACGCTCGCGCGGATGAACGGCTCGCCCACGGTGGGCAGCCCGGCCTCGTGGTCGTCGAGCCACCACGCGCCTCCGCCGGGATCGAAGAAGTCGGGGAAGTGCGTGAAGGTCTTCCACGCGACGATCGGGTACCGGTGGGCGGTGTCCTCCATGCCGCGAAGGACCGACTCGAGCGACCCGACGTTCGGCAACACCTGCCCATGCAGGAGCACGCGTTCGTCGCGGCACAAGCCGTCCACGATGCGCCGGGTCTCGAACATGATCTCTGGCGAGAGCGGCGAACCCTCGGGGTAGATCGGGAGCGCCGACAGCACGGCGACGTTCGTGTCGCTCCGGACGAAGAACGCCTCGAGGAAGTGTTCGATCGAGAAGCACACCCGCGGGTCGTCTTCGCCGCAGTACCGCTGGGGGAAGTTCGCGTAGAACCCCTCGCCGTGGAAGACCGGGTTGAGGTCGTATTCGAGCAG
>DATHVC010000183.1:0-6057 GCA_035461565.1 Actinomycetota bacterium
CCACTGGTACCTGACGGACCGCCGTTTGACTCGAGCGCCGATCAATCGGTTCACGAACCTGCTGCTGATCGGGGTGGCGCTCGAGGCCGCCGCGCTCGTGCTCGGCGGGTTCGGACCGACCGAACCCGACGCGTCCTTCAACCCGCTCCTCACGTCCGCCGGCCTGGCGTCCTGGATCGCCCTGGGGATGGTGGCGACCACGGCGTTGATCGCCGTGATGATCCGCATCACGCTGCGTGGGCCGCGTGCCTCCGCGGTCCAGGCGGCGACGGGGTTCTTCTACCTCGCCGTCATCACGGCGATGACCGCGGAGTTCGCGGCCAAGGTCCGCTTCCTTCCGTGAGGCCATGACGGCGGCCGTGGTGGTGGTCGGGGCGGCCGCGCAGGCGGCGGCTTGGTGGTTCGTCGCGTTCCGGGGCGCGGACGTGTGGCGGGTCACCATTCCGGTGCTGGCGGTGGTGGGGCTGGCCGCGCTCGCGGCGGGACCGCCCCCGTGGTCTCCCGACGTGGAACCGTTGCCGGCGGCGGCGGCCGGGCTGGGGGCGGGGGTCGCCCTGTACGGGGGCACCCGAGGGTTCGCCGTCCTCGCCGAGTCCTGGCGAACCTTCCGGCGCCACTCGTTGGCGACGTACGGCCGCCGGGGGGAGCGGTCGCTGGCGTGGGCGCTGACGCTCTCGGTCGCCGTCGCGGTGCCGGGCGAGGAGCTGTTCTGGCGCGGCCTGGTCCAACACGACCTCCCGGGAGCGGCGGCGCCGGCGGCCGTCTTGACGTGGGTGGGCTACGTCGCCGTCAACCTGCCCAGCGCGAACCTGGCCGTGATGGCGGGCGCCGCGGTCGGCGGGGCCGTCTGGGGCGCGCTGGGCTGGTGGACCGGCGGCGTCCTGTCGCCGCTTCTCGCGCATGGGGCGTGGACGGCGATGATGATCTCGTTCCCGGTCGTGCGCCCGGAGCGGGTGCCGTGAACGAGCTGCCCGCGCCGGCGCGAGCGGTCCTCGAGAGCGCCGACTTCTGTCACGTCACGGCCGAGACGGCGCTCGGCCCCCACGTCACCCCGACGGTGTTCGCGGTCGCCGGGGGCCGTGTGTGGGTGACGACCTCGCGGCGGTCGGTGAAGGCCCGCTCGCTGCGCCGTGATCCTCGGGTGGCGGGGCTGGTCCGCGCCGGTGCGGACGCCGTGGTGTTCACCGGGGAGGCCGTCGCGCACGACGCGCTCGACCCGGCGTCGTGGCCCACGACCGCGCTTCGCGCCCCGCTCGTGTCGATGGCGGCGGTTCGCTTCACGCGAAAGAACGCGCGTTTCTTCGCCGGGTACGCGATGGATGCGGGTCACGTCCCGCTGGCGTGGACGCCGCCGGGCCGGGTCTTCCTGGAGCTCGTCGTGCGGCGGCTCGCGCTGCTGCGCGACGGGCGGCCGGCGCAGACCTGGGGACCGTGGCCGAACGCGGACCCGGCCGGCGGGCAGCGGTTCCGCGCCGCTCGCACCGGCGAACCCCCGCTGGCGCGGCTCCCCTCGGAGGTCGCCGACGCGCTTGGGGATGCGGGACCCGCCGCGCTCGCGGTGAGCGGAGCCGATGGACCGGTCGTGGTGCCCGCCGCGTGGGTGGCGCACGGGGCCGGCCTGTACGCCGTGCCGACCGAGGCGGCGCTCGTCCTCGCCGGGCCGAGCGGCGGTGGGCTCCGGGTCGCGTTGGAGATGGACCGGCCGTCGTCGTGGCGAGCGCGGCACATGCTCGGAGCGATGGTCCGGGGGCGAGGGCAGGTGTCGCTGGTCCGTGACCTGTCCTCCGGCTCTCGATCCGCCCTCGCCGTCGCCGCCGCGGCCGGCGTCGACGGTGGCGACCTCGCGATCGTTCGCGTCCACCCGGAGCGGTTCGTCTGGTGGCGAGGCTGGACCAGCGGGACGGTCGTGGTGCCGTGACCACCGTCTCCTACAGCGTCGAGATCGACGCGTCGCCGGAACGGGTCTGGGCCGTCATCGCGAACCCGAGGAACCTCGTTCACTGGGACCGCCACATCGTCCAGGTCCGCGGCGTCCCCGAGAGCGGCCTCGAGCACGGCGTTCGGTACGCCGTGGACCTACGGATCATGGCCGTCCACGCAACCGTGCACGCGGAGGTCCGCGAATGGGACCCGCCCTACCGGGCGATGTTCCATCTGACCGGGGTCCTCGCCGCGACGGTGACGTCGACGGTCGACCCGATCGGCGGTGGCGGGAGCCGGCTGGAACACGTCGTCGAATACCGGTTCGGCGGCGGCGCGATCGGCAACGTGGCGGCGAGCAGCCTGCGCCTGGTGGGCGGGGCCCGCTTCGCGCTGCGCCGGGGGACGCTCGCCCAGAAGCGCGAGATCGAGGCCGGGGGTTAGTCCTCGAGCCGGCGAAGGCGCTTGCGCTGCTCGCGGTTCGGACGGCCGACGAAGTAGCCGATCACGAACCCCAAAGCTCCGGCGACGATCACGACGGTGATCACCCGCGCCCGGGACGTGAACAGGAGGAAGTTCACATCGACTTCGTTGAAGTTCGCCACGGCGAACGCGATGAGCAGGACGGCCAGGATGGCGATGATGACCTGCCGGGGAGTCACCCCGGCTCGGGACGAGGACGGCAGGCCCTCGCGGTCGACCCGTCGATCGTCCTCGGGACCGAGGTCGTCGCCTCGTCGCATGGCTCCTCCTCGAGCGGCGGTGGGGTGATCCTCGCATAAGATCGCGGCCCGTGAGGGCCCGAAGGATGATGCGGGCCGCCGGGCTCGTCGCGACGGCCGTCGCGGTCGGCGCATGGAGCGGCGGCGAACGTGGGGGCGAGCTGGACCGGCGGGTGTTCCGGCTGCTGAACCGCGATCGCGGGCGGCTGCTCGACTCCGTGTTCCACGGGGTCACCGAGCTCGGCTCGATCTGGGCGTCGGCCGGGGCCGCGACCGCGCTGGCGATCGCCGGCCGGCGGCGCGCCGCCGCGCGGGCCTTCGCGGCGGCCGGAGCGGCCTGGCTCGCCGGCCAGGGACTCAAGAAGGTGTTCCTTCGACCGCGGCCCTATGTGGCGAACCCGGCCGGGACCCGCCTGTTGATCGCGCCGCCGCGGGCGACGTCGTGGCCCAGCAGCCACCCCGCCGTGCTCCTGGCCTTCACCACGGTGGCGGGGCGGGCGCTGGGCGTGACCCGGTCCGGCCGGTTCGCTCTGGACGCTCTCGGACTGGTCGTCGGGGCCTCCCGCACGCACGTTGGGGTCCACTACCCCTCGGACGTGGCCGGCGGTGTGTTGCTGGGCAAGGCTGTGGCCGCCGCCGTTTCGGGAGACGGCCGATAAACTGCGGCGCGTGACCCTGTCCGCGATCGGCTGGCCGGTCCTCGACCGATTCGATCTGTTCGGCGATTTCGCGATCAGCCCGCACGGCATCGGCATCGCGCTCGGCTACCTGTTCGGGGCGTGGATCCTCACTCACGAGGGCCCGAAGCGTGGCGTGAGCGTGGACCACATCAACACGATGGTGTTCTGGTCGCTGATCGGGACGATCATCGGGGCGCGGCTGTTCTACGTGATCGGCCACTACTCCGAGTTCGACTCGGTCGGCGACATGCTGGCGCTCTGGCGCGGCGGCCTCACGATTATGGGCGGGATGGCCGGAGCGGTGCTGATCAACATCCCGTTGTTCCGCCGGTTCGGCTACTCGTTCTTCCAGGTCATGGACGGCGCCGTCATCGGCCTGTCGTTCGGCATCTCCTTCGGCCGCATCGGCGACCTGATCATCGGGGACCACCTGGGCAAACCGACCAGCTGGCTGCTCGCCTGGCAGTACCAGGGAGGCGAGCCGGCGGGGTTCGGATGTGTCGCCGACGTGTGCCGGACGACGCTGGAGGGCGGACAGGTGCTCGAGATCTCGAGGGCCGGCGCCACCCTCACGTCCGCGACCGGCGAGGTGCTCGGCGCCGGGGTCGGGGTCCACCAGACCGCGATGTACGACATGTTCTTCGCCACGGGGTTGTTCCTCGTGCTCTACGGGTTGTCGCGGCGGCCGCGTCGGCTCGGCGTGCTCACGCTCACGTTCGGGGCCTGGTATGGCACCGCTCGGGTGATCGAGGACTTCCTCCGCGTGGACAAGCGGATCTTCGGCCTGACCGGCAGCCAGTGGACCGGGCTCACCGTCGCGATCGTGTGTCTCGCCATCCTGCTGACCTGGGCCGTGCAATCGGGGTCGTCCGTGCGCCGAGAGGACGACGACGCCGTTCACGAGGAACCCGCGGAGGCGGACGCCGAAGCTTAGTGCGAGTGGCCGTGGTGGCCGGCGGCCGCCGCGGCGCCGGGATTGGCCATGAGCGGCAGGGGGCGTCCCACCTTGGTCTTGACCACTCGGGCGAGCTCCCGGGCGGCGCCCCGAAGGGCCTCGGCCGCAGGCGATCCGGGGTCGGCAACCACGATCGGGATGCCGGCGTCGCCCCCCGCCCGCACGGCTGGGACCAGCGGGACCTGAGCCAGCAGCGGTACCGCCAGCGTCTCCGCGGCCTCCCGGCCGCCGCCTTCGCCGAAGATCGGCTCTCGTTCGCCGCAGTGGGGGCAGACGAACCAGGACATGTTCTCGACGACCCCGACGGGCCGGAGGTTGGTGCGTTCCGCCATCTTGCCGGCGCGTTCGGCCACCTTTCGGGCGGCCTCCTGCGGCGTGGTCACGACGAGCATCGAGGCGCCCGGCAGGAACGAGGCGAGGCTGATCGACACGTCCCCGGTGCCGGGCGGCAGGTCGCAGAGCAGGAAGTCCACGTCGCCCCAGAACACGTCGCCGAGGAACTGCTCGATCGCCTTGTGGAGCATGGGCCCGCGCCAGATCACCGGGGTCTCCTCCGGCACGAAGAACCCCATCGAGATGATCTTCACGCCGTGCGCCTCGAGCGGCAGGATCATGTCGTTGAAACCCACGGGTTTGCTGCCGGTGACGCCCATCATCCTCGGCACGCTGAATCCCCAGACGTCGGCGTCGAGGACGCCGACCCGGTACCCGTCCGCGGCGAGCGCGGCGGCCAGGTTCACCGTGACGCTGGACTTCCCCACGCCGCCTTTGCCGGAGGCCACGGCGACCACGGAGGTCTCGCTGCTGGTGAAGAACGTGCGCTGCTGCTGCGGTGCGGCCGTGCCTCGCAGGCGTCCGACGAGCTCGGCGCGCTGCTCCTCGCTCATCGGCGTCATCCGGACGTCGACCGACCGCACGCCCAGCGGAGCCAGGGCGTTCCGGACGTCGCCCGTGATCCGGTCCTGGAGCGGACACCCCGCGATCGTGAGCAGGACGTCCACCCGGACGGCGTCGCCGTCCACCGTGATGCCCTCGAGCATGCCGAGATCCTCGATGGGCCGGCCGATCTCGGGGTCGAGCACGCCCCGGAGCGCCTCTCGGACCTGGGCTTCGGTGACCACGTGGGGACCCTCCCGATTATCCTAATTGGAACCGTGCGAACCGTGCTTACTCCCATGGTACGTCCGGGGCCGAGGTGCGTCGATGTCGGCCCGTGAGCCCGGCCCGATCGAGATCCACAAGGCGCTGGCCGACGACACTCGGTTCCGGCTCTACCGCTACCTGAAGCTCTCGGGGCGCCCCGTGTCCGTGCGTGAGCTCGCCACCCGCTTGGGGTTGCACCCCAACACTCTTCGGCCTCACCTTCGGCGACTCGAGGACGCGAGGCTCGTGCGGCGCGAATCGAGGAAGGGGTCGTCGACGGTGGGCCGACCCCAAACGCTGTACGCCTCGGTGGATCGGGAGCGGCACGAGGGCCGGGACTACCGGCTCCTGTCGGAGATCCTGGCCGGGCTCGTCACCGGGCCCCGGGGCCGCGAGCGCGCCTCGGCCCTCGCTCGCGAGTGGGGCCAGTACCTGGCCATCCAGGGCGGTCCCAAACCCGGCACCCGCCTGCCGGCCCGGCGCAACCTGGCCGTTCTCCAGGAGGCCATGGCGCAGGCGGGGTTCGACCCGCGATTCCGCCGCGGGGGCAAAGGCACCGTCGAGGTCTCGCTCCGGGACTGTCCGTTCCGGGATCTCCTGGACGACCACCGCGAGTTGATCTGCTCGATCCACCGTG
>DATHVC010000184.1:0-8215 GCA_035461565.1 Actinomycetota bacterium
CACGGTGGAGGTGGACGAGGCGACCGGACAACGCACCGGCACCGTGGTGGAGTTCGACAAGACCGAGACGATCTTCACCAACCCGTCGGACAAACGGACCGAGGACTACGTCACGGGGCGTTTCGGCTGATGGCACGATCACACTTCCACGAGGAGCTCGAGAGGCTGGAGCTCCAGCTGCTCACGCTCGGCGAGCTCGCGGGCTCGGCCGTGCGCTCGGCGGTCGATGCGGTGGTCCAGCACGACGACGTGCTCGCCGAGAAGGTGATCGCCGGCGATGACGAGGTCGACCAGCTCTACCTCGATCTCGATCAGGGCATCATCTCGCTGCTCGCGCTCCAGGCGCCGGTGGCCCAGGACCTGCGCCTCGTCTCGGTGATCATGCACTCGAGCCTGCACCTGGAGCGCGTCGGCGACCAGGCCGTGAACATCGCGAAGATCTACCTCGTGACGAGGGACCTGCCGGCGAGCGCCACGATCGTCCAGCTCATCGCCGAGATGGGCGACATCGTGGTCGAGATGATCCGCACGGCGATGGACGCGCTCCGCCGGCGCGACCGCGAGCTGTGCCTCAAGCTCCCCGCCATGGACGACCCGGTGGACCGCATGAACCGGAACATGCACTTCGAGGTGGCCAAGCTCGCCGACGACCCGAAGGCGCTGGACTGGGGCATGCACATGAACCTCGCCGCCCGGGCGCTCGAGCGGGTGGGCGACAACGCCGTGGACATCGGCGAGCAGGTCTCGTACCTGTTGACGGGGGAGTTCGTTGAGTTCACCGACGCATCCCATCCCGGCGACGTCCCCGACGACGTCGACTGAGACCGCCCGGATCCTCGTCGTCGAGGACGAGGAGTCGCTGGCCGACTCCGTCCGGTACAACCTCGAACGCGAGGGTTACGGGGTCAGCGTGGCGGCCGACGGCCGGCGCGCGCTGGACCGGTTCCGTTCCGAGCGGCCCGCGCTGGTGATCCTGGACCTGATGTTGCCCGAGATCTCGGGGCTCGACGTGTGCCGCGCGATCCGTGCCGAGTCCGACGTCCCGATCATCATGGTGACCGCGAAGGACTCCGAGGCCGACAAGGTGACCGGGCTCGAGCTCGGAGCCGACGACTACGTCACCAAGCCGTTCTCGATGCGGGAGCTGATCTCTCGCGTCCGGGCGAACCTGCGCCGGGTCCGCCCGTCGCCGCCCGAGCTGCCGGAGGAGGTCCTGTCCGGAGGGCCGGTTCGGATGGACGTCGGTCGTCACGAGGTCGCCGTTCGGGGCGAGGCGGTCGCGCTCCCTCCCAAGGAGTTCGAGCTGCTGGAGGCCCTCCTGCGGCGGAAGGGACGGCTCCTGACGAGGGACTTCCTGATCGAGCACGTCTGGGGGGCCGACTACTACGGCGACACGCGGACGCTGGATGTGCACGTGAAACGCCTGCGCCGCAAGGTCGAGGTGGACCCCCACCGGCCTGCCCACCTGCTGACCGTCCGCGACCTCGGGTACAAGTTCGTGGACTGACCTGCGCAGTCGACGGCGTCCGGCGCCGATGGGAAGATGCATCCGCGCTACCGAGGAGCCCATGGAGACCGACGCTTCCCCGGCACCACCGCTGTCCTCTGACATGGATCGTTACCTCAGCCGCGAGCTCTCGTGGCTCGACTTCAACGAGCGCGTCCTGGCCATCGCCGAGGACGCCTCGCTCCCGCTGCTGGAGCGGGTGAAGTTCGTCGCCATCTTCTCGAGCAACCTCGACGAGTTCTTCCAGATCCGGGTGGCCGGCCTCCAGGAGCAGGTCGAGGCCGGGGTGAAGAAGACCTCGCCGGATGGGCGAACCCCCGCCGAGCAGCTGGAGGGGATCCGGATCCGCGCCCAGAAGCTCGTGAGCCGCGCCACGGACCTGTTCACGCTCGAGCTGCTTCCGGCGCTGGACAAAGAGCACATCCGGGTGCTCCGCTCGGTGGATGGCCTCGGCGAGGACGATCTCGCGTTCCTTGAAGGCGAGTTCACCGAGCGCATCTTCCCTGTCCTGACGCCGCTGTCCGTGGACCCGGCGCATCCGTTCCCGTACATCTCCGACCTCTCGCTGAACCTCGCGGCGATGGTGCGCGATCCCATGACCGGCGTCCGCCGGTTCGCGCGCGTCAAGGTCCCGCCGCTCCTGCCCAGATTCGTCGCGCTTCCCGACGGAGAGCGGTTCGTTCCGCTCGAGACGGTGATCGCCGCGCACCTGGACCGCCTGTTCCCGGGGATGGAGATCCTCTCGAACCACGCCTTCCGCGTGACGCGAGACGCCGACGTTGAGGTCGAGGAGGACGAGGCCGGGGACCTGCTCGAGGCGATCCAGACGGTGCTTCGCCGTCGGCGCCGCGGCGCCAGCTCGGTCCGGCTGGAGGTCGACGACACCATGACGCCCGAAGTGCTCGCGCTCCTGCGGCGCGAGCTCGAGCTGGAGGAGGCCGAGGTGTTCACGACGTCGGGGCCGCTCGACCTCACGGCATTGTGGACGTTCGTCGACCTGCCGCGGCCGGAGCTCAAGCTCGACCCGTGGGTGCCGGTCACACAGCCTCGGCTGGCGGTCGGTGCCGACGCGAGCGACCTGTTCCGAACGCTCCGGTACGGAGACGTCCTCGTGCACCACCCGTACGACTCGTTCTCGTCGTCGGTCGAGGCCTTCCTCGACCTGGCCGCGCACGACCCGGACGTGTTGGCGATCAAGCAGACGCTCTACCGGACGTCCACCCAGGAGAGCGCGATCATCCGATCCCTCATCCGGGCCGCCGAGCTCGGCAAGCAGGTCGTGTGCGTCATCGAGCTGAAGGCGCGGTTCGACGAGGAGGCGAACATCACGTATGCGCGAGCCCTCGAGCAGGCGGGGGTGCACGTCGTCCACGGCGTCGTCGGGCTCAAGACGCACGCCAAGATCTCGCTGGTGGTTCGGCGGGAGGCCGGCCGGATCCGCCGGTACGCACACGTCGGCACGGGGAACTACAACCCGGTGACGGCCAAGCTGTACGAAGACCTCGGGCTGTTGACGGCGGACGCGGACGTCGGGGCCGACCTCACGGACCTGTTCAACCTCCTGACCGGCTACAGCCGGCAGCGGGACTACCGCAAGCTGCTGGTCGCCCCGCACTACCTGCGGCCGCGCATGATCGAGCTCATCCGGCGGCAGTCCCGCCCGGGTGGGCGGATCCTGCTGAAGATGAACGCCCTCGTCGACCCGGACATGATCGACGCGTTGTACGAGGCGTCGCAGGCCGGGGCGGACATCGACCTGATCATCCGCGGCATCTGCTGCCTGCGTCCGGGCGTCCCCGGGCTCTCCGAGAACATCCGGGTTCGATCGATCGTCGGCCGGTATCTGGAACACGCCCGCATCTTCCGGTTCGGCGAGCGCGAGGAACGCCGCCACTACATCGGCTCGGCCGATCTCATGCAGCGCAACCTGGACCGGCGGGTCGAGGCGGTCGTCCCGGTCGAGGACCCCGCGCTCGCCGGGCGCCTGGACGACATCCTGGCCGTGGCGCTCGAGGACGACACCCTCGCCTGGACGCTGCACCCGGACGGGACCTGGTCCAAGGTGCCTACCGAGCGGGGCGCCAACACGCACCTGCGCCTGCAGGAGATGGCCGTCGAGCGCGCGCACGCGAACGCATGACGCTCGAACGCGAGATCAAGCTCCAGGTGCCCCCCGGGTTCACCGTGCCCGAGCTGAACGTGGGCGGGCTGGTCGCGACGGTGCGGGAGCCCCGAGACCTTGTCACCACGTACCTGGACACGCCGGACCTGCGGGTCGCCCGATGGGGATGCAGCCTGCGACACCGGCAGGGGGAGGGCTGGACGGTCAAGATCCCCGTCGGCGAGGACGAAGAGGTGCTGGCCCGGGCGGAGCACACGTTCGACGGCGACGACGCCCGAAAGCCCCCCGTCGCGGCCGCCGACCTGCTGCGAGCCTTCGTCCGGGGGGGCGAGCTCGCGCCGGTGGCACGCCTGCGAACGCGCCGCCGAGGGGTGGAGGTGACCGACGAGCTCGGGCGGGCGGTCGCGGTGGTCACCGATGACGAGGTCTCGGTCATGGACGGCCGGCGGGTGGCCTCGAGGTTCCGGGAGGTCGAGGTCGAGCTCGATCCGGCCGCCCCCTCCGACGCGGCCGAGGGGATCCTGGCGCGGCTGCGGGAGGCCGGGGCCGGCCCGGTGGACAACGTGCCGAAGCTCGTTCGCGCCCTCGGGACGCGCGCCACGGAGCCGCCGGACGTGGTCGCGCCCTCCGTGGACGGGCGGGCCACCGTCCGCGACGTGGTGCGGCGAGCGCTGGCGCTCTCGGTGACGCGCCTGGTCCGCCACGACGCCGGCGTTCGGCTGGGCGAGGACCCCGAGCAGGTCCACCAGGCCCGGGTGGCCACGCGCCGGATCCGCTCGGACCTGCGCACGTTCCGCGACCTCGTCGATCTTTCGTGGGCGGCCTCGATCCGCGAGGAGCTTCGGGGGCTGGGAGGGGCGCTCGGCGCCGTCCGCGACGCGGAGGTGCTGCGGGATCGCCTGCGTGGGAGGGAGCCGTTGCTCGCGCCCGAGGACCGCCCCGCCGTCGAGCGGTTGGTGGCGGCCCTGGACCGGGACCGCGAGGCGGCCCGCAAGCGGCTGCTCACCGTCATGCGCGAGCCGTCGTACGTGGCGCTCCTGGACCGGCTGGGGGAGGCCGCGACGGCCCCGGCGGTGCTGCCGGAGGCCGCCGACGCGCCGGCGGCCGCGGCGCTCGGGCCGGCGCTGGATGCCCCCTGGAAACACCTTCGGGACGCGGTCGAGGCGATGCGGGCCGACCCGAGCGACGAGGCGCTGCACGCGGCTCGGATCCGCGCCAAACGGGTTCGGTACGCCGCCGAGGCGGCGGCCCCGGTGTTCGGCAAACGCGCGCGAACGTTCGCGCAGGCGGCGGCGGGGCTCCAGGACGTGCTCGGCGAACACCAGGACGCGGTGGTGGCCTCGGCGTGGCTCCGCGCGGCCGCCGTGGGCGCCCCGAAGGGAGCGTTCGTGGCCGGTCAGCTCCTGGCGCTCGAGGCCGACGCCGCCCGGGCGGCTCGGGACGCATGGCCGGCCGCCTGGAAGGCGCTGTCCCGCAAGAAGCTGCGGTTCTGGGCGTGAGCGGAGACCTCGTTCGAGCGGCGGGCGGCATCGTCCTGCGGGGCGACGGGGACGACCGCGAGATCGCCCTGGTCCACCGGCCGAAATACGACGACTGGAGCCTGCCCAAAGGCAAGCTCCTGGACGGCGAACCCGAGTCGGCGGCCGCCCTGCGCGAGGTCGAGGAGGAGACCGGCCTTCGCTGCCGCCTCGGCGACGACGTGGGCGCCGTCACGTACGCGGACCGCACCGGCCGGCCCAAGGTGGTGCGGTACTGGACGATGGCGCCCGAGGGCGGGACGTTCACGCCGGGCGACGAGGTCGACGAGCTCCGGTGGGTGTCGCCCGACGAGGCGGTCCGCCTCCTGTCGTACCCGCACGACCGCGACCTGGTTCGCGCGGCCCTCGAACCCGGGACCCGCGCGCCGCTCTACGTCGTCCGGCACGCCAAGGCCGGGAGCCGCCAGGGCTGGTCCCGCCCCGACGAGGAACGCCCCATCACGCGGCGCGGACGCAAGCAGGCGCTCCGGTTGGTGCAGCGGTTCCGGGGGCTGGAGGTGGCGCGCATCGTCTCGAGCCCGTTCATCCGATGTGTTCAGACCGTCGAGCCGCTCGCCCGTTCGCGTGGCCTGCCGGTCGAGCTCGCCCCCGAGCTGGCCGAGGGGGTGGACCTGGCGGAGGCGGCCGAGTTCCTGCGGACCCTCGACGGGGCTCCGGTCGTGGCGTGCGGGCACGGCCGCGAGATCGAGGCCATCGTCGGGACCTTCGAGTCCGAGGGCGCCGACGTCGAGGGGGAGCGGGGGTTGGCGAAGGGCTCGGTGTGGGTGATCGAACGCCTCGGGGGCCGCGTGTTGTCGGCCCGCTACCTCCCGGCGCCCGCGGGATGAGCGGGGGTGCGGGGGCTCACGGCCGGCGGTTCGCCGTGCTGGACCTCGGGAGCACCACGTTCCAGCTGCTGGTGGCCGACGCGACGCCCGACGGCACGCTGACGCCGGTGCTCCGCGATCGCGTCGTGCTCAACCTCGGCCTCGAGCTCGCGGAACGGGGGCGGATCACGCGCGAGATCGCCGCCCGCGCGATGGAGACGGCCCGGCGGCTCCACGGGATCGCGACCCGAACGGGCGCCGACCACGTCCTGCCGCTCGCCACCAGCGCGCTCCGGGACAGCCCGAACCATCCCGAGCTGGAGCGGTTGTTCGGCGAGGCCCTGGGGGCCGGGGTGCGGTTCATCGACGGGCGGGAGGAGGCGCGGCTGACGTTCGCCGGGGTCGCCGCGAGCGTGGCCCTGGGTGAGGGCCCGACCCTCCTGCTGGACCTGGGCGGCGGCAGCCTCGAGGTCGCGCTGGCCGACGACGACGGGCTGCGGTGGGGCCGGAGCCTGCCGATCGGAGCGGGGCGGCTCACCGGGTTGCTCGTCGGCCACGATCCGCCGACCCGGGCCGAACGGCGGGAGGTCCGGGCGGCGGTCGAGCGGGAGGTCGCTCCGCTGGTCGAGGAGGTCGCCGGCTCGACCCCGGCTCGATGCATCGCCAGCGGGGGGACCGCGGGCGCGCTCGCCCGGTTGAGCGCGTTCCGACGATGGAGCGCCCCGCCGGCGTCCCTGAACCAGCTCGCCGTGTCCGTGGACGAGCTCCGGGAGCGAACCAAGGAGCTGGCGGCCCTGCCGCTGGCCGAACGGCTGCGCCTGCCGGGCATCGACGAACGACGCGCCGAGCTGCTCCCCGCGGGCGGATGGATCCTGACCCAGGCGGCGAGCTCGTTCGGGTTCGACGAGCTCGTGCATTCGGAGTGGGGGCTGCGCGAGGGCGCGGTCCTGGACGCGCTCGGCCTGGCCGACGGGCCACGGCGATCGCCCCAGGCGTTGCGCCGCGCCTCCGTGCAGCGGTTGGTCCGGGCGTGGGGCGAGGACCCGGCCCACGTCGGGTTGGTGGCCCGGATCGCGGCGCGGATCTTCGACGAGACCGCCGGCCTGCACGGACTCGGCGCGACGGAACGGGAGTGGCTCGACCACGCCGCCTGGCTGCACGAGATCGGCACCACGATCTCGCCGGCGCGGTATCACAAACACGGCGCGTACCTGGTGGAGAACGCCGGGCTGCGTGGGTTCTCGCCGGACGAGCTCGCCGTCATCGCCTCGGTCGTGCGGTTCCAGCGCGGCAATGACCCGCGTCCCGTCCATCCGCCGTTCGCCGGGCTGCACGACGCCCTGAGGGAGACCTGCGTGCTGCTGACCGGCATCGTGCGGGTCGCGCACGCGATCGCGCGCGGGCCCGAGGGCCCGGGCCTGGACGTGGCGGTGAAGGCCCGCGACGGCAAGGTCAGGATCCGCGTGGGCGGCTCGACGGACCCGGAGGCGGCCGTGGCCGAGGCCCGGACCATGGCTCCGCTCCTCGAACGCGCGCTGCGGTGCGCGGTCGAGATGGGGGAGCAGCAGCCGGACCCGGTCGCGTCCTAGCCGCGCGCGGCCGGCTCGGAGACCCAGCTCGGGATCTGCGTGACGGCGCCGAACCCCAGGGCGCGGTACATCCCGGCGGCCGACGACCCGGGCTCGGCCAGCAGGTAGGTCCGGTCGGCGCCGGCGGCGGTCGCCTCGGCGATGGATCGGCGCGTCAGCGCGCGCGCCAGGCCGTGCCGGCGGGCCCGGGGGAACGTGACCACGTGGTCGATGTACCCGACGCCTTCGACGACGACCAGGCCGGCGAGCGCGTCGATGCCCTGATCGATCGCCGCGGCGAACCACCGGCGCCCGGCCGGCACGAACACGTCGCGTTCCATGGCGTGGAGCTGGTCCAGCGTCTGCTCGTGCACGACCCCGAACCACTCGAGGGACGCCCGATAGGCGCGCCAGAACGCCTCGTCGGGGTCGGCGACCTCGTGCACGCGCGGATCGTCGTCGTCCGCTTCGGCGCCGGGGTGCTCCATCACCAGGTCCCAGACGATGCGTTCGCCGCGGGTTCCGGCCTCCGCGAGCAGGTCGGTCTGGTCCTCCGCGTGGAAGATCACGACGTGCGCGCGCTCGCTGCCGCTGTCTGTCATCGCCGGGAGCAGCACGTCTTCGACCTCGGACAAGCCCACCGGTTGCCGGCTCTCCACCCGCGCGTAGTTCAC
>DATHVC010000185.1:0-3628 GCA_035461565.1 Actinomycetota bacterium
ATCTGTCCCGCATCATCCGGGGCCGGGCGAGGAGCGCATGAGCTCCGTCGCTCGGGATGTGCACGCCATTGGGGACGGCATGGGAACGGGGAGGGAACGCTCCGGGCGCCCCCGCGGCCCATCCACCGTTCTCCCCACCTCATCCCCATGTCGGACGGGCCCGCTACGCTCGGACGATAGGGGGGTTCTCCCGTTTTCCCCAGGCCCTACTACTACTGAGAGAGAAAGAGACCTTCGGAAGAAGCAGTGAGGGGGTGGACACGTGAAGTTCCGCTGTGACCGCGACGCCCTGTCCGAGGCCCTGCAGACCGTGCAGCGGGGCGTCTCGTCCCGGCCGGGGATCCCGGCCCTGACCGGGGTCCTGCTCGAGGCCTCCGGCGACAGCGAGCTCACGCTGACGACGACGGATCTCGAGGTGTCGGCGCGGCTGACCATCGAGGTGCAGGTGACCGAGCCAGGGACGGCCCTCGTGCCTGCGCGGCTGCTCGGGGACACCGTGAAGAGCCTGTCCGATGCGCCGGTGGAGTTCGAGACCGATCAGGCGCAGGCGCGGATCCGGTGTGCGGCGTACGAAGGTGCGTTGCGGCTGCTCCCCGCCGAGGACTTCCCGGCGCTGCAGCCGCCGGCGGGGACGCGAGTCGTGGTCGAGGCGCCCCGGCTCGCGGAGGCGATCGGGCAAGTGGCCCGGGCGGCCTCTCGCGACGAGGCGCGTCCCGTCCTGACCGGGGTCCTGCTCGAGGTCAGCCGGGAGGGCGTCACGTTCGTCGCGACGGATTCCTACCGGTTGGCGGTCCGCGAGGTCGTGGCCACGGCCGGGGGAGAGGCGAAGGCCATCGTGCCCGAACGCGCCATGACGGAGGCCGGCAGGGCGTCCCAGGTGATCGAGAAGGGGGAGGTCGAGCTGTTCCTGGACGAGAGCCAGGTCGCCTTCAGGCTGGGGGCGTTGACGCTGACCTCCCGGTTGATCGAAGGCGAGTTCCCGAACTACCGGCAGCTCCTGCCCGAGCAGTACGAGAACCGGCTCTCGGTGTCCCGGCAACAGCTGATGGACGCGGTGCGGCGGGTCGGCCTCCTGGCCCGGGACACCTCCCCGGTCCGGCTGGAGTTCAACGCGCTCGGGGTGAAGCTCTCCTCGTCCTCACCCGACCTCGGCCAGGCCGTCGAGGCGGTGGAGGCGCGGTACGAAGGCGAGGACTTGACCGCGGCCTTCAACCCGACGTATCTGGCAGATGGCCTGGCTGCGGCCACGGGGGAGCAGGTGCGGCTCGAGGTCCGGGACGGCCTCAAACCCGGCATCGTGCGGGGCGAGTCCGACGAATTCACATATCTGGTGATGCCGGTCCGCCTCCCCACGCCGGTGGGCTGATCCGGTCCGAGGTGCACCTGTCCTGGATCGAGCTCCGGGACTTCCGCAACCACGCCGAGACGCGGTTGGAGGACATCCCGCAGGGCCTCGTCGTCGCGGTCGGGCCGAACGGCGAAGGCAAGACGAACCTGTTGGAGGGCATCGCGTTCCTGTTCCTCCTCCGGTCGCCCCGCACCTCGTCCACCGAGCCCATCGTTCGCCGGGGCGCCCAGGCCGCGTACACCCGCGGGGAAGCCGAGACCGCGGGCGGGCGGATGCTCGTGGAGATCGAGATCCCCGGCCGCGGCGCCAACCGGGTCAAGCTCAACCGGACGGCGGTCCGCCGCCGCCGCGACGTCCGCCGTCAGATCCGCGGCGTGTTCTTCGGCCCGGACGATCTCGTCGTCGTGATCGGGGACCCCTCTCGACGGCGCGAACTGATGGACGAGGCCATCCGGATGTTGTGGCCGCTCAAGGAGGGGACCGTGTCGGCGTACGACCGCGTGGTCCGCCAGCGAAACCGCCTCCTCAAGGAGTGGGAGGGCCGCGGGGCGCCCGCCGGGCTGGACGCATGGGACGCGGAGCTGGTCGAGGCGGGATCGGCGCTCGTCCGGCTGCGGCGCGAAGCGGTGGCACGGCTCGCGCCGCCGGCAGCCGACGAATACGAACACCTGGCCGGGTACGGCCTGGTGTGCGACTACCTCCCGAACGTTGGAGAGGAACCGCTCGAAGACTCGTTCGTCGAGCGTCTGGCCGCCAGGCGCCAGGACGAGCTCGTGCGCCGGACCACGCTGGTGGGACCCCATCGCGACGAGTTGGCGCTGACGGTGCGCGACCTGGGAGCCCGTGCGTTCGCCAGTCACGGAGAGGCCTGGGCCGCGGCCGTGTGCCTGCGCCTCGGCCTGGCGGCCGCGGTGGCGGAGGAGATCGGTGAGCAGCCGATGGTCCTCCTGGATGACCCGTTCTCGGCCCTCGATCCGCGGCGTCAGGCCAGGGTGGCCGAGCGGCTCACCGCGCGCGGCCAGGTGTTCGTGAGCGTGGCCGACGAGTCCCACGTCCCGGCGGGCGCCCACCGGATCTGGGAGGTCGCCGCCGGTTCGGTCACGGAACGAGCCGCCTGATGCCGCACAGCACCGGATGGCGCCGACGCAAAGACGAACGCACCACGAGGGCCACGCCGATCGGCGAGATCGTGGAGGGGTTGATGCGTGAACGGACCTTCGCCCGTGGGGTCCCGATCGGCCAGCTCGCGTCCTCCTGGGGCGAGGTCGTGGGGTCGCGGCTGGCGAGCGAGAGCGCTCCGGTGAGCCTGGACGGCGGCATCCTGGTGGTCGCGGCGACCGACGGCCCGTGGGGTGCGCAGGTGCGGTTCCTGGCCGCGCAGATCCGCCAGAACGCCAACACCGTGCTTGGGTCGGACGAGGTCGAGCGGGTCAAGGTAGTCGTTCGCCCCGCACGCTCGGAACACCTGTAGCGCAAGCTCTTCCAAGGGAGGTCGGACCGCGCGATCGACCACCGAAACGCCGTGAAGCGTCACCGTCGATTGATAGAATGAGGGGGCGTGAAACGCGGGTTCCGCGGTGCCCCCTGACGCCAGTTCCGGGCGCCTGCCTGCCCGCTTCCCCCCGATTGGAGGTTGATTGGCGACCACAGCCCGAGCGACGAAGACCCGGCGGGCGGGGCACTACGAGTCGGCCGACATCCAGGTCCTCGAAGGCGTCGAACACGTCCGGCTCCGCCCGGGCATGTACATCGGTACCACGTCGAGCCGCGGCCTCCACCACCTCGTCTACGAGGTGGTGGACAACTCCATCGACGAGGCCATGGCGGGCGAGTGCGACAGGATCATCGTCCGGCTGCTGAAGGACGGGGGGTGCCAGGTCGAGGACAACGGCCGGGGGATCCCCATCAAACCCATCCCCAAGGCCAAGGACCGCCGCCCGGCCGTCGAGGTCGTCCTGACCACGCTGAACGCCGGCGGGAAGTTCGGCGGTGAGGGGTATCGGATCTCGGGCGGCCTGCACGGCGTGGGAGTGTCGGTCGTCAACGCCTTGTCCCAGAAGCTCACGGTCCAGGTCATGCGGGACGGCGGCACGTGGACGCAGAGCTACTCCCGAGGCAAGGCCACCTCGAAGCTCACCAAAGGCAAGCCGAGCCGAAAGACCGGGACGATCATCACGTTCTGGCCGGATCCTGAGATCTTCGTCGAGGGCATCGAGTTCGACCGCAAGATCCTGGCCGAACGCCTCCAGGAGCAGGCGTTCCTGACCAAAGGCATCGAGA
>DATHVC010000186.1:0-4715 GCA_035461565.1 Actinomycetota bacterium
GCGATGCAGCGACTCGGTGACCGCGTCGGCGAAACCATGGTCGTGGTGGCGACGGCCAGCCCGGACCCTGGAGACGCCGGCCTCTCGCCTGTACGGTCGACTCGCACATAGCGCCGGCGCTGTCGACCGGCGGCAGCGCGCCGCGGGTCGCGCCCGCTTCTCGTGGTCGTGCCACGGTGGCACACTTGCCTCCATCGATCGGGCCGGCGCGCGGAGATTAGGGCGAAAGTCCGATCGACGTAGCCCGACCGTGCTACGGAGAATGAGGTGGCGTTGCTGGCCACAGCGCCGGCGGGTCCGGGGAGGATTTCCTCACTTTCCGACCCCGGCCCGCACGGAGACCACGGGATCGACATCCCGGCGGTCTCCGTGCGCAGAGCGACCACGTGACCGCTGTCGCCGTGGCAGGAGCACCGCCGAGATCCGTGAGGCCGCCCGGAGCGACTGCGGAGCCGGCTAAAGGCTGCTTGCCCGGTTGACGATGTCGGTGAGGGTCGAGCGTGGACGAGGTCGGACGTGGTGCGGCAAGCGAAGGAGTCGAGTGAGGCTCCTCGGACCGGTCGATCTGGCTCGAACTCCCGCCGGTGAGTGGTCCTCAGATCGCCGCCGACTGGACCGAACAGTGAGGAGGCATGATGTGGAGGCGGCGATATCAGGACGGCGGTGACGCGGCCCAGCCGGAAGAACCGGGGATCGACGAGGTCTCCGCGGCGGGAGAGGGCGGCGAGTTCTCCGGCCGATGGTCCCCGGACCCCGAGGGCGTTGCAACCGGGGGAGACGAGACTGCGGATCGAGACGACCTGCGGGTCGCCTATGAGGAAGCGGTTCGCCGAGCTGCCGAATGGTACCGGTCGAGACTCTTCCGGCCGAACGTGAACCACGAGCACGGACCGGAGGCGGATGCCCCCGCCGTGTCCGGTTCCATGTGACACCAACCCACCTACAGGTCCGCTCAACCTCCCGAAGGAGGGGTGTCTTCAACGCCGTCAGGGGGGTCGGGGAGATCCCAATCGCCGTCCAGCTTGGCACGGTCGACAAGGTCGGGCGGGCTCTGGAACTCGGGCTGGGGGGCTTCCGTGGTGAGGAGTGTGGCAAGTTCGGTGAATGCTTCCTGCCAGTCACTCAGCTCTGTCTTGGCCTCCGTCAGCGGGGCGACGGCCTCTTCGACGCGAGCCTCGATCTCGGCCGCCCGTTCCCGTGCGTCTTCGATCGTCGACCGGATCAAGCCCACGGCAGGAGCCAGATCCTCTGCCGCATAGGACTCGGCACCGTTCATGTTCCACGCGGTGGTCCCGCGCGCGGATCCACCATCGTCGGCGCGTTCCTCAACCGTGACCGAGAGATGCGGCGCCCGACGCGCCGCGGCTTCCTCGACGCTCGCTCGGGCGGCCTCGAGTTCGCCGATGGCGGCGCTCAGCCCGGACTCGAGCTCCGCACGCCCCGACCGGACCTCGGCCTCCAGTTCCTCGACCCTGGCCTCGGCGCCTCTCGCCCGCCGAGCCTGGAGCAGGAAGGCTCGCCGCACCGCACCCAGCTCCTGCTCGAGGAGGGCGATCTCGTCGGCGCGCCTCTCGCTCAGCTCCTCCGCCGCGCGCACGCGCGCGTTTTCCAGATCCGATGCCTCCGAGGCGGTTCCGCCATTGTGATCGGCGACCTCTCGCTCGCGCCGGACCATTTCCAACTCGCGCCGACTGGCGGTCAGCTCGTCTTGGAGCCGCTGCGCTTCTGCAACCGCGGCCTGGAGGTCCCGGCGAATCGCCTCCCGCTCGGCCCGGACCTGGACAGCCTCGGCTCCCAGCGCTCGCAGCCGCTCGGCCTGTTTTTCCAGCTGCGTCTCCGACCTGTCGGCTTGGGACCGCAGCTCGAGCACGACAGCTTCGGCCGCCTCGGCTCGTTCCGAGGCCGCTTCGAGCAACCTGTCGCGATCCGCCAGGACCAGATCCACACTCCTGGACCGGTAGCCGAACAGACCTCGCTTGAGTTGTGCGCCTTCCGTCCTGTCTTCTCCCATCTGAGTCCCCCTGGCGGTTGGGCGGCCGCACCGGGATTCTGGCGTCCATGACCTGGCAGTTCAATCACCGAAGGACCTTCGGGTGGGTGCGGCGAGAGAAGGGAGCGGCGGCGATCCTCAGGCGGCCCGCGTCGGACATCCGGAGTCCGGAGGCGAGTCCACCCTGATGGCCTTGGGGAGCGGGACCGAGGCGTGCTTCGTGAACGCCAGCACCTTGTAGGTCACCTGGAACCGCGTGTACGTCTCGAAGGAGCCGGCCGCGAAGCGACCGCAGTTCCCGAAGCGGGTTCGAAGCACGATCCACCGCCGATCGCCGCCGGCCAACGTGAACGGAAGGAACTTGTCGAGAGAAGGGTCGCCTTCGGTGAGACTGCCCGCGTACCGCTTCGCGGCCGTCTCGAGCCCGACCGGGACCATCAGCGCGTTCTGGCCGGTCATCTGGATCCGTTGGATCTTCACGGGGAACGGGCCGTCGTTCACCAGCAGGAAGCCCATGGAGAACGTCCCCTCGTGCACGTATCCCACGCGGATCATGTTCGGCCCGTCCGCCGTGACCGGGCCCGACGCCGAGAATCTCTCCGCCGCCGAAAGTGGCTCGTACCGAACGGCGAAGAGCACGATGCCGGCGACGGCCGACAGGACCGCGAGATACGCGACCAGGGCCCAGGCGCGTGCCTTCCAGCGCACGACGGGGTCGTACGTCGCGACCGCTCGAGGAGACTTGCGGACGAGACTCATGGTCCTTCGCTCCTTGACCAATATGAATCGGTGAGGAAGCCCGGAACCTTGAGCGTTTGACCGGATTCTCTTGCCTGATTCCTGGTGCCGCGATCCAGACGAACGACTGTGCGTCGCCGAACGGACCACTTGATGGGCGCTCCAGGGCGTGTGAAGCGCGGGCGTCGTCCTACGTAGAACTTCATACGCAGAGCCGGTGGAAGTCGGGATACCAAGGGCTCAAGCCCCTCCCCAACCTTACCGATGAAGGTACGAGAACTCAGTCCGAGCCTCGAGTCGGATGAAGGGAGGTGTAACGGAATGTTCCTCACTCTCTACGTTGGGGCGCAGACGCTCTTCGCGGGCCTGCGTTCGAAGCTGAGGCGGGAGGATGGTGCGGTTGCTACGGAGTACGCGCTCCTGCTGGTCCTGATCGCGCTCGCGATCATTGCGGCGGCCATCGCCCTCGGTCTCGCGATCGCCAACGTGTTCCAGTCTGGGGCCGACACCCTTGGTGGTGTGGAGCCCAACACTGGTTAGCAGCACTGGAAGAGCGGCCCTGTCGGCCGCTCACTCTCACGGTCGGGGGGAGTGAGGGGCCGACAGAAGCCGGTACCCGGAGAGAAGGCGGAGGAAGGCGCGCGATCATGAATCTCAACAGGCACCGCATCTCGCGGGAGGAGGGAGTGGCGGCGGTTGAGTTCGCCCTCATCCTGCCGGTTCTGGCTCTGATGTTGTTCGGCGTCCTCGAGTTCGGGCGGGTGTGGAGCCAGTACCAGGTCTTCCAGGGTGCGGCCAGGGAGGGCGCCCGCTGCGCTGCGGTGGCCTCCACCAGCGAGTGCGCGGTTCAGGACGAGATCGATCAGGCCGCGGCACCGTACGAACCGGCCGGGAACGCCACGATCCAGGTCCTCGGCGGGGGCGGCGGCCCGAACGGATGCACGAATTCCGACCGGGGCAAGGACGTGCAGGTCTCGTGGGACCAGCCCTTCCAGCTCAACATCCCGTTCTGGAGCAACGCAAGCGTGACCGCGACCGTCAAGGCGGTCTTCCGATGCGAGTAAGGAGGTTCACCGTGTTCCGGCTTCATGACGAAGAGCGGGGTGCCACCGCGACGATCGTCGCCATCTCCCTGATGTGTCTGCTCGGGATGCTGGCGCTGACGTTCGATCTCGGCCGCGGAGTGTCCCTCAAGCGAAACATGGTGAACGGCGCCGACGCCGGCGCCCTTGCCGCGGCGAGGGAGTGCGGGCTCGGCAACGGGGAAGTGAGCGCGATGGGGGCCGCCGATGAGCTCGTCACCCTGAACAACGCCGCAGCCGAGGTGACCGGCTTCCAGCTCGCCCCCGGTGCCCAGTGTGGCCCGGGCTCCCTGGCCGCCCCGAACGGCAAGAACGAGGTCACGGTGACGGTCAGCTTTGCCCAGGACTACGTGGTGGCGCAGATCCTCGGGTTCGAGGAGGGGACCGTCACGGCCTCCGCCACCGCGGAGTGGACCCTGGGCGTGGCGAACCCGGTCCCGCTGAAGCTGGACATGCTCAAGGTGGATGACTGCACCGAGGGCAAACAACCCGGCTATACGGGTCCGGAGTGCTACTTCGAGTTCGAGAAGGACAAGACGGGGCCCCAGCGAGGATGGCTCAACTTCCCCCAGGGGTGGCCGATCCAGGGCCAAGACACCAACCCCAAGAACTGCGGTTCCCAACAGGGTGGCGTGAACGAGCTCCGGGAGTACATCCGGCAGATGGGGATGGAGGGGCCGAGCGCCTTCCAGCCGGTCCTGTGGGACCCGCCTCCGACGTATGTGTGTGCAGCGCCCGCGGTGCCCAACGAGCTCGTGCAGGCGATGGAGACCTGGCTCAACGACGTGGCCGACATGAACCCCAAGCCGGCCGTCTACTTCCCGGTGGTTGCGGACCCAGGCGTGTTCCCGTGGATCACCACGTCGGGCCGCGAAGCGTACCCGGTCGTCAAGTTCGTCGGCATG
>DATHVC010000187.1:0-6300 GCA_035461565.1 Actinomycetota bacterium
CCCGAGGGAGCCCGGAGCCCCGTCGTCGTCACCGATCTCGCGAGCAAGACGCTCGCGGTCAAGGAGGGCGACACCTTCCTGTACTCCGATCTGGAGGGGAACCTCGATCACGGCGGCGACTACGGGCTCGGCCTGTATTCGAAGGACACGCGCTTCCTGTCGCACTTCCGGATGTCGCTCAACGGCCGAGACCTGGTCTTGCTCTCTTCGTCCTCCGAACGCGGATACATGTCGCACGTCGACCTGACGAACCCCGACCTGTACGACGGCGAGGTCCTCACAGTGCCTCAGCAGACGTTGAACGTCCGCCGGATCCGCGCCATCAGCGGCCGCTTGTTCGAGCGCGTTCGGTTGAAGAACTACAACCCGTTCCCCATCACCGTGGACCTCGGGTTCCAGTTCGGGGCCGACTTCTCGGACATCTTCGAGGTGCGGGGGATGGCACGCGAGGGCACGGAGCCGCCCCGCCCACCCACGGTGCGAGACGGGACGATCGAGTTCGACTACCACGGTCGCGACGGCCTGCGCCGGACGACCCGGATCGAGTTCGGCGTGTTGCCGGATCGCACGGAGGTCGACGGGACGATCGCCTCGACGACGTTCCGGATGCATCTGGGGCCCTACCAGACGAAGCTGATCGGACTGTCGGTCGACGCCATCGTCGAAGACGGCCGGCCATCATCGCAGGACTTCGACCAGGCGGTGCATCGGCTGCGTCGTTCGTACGAGGAGTGGGACCGCGAGTCCACCGAAATCGTCACGGACAACGAGCTGTTCAACCAGCTCCTGGCGCGAAGTCGCCGGGACCACCGGGCGCTCTACACAGAGGTCGACGGCGGGTCGATCATCGCTGCCGGCATCCCGTGGTACGTCACCGTCTTCGGCCGCGACGCGCTGATCGCGTCCCATCAGTTGTTGCTGATGAACCGGCGCCCCGCCCGGGAGGCCCTCGAGCTCCTGGCGGCCAAACAGGGCTCGAAGCTGGACGACTGGCGCGACGAGCAGCCGGGCAAGATCCTGCACGAGATCCGGCAGGGAGAGCTCGCACGGGCCAGCTTGATCCCGCATTCCCCCTATTACGGGTCCGTCGACGCGACGCCCTGGTTCCTGATCTTGTACGCGCAGCACCTGCGATGGACCGGTGACGTCGGCTTCGCCGAGAAGCTGCTGCCCGCGGCGGAGGCGGCCCTCGAGTGGATCGACCGCTACGGTGACCTCGATGGGGACGGGTTCGTCGAATACCAGTCCCGGTCGCCCAAAGGCATCCGGAACCAGGGGTGGAAGGACTCGCACGACTCCGTGGTGCACGGGGACGGGCGGCTCGCGGAGCCGCCGATCGCCCTGGCCGAGGTGCAGGCGTACGTCTACCTGGCGAAGCAGCGCATGGCGGACGTCTATCGGGCGCTGAACCGGTCCGAAGACGCTCGGTGGCTCGAGGCGCAGGCGGAGGAGCTCCGGCGGCTGTACAACGAGGCGTTCTGGATGGAAGACGAGCAGTACTTCGCCCAGGCCCTGGACCGGGACAAGCAGCAGGTACGAACGGTGACCTCCAACCCCGGCCACGGGTTGTACTGCGGGATCGTCGACGACGCCAAGGCCGCGCCGCTGACCAAGCGGCTGCTCTCGCCCGACATGTTCTCGGGATGGGGCATCCGCACCATGAGCAAAGCCGCCGCGGCCTACAACCCGATGAGCTACCACAACGGTTCGGTGTGGCCGCACGACAATGCGCTGATCGCCGCCGGGCTGAAGCGGTACGGGTTCGCTCGTTCGACGAACCGCGTGGCAACGGCGCTGTTCGACGCCGCGGTGCAGGCCGACTACCTGCGGCTGCCCGAGCTGTTCTGCGGCTTCACCCGCCGGACGCCGAACCGGCCGGTGAGCTACCCCATCGCGTGTTCGCCCCAGGCGTGGGCGGCCGGGTCGCCGTTCCTGATGCTCCAGGGCATCCTGGGGATCTCGGCCCGCGCCCACGACAACCTGCTCACGGTCAACACGCCGCAACTCCCGTCCTGGCTGAACACGGTCGAGGTGCGCAACCTCGCGATCGGCGAGAGCCGGATCAGCCTGGTGTTCCGCCGAGAGGGGGAGATCACGTCGTTCTCGCTGCTGTCCCGGGAGGGAGACGTGCGGGTCGTGATGGAGGAGTAGGGCTCAGGGGCGCACGATCACCGGCGTGCCCAGCTGCAGCAGGGGCTTCAGCTCCGCCAGGACCGCCTCGGAGACCCGAAGACATCCGGCGCTGGCCGAACGACCGATCGTGGTAGGGGCGTTCGTGCCGTGGATCGCGAGCTGGTCTCCGCCCGTCCAGCCGGCGGGCAGGTCGGACTGGATGCCCGAGATGCCGAAAGCGAACGTCCCCAGAACCCCGCCCGCCGGAAACGCGACGCGATCCGTCACCACGAACCGCCCCGTCGGGGTCGGTGAGGCCTGGGCCCCGGTGCCGGCCGCGACGCGAAGGACCACGGCCGCGTCACCGCGAACGGTGAGACGGTGTTCGGACAGGTCCACGATCACCCGCACCCGGGTCCACGAGCGCTCGAGGCCGCGCAGGCGGATCCAGCCGCTGCGGGGTTCGGCGGCGTACGGGACGTCCACCAGACCGAACCGCCCGTCCGCGTTCGTTCGGCGAACCCACGCCGTCGAGGGGGTTCCGTAGAACCGAGATCCGGCCGGCCAGGTACCGACGACGCCTCCCCCGCCGGGCCGTGCCGTGATCGCGAGATCGCGGTCGACGCGAACGAGCAGGAATCGACCCGGCGAGGTGTCCTCGGCGGCGGAAGGGACCGGCGCGACCCGGCTGAGCCGGCCGTCGTGCGTCCCGATGACCGCGGCACCGGCGCTCGAGCCGAGCGCCGTGGCGACCATCATCAAGACGGCTGCCAGCGCCAGACGCCGGACGGGTCTCGGCACAAGGGCCATGTCCCAGGTATCGGTTCCGCCGAGGCGGCCCTTCAGCCCCAGCGTCCGGCCGGAGCCCGAATGCCGGACGCGGCGCGAACCCCGTGGGGATCAGCGCAAGCAGGGTCCGGTGTCGACCGGCGCCGTCCGGGCCGTGGCGTCGTCCACCCGGGGACGCACGTCGTCCGCCGCGATCGCGTACCCCACCTCGTCGTCGGCCGAAGAGGCGGCGAACACGACGCCGGCGACCGAGCCGTCGGGAAGGACGAACGGCCCGCCCGAGTTCCCCGGGCGCACCTCGGCCTGGAGCTCCAGGACCGAACGCACGATCTCGTTGGTCCCGTAGATGTCCCGTCCCACGGCCTCGAAGTCCCGCAGCACCGCCGCGCTCCGGGCGTCGAGCGGCCCGCCCCCCGGGTACCCGAGCACCGCGCCCGTGTCGCCTCGCCGTGCGTCGTCCGAGGCGAGCGCCAACGCGGGCCCGAGCGCCGACTCGAGCCGAAGCACGGCCAGATCGAGCTCGGGATCGAACAGGACCGTCGTGGCGTTGCGGATGACGCCCTCGGCGTTCTGCACGATCGGCTCGGCCACGCCTGCGACCACGTGGGCGTTCGTCACGACGTGGCTCGCCTCCGCCAGGAACCCGGATCCCTCCTGCACCCGGTCGCAGGCGCGGCCCCAGACGAGAACGGTGCTCCGCGAGGCCGCCTCGGCTGCGGCGCGCGCCTCCTCCTCCGTGGGCGGCGCCACGGGCTCGGCCGGAGGGGGCGGCAGCCCGGAGAAGACGTCGGGGAACCCGAACCGATTGAAGAAGCGTCGCGCCTGCGCGAGCAGCGACGGTGGGTCCGGCAAGGCCGCGTCGAGCGAGCGCACGATGGCCGACCCGCGGATCTCCTGCGCCAGGCGGGGGAAGGGGCCGTTCACGAGGTTCAGCGCCAGGAACCAGACGGCCAGGAGCGACGCCACGAGCGCAATCACCGAGCCGGTGGCCGCGTCGGCGCGTCCGAACCGGGTGGCCCGAGCGTGTTCGCGAACCCGGTGCCCGACGAACCACCCAAGCGCGTTCCCGAGCGCCGCCAGGACGATCAGCGTGATGACCGCGGTCCCGGCCCGGGCGCCGGGACTCTCAGACAGGCGGGCCAGGGCCGGCGCGAGGACCGCGCCGACGCCCAGGCCGACCAGCAGCCCCCCGAAGCTGAACGCCTGGAGGGTGAGCCCCCGGTGGTACCCGGTCAGGCCGGCCAGTCCGAGCAGGGCGAGCAGGAACACGTCGAGCACGTTCACGGCGTCGACATGCTCCCACGCCGGAGCGGCCGGCCCGCGATCCTCCCGGTCCCGCGCAGGCCCCCTGGGTAGACTGGGACGTGACCGTGGTCACGATCGCCCACATCTCGGACCCGCACGTCGGCTCGCCGCACTTCGTGCCGAACATGATGAACCGGGTCATCGTGGAGCTGAACGAGATGCATCCCGACGTCGTGATCTGCAGCGGCGACCTCACCACCGACGGCTTTCGTCAGGAGTTCAAGAACTGGGCGGCCTACGCGCAGCGGATCCAGTCCCCGATCCTCACCGTTCCGGGCAACCACGATGCCCGCAATGTGGGGTACCTCCACTTCGAGGAGCTCGTCGGCGAACGTCACTGGAGCGTGGACGTGGCCGGTGTGCGCATCGTGGGGGTCGATTCGAGCGAGCCGGACGTGAACGAAGGCCACGTCGGCCGGGAGCGGTACGCCTGGATCCGGGAGCAGCTCGACGTGTCGGCCGAGCTCAAGATCTTCGTGCTCCATCACCACCTCCTGCCGATCCCCGGGACCGGCCGGGAGCGGAGCACGGTGATGGACGCCGGGGACCTGCTGGAGGTGTTGATCACCGCGGGCGCGAACATCGTGCTCTCGGGCCACAAACACGTGCCGTACGTGTGGCGACTCGAGAACCTCTACGTCGCGAACGCGGGAACCGTGGCCTCCCTCCGGGTGCGCGGGTACACGAAGCCCTGCTACAACGTGCTCGAGGTCGAAGGCGACGAGGTCAAGATCACGCGGCGGTATCCGTTCGGCGGCGGGAGCGTGATCGCTCACTTCTCGCTCTCCAGCGGCGAGCAGTACTTCCGAGAGCTCGAGCCCCCGGTGCAGCAACGGAACACGCGGGGGGGCGGCGAGCTCGACGGCCTCGCCGGCGAGCCGGAGACAAGCGTGTCACCCGGAGCCGACTGACTCGCGTCGCACCACCCCCCCGCAAGGCACCTGAGGAGGTGTCGTGAAGGTCCTCGCCCTCGTCGACGGCGAACACTACCCACCGGTCACGCGATGGGGGATCGAGACGGCGCGAGCCCGAGGCCTCGAGCCGGTGGCCGCCCTGCTGCTGGGGGGCACCGAGAAGGTGCGCGTCGGCGAGGTCTGGGACCTCGGGGTCCCTGTCCGGACGGCGCAGGGAGAGCCGGCCGCCTCGGTGGCGGCCGTGCTCGACGACCTGGCCGGCCGGGGGATCGAGGGGGTCGTGGACCTGTCCGACGAGCCGATCCTGGGGTACCGCGAGCGGATGGAGGTGGCCGCGGTGACCCTGGTTCGGGGCCTCCCGTACCTCGGCGCCGACTTCCGCCTCGAGCCGCCGATCTCGGGGCCGCCGTTGGTGGCGCCCACCCTCGCCGTCATCGGGACCGGCAAACGGACGGGCAAGACCGCGATCGGCGGCGAGGTGGCCCGCGTGGCCGCGGCCATGTCGCTCGAACCGATCCTGGTGGCGATGGGCCGGGGCGGGCCCGCCGAGCCGCAGGTGGCCTCGGTCGGCAGCGTCACCCTCGAGGCCCTCTTGGATCTCGTCCGGCGGGGGCGCCACGCGGCCTCCGACTACCTGGAGGACGCGGTGACGGCGGGCGTCACCACGATCGGGGCTCGTCGGGCCGGCGGCGGCCTGGCGGGCAGGCCGATGGCCACGAACGTGCGTGAGGCCGCCGAACGGGCCGTCGCGCTCGGGGCCGGCGTCGTCGTGCTCGAGGGCAGCGGGTCGGCCGTCCCGACGGTGCCCTGGGACGCGGGCGTCCTCGTGGTTCCCGCGGAAGCGCCGCCCGAGTACCTCGGGGGCTATCTGGGCCCGTTTCGGCTGTTGCTCTCGGACCTGGTGGTTGTTACCATGGCTGCAAGCCCAGCCGGGCTCGAGAACCTCTCTGCTCTCCGATCCCACGTCCAGCGACTGCATGGTGACGCCCGGCTCATCGTGACGGACTTCCAGCCACAGCCGCTCGGCGACGTGGAGGGCAAAGACGTGTTCTACGCCACCACGGCTCCCGGGCCGGTCGCGGAACGATTGGCCGGGACGCTCGAACGGAGCCACGGGTGCCGGGTGGTGGGATGGAGTGCCAGCCTCGCGAACCGGGCGGAGCTGGTGAAGGAGCTGGAC
>DATHVC010000188.1:0-3988 GCA_035461565.1 Actinomycetota bacterium
TGGTCGCGCTCGGCCTGGTCGCCCCGTTCGGGTTGACCGCGATCCCCGGATCCACGTGGGCCTGGCCGAGCGCGATCGCCATGGGGTTCCTCGGCGTCTTCGGCACCGGCCTGGCCTATCTTGCCAGCTCGACCATGCTCGGTCGGGCCGGCCCGACGCGGGGGGCGGTCCAGATCTACTTCATCCCCGTGGTCGCCCTGATCCTGGGTGTGGCCTTCCGCGGCGAGGAGGTCGCGCCGGTGGCCGTCGCCGGCATCGTCCTGGTCCTGGCCGGTGCGTACGTGACCGGCCGCCGCGAACGACCCTCTCCTTCGCCCTGAGCCGGGAACCCTCCGCCCACCCCTCGAGCGTCCAACCAGGACCCACGGAGGAGGCGCGACATGCGAGCTCGAATGGCCCTGCTGGTCGGTGCGGTCCTGCTGTTCACGTCGTGTGTTTCGGACGGAGGCGGGCGTCCGGTGGCCCTGGACGCTCGCCTCGTCTCGTTCACCAGTTGCGACGACCTGCTGTCCTACGTCAAGGGACACGGGCTCGAACACGTGACCGCGTGGGGGCTCCCCGGCCAGTATTGGGGGTTCCTCGCCCGCGACGGGGTCGCCGAGGCAGGCGACGCCGCGGCCGGCGCGGAAGTCCCCGTCGCCGCCGCCCCGGTGCCCGGCGTCGACTACTCCGGGACCAACCTCCAGACGGCCGGCGTGGACGAACCCGACATCGTCAAGACCGACGGGGAGACGCTGCTGGCGCTGGCGCAGGGCACGCTGTTCGTTCTCGACGTCACCGGCTCGTCTCCCGACCTCGTGGGATCGCTGAGCCTGCGCGACCTGTGGGTCCGCGACCTGGTCATGGTCGGCGACCGCGCGCTCCTGCTGGGCGAAACGGGCGGGGACGCGATCCCGCGGCCGCTCGCGCCGGACGTCGTCGTCGGCGGAGGAGCCCCGATCTCGGCGATGGTCGAAGTCGACCTGACCGACCCCGCTCACCCCGTCGTGGCCCGGCGGTTGCTGGTGGATGGGAGGTACCTCTCGGCGCGGCTGATCGACGGCGTCGCCCGAGTGGTCGTCTCGTCTTACCCGACCGGACTGGAGTTCACGACTCCCGAGGGGCCGGGGCTGCGCGCCGAACGGAGCGCGCTCGAACGCAACCGCGAGGTGATCGAGGCCTCGACCATCGAGAACTGGGTCCCGTATTTCGTCCTGGAGGACGGAAGCGGCGGGACCCTGTCCGAGGGAACCCTGCTGGACTGCGACTCGGCGAGGCATCCTGAGGAGTTCGCCGGGTTCGGGATGTTGACCGTGCTGACCCTCGACCTGACGCAGGGACTCGACGGGGCGGTTGCGCAGCGCTCGGTGGGGGTCATGTCCGACGGCGAGACGGTGTACGCCTCCCGCGACAGCCTCTACGTCGCCACGCAGCGGTGGGTGGACTGGTGGGGAATCGAGCAGCTCGCGACCGCGGAGCGGGCCGAGGTCACCGAAGGCCACGTGACCCAGATCCACCGCTTCGACATCAGCGCTGCTGATCGCGCCGAATACCGATCCTCCGGCGAGGTGCCGGGGTGGCTCCTGAACCAGTTCTCGATGGATGAATACGCCGGGCATCTGCGCGTCGCGTCCACGGACGCCCCGCCGTTCTGGGACTCCGACGACTCCGAGAGCATGGTGACCGTGCTGGCCGAACGTGAGGGCCGCCTGGTGCAGACGGGCCGGGTCGGTGGGCTCGGCGAGGGCGAGCGGATCTACGCGGTCCGGTTCATGGGGGAGCGCGGCTACGTGGTGACGTTCCGGCAGGTGGATCCGCTCTACATCGTGGACCTGTCCGACCCGTCCAACCCGGCGGTCACGGGGGAGCTGAAGATCCGCGGGTACTCCGCGTACCTGCACCCGCTCGCCGACGACCTCCTGCTCGGTGTGGGGCAGGACGCCACCCAACAGGGCGTGGTGAAGGGAACGCAGTTGTCGCTGTTCGACGTGTCCGACCCGGCGTCGCCACGGCGGATCGACCAGGTGCAGATCGGCGAAGGCAGCTCCGAGGCCGAGTGGGACCACCATGCGTTCCTGTACTGGGAGCCGGACGGGCTGGTCGTCGTTCCGCTCACCGTCTACCGGTGGAACGAAGACGCGCAGCGCGACGAGAGCTTCTTCGGCGCGCAAGCCGTTCGGGTCCAGGGCCGTGAGCTCTCGTTGCTGGACCGCCTGAGCCACCAGGAGGTCGGCTCCGTCGATTGGGGCTACGGGATCCGGCGGTCCCTGGTGGTCGGCGATCTCCTCTACACGGTCTCCGAGCTCGGACTGGAGGCGGCCGACCTCGATTCGCTCGAGGACGTGGCCTGGGTCGCGTTCCGCTGATCGCGGCCGCGGTGGTTCATCGGGCCCTGGGCTCCGCCCAGGGCCCGATGCCGTACACCTTCTCCACGGTGACCCGGATCACCACACCCTCCGGCACGTCGCGCATCGGGTAGACGGCGCCCGGCCCGAGATAAGACTCGGCCAGGCGGTCCATCACCGCGAGCGCGCCGCCCTCGGTGATCCTTGCTCGACCCCGGACCACCGCGTACGGGTGGAGCAGCTCGATGCGCTCCCTGGCCTCGAACGACAACGTGACCCGGGGATCCCGTCGGATGTTGCCGAGCTTGGGCTGGTCGAGCTGGAAGAACGTCGCCATGACGATCTCGTCGCCGTCGAATCCCGCCCACTGGAGCGTCACCCGCGGCGTGCCGTCCGGGTCGAGCGTCACCAGGTGGGCCAGCGGCCCGGTGGCGAGGAGGTCGCGGAGCTCGTCGGGGACGGCCGCCATCGGCCGAGTGTACCCGCCGGGCCGCCGTAGGCTGGGCCCGGGATGGACGTGACGGTCGCGCTCGCCGGCGACGCGATGTTCGGACGAGGCGTGGCGGCCGCGCTCGACGAGCGGCCGGACCGCCATCTGTTCGCGCCCGAAGTCGTCGAGGCGACCCGCTCGGCCGACCTGTTCGTCCTGAACCTCGAGTGCTGCGTGTCGGATCGCGCCGACGCTCGGCCCGATCCGTCGCGGGTGTTCACGTTCCGGGCGCCGTCGACGGCCCTCCGGGCGTTGACCGAGCTCGACGTCTCGTGCGTCACGCTCGCCAACAACCACGTCCTCGACTTCGGGCCCGAGGCGCTCCTGGACACGTTCGACCACCTCGATGCCGCCGACATCCGCCACGTGGGGGCGGGGCGCGACATCGAGGAGGCGCGCGCGCCCGTGCTGCTCGAGTCCGGAGGGTTCCGGCTGGCCGTCGTCGGCGTGGCCGACCATCCGCCGGAGTACGCGGCCGGACCGGATCGTCCGGGAACCGCCTTCGCCGACCTTCGACACGGCGTTCCCTCGTGGATGCTCGAGCTCGTCCGGAACGCGGACGCCGACGCCGTCCTCGTGACGCCTCACTGGGGGCCGAACATGGTCGCGGAGCCGCTACCGTACGTCCGCGCCGCAGCGCGAGCGCTCGTGGACGCCGGCGCCACGGTCGTCGCCGGGCACTCGGCCCACGTGATCCATGGCGTACAGGGCCCGGTCCTCTACGACCTCGGGGACTTCCTCGACGACTACGCGGTCGATGCGGCGCTCCGCAACGATCTCGGTCTGTTGTGGTTCCTCACGTTCGATCGGTCCGGGCCGACGCGCCTGGAGGCCGTGCCGTTGAAGCTCGACTACGCCTTGACTCGGCCGGCCGCCGGCCGCGATCGGGAATGGATCACCCGGCGGCTCTCGCAGGCGTGCGCCCGATTCGGCACCGAGGTCCACGACGACGGCGACCGGCTGGTGGTCTCGCTCGGATCGGGGTGAATCCCCACCGCCGCTGTTTGTTCGGCGGCTCGTCGGCACCTAGATTCCGGAATGAGCTTCGACGTTACCCCGGACGCCTATGACCGGTTCATGGGGCGCCACTCCTCGGTGCTCGCTCCGAAGCTCGTCGAGTTCGCCGGCGTCCGGGCCGGGGGTTCGGCGCTCGAGGTCGGCTGTGGTCCGGGGG
>DATHVC010000189.1:0-5751 GCA_035461565.1 Actinomycetota bacterium
CGTCGTCCAGGCGGCCCCGGACGTATTCGAAGTCCGGGAGCACGAGGTCGATCCCGGGCATCTCCGCGTGCGGGAACGACAGGCCGACGTCGACGATCAGCAGGCGCCCGTCGAGCTCGACACAGGCCATGTTGCGGCCGACCTCTCCCACACCGCCGAGGAAGACGACCCTCGCGGGCCCGTCCGGACGCCGGAACGCCTCGGGAGGTGAAGGAAGGATCGGCTCAGAGGAGCCCGGCATCGGCCAGCGCCCCGCGGATCCGCTCCCGCTCCTCAGCTGTGGCCGGGACGAGCGGGAGACGCGGCGGTCCGACGGGGCGCCTCACCATCTCCAGCGCGGTCTTGACCGGGATCGGGTTGCTCGTGATGAACAGCGCGTTGAACAGCGGCGTGAGCTCCTCGTGGATCTTGCGCGCCGCCGGGATGTCGCCGGAGAAGATCAGATCGCACATCTGGCGGATGCGATCGCCGACCAGGTGCGCCGCCACCGAGACGATCCCGACCGCGCCGAGGCACAGGTAGCCGAACGTCGCCCAGTCGTCGCCCGAATACACCTCGAACTCGGGAGGGGCCTCGCTGATGAGGCGCGAGATGGCCTGGAAATCCCCCGTCGAGTCCTTCACGCCGACGATGTTCGGGACCTCGGCCATCTCCAGCAACGTGGCGTGTTCGATCCGCGTGGCCGTCCGACCGGGGATGTTGTAGGCGATGATCGGCAGGTCCACGGCGCCGGCAACACGCCGGAAGTGCTCCAACAGGCCGCGCTGGGGCGGCTTGTTGGAGTAGGGCGTGACGAGCAGCAGCCCGTCCGCGCCCCGGTCCTGGGCCTCGCGCGAGAGCTCGATGGTTTCGGCCGTGTTGTACGTGCCCGTGCCGCAGATCACCTTGCCCTCGCCGGCGGCGACCTCGATCACGGCGCGGAACAGCTCGAGCTTCTCCTTGTGGGTGAGCGTCGGCGACTCGCCGGTCGACCCGGCGACGACGATCGACTCCGTCCCGTGTTCGAGCAGGTACGCCGCGAGCGCGCTCGCGGCGTCGAGGTCCAGCGAGTGATCCTCGCGGAACGGGGTGACCATGGCGGTGACGACCGCCCCGAACCTGCCGGCCATGTTGCCTCCTTCCGTCGAAGGGGCTCGAGCGCTCCGGCCCACGGGCCGGTCATCCTATCACCCGAACCTCGAGAATCTCACGAGTCACATGTGGCACATGTTGCCTGCATGGTTCGAGCGAAACGCAACGATCCTGAAGCACACGATCGAAGAGTGCTGCGCGAGCCTCGCGAACCACGCGAAGCCACAGCGTCACTCGAGTCACGTATCTCTCGAGTGGATGCCGTACAGCGTGCGACGCCTGCGGCACTCGTCATGCCCGAGCCCTGGGGATTTCGGAGCCACTCGTGCCGCCCGAGGGCGGCGGTTGCTGGGGCTATCCTAGCCGGATGCCTCGCATCTACACGAGGACCGGAGACAACGGCACCACCGGGTTGTTGTACGGCGGGCGGATGTCGAAAGCCGACCCGCTCGCCGAGGCGGTGGGCACCGTCGACGAGCTCGTGGCGGCGCTCGGGCTGGCACGGGCCAGAAGCGAGGACGAACCGCTGTCCCGACGGCTGCTGGAGCTCCAGCGCGAGCTGTTCGTGGTGGGGGCCGACCTCGCCACGAACCCGGCCGAACGCGCCCGGCTGGAGGCGGGCGTGTCGCTGGCCACCCCCGACATGGTGACGAGGCTCGAGTCGTGGATCGACGACCTGGTCCGGGCCCACCCCCTCCCGGGCGTGTTCGTCGTCCCCGGCGCCAACGCCGTCTCGGCGGCGCTCGACCTGGCCCGGGCGGTGGCGCGCCGAGTCGAGCGCCGCATCGTCGCGCTTCGCGACGGCGGTGCCGACGTGAACGAGGCGGTCCTCCGCTACGTCAACCGGCTCTCGGACCTGCTGTTCGTCCTGGCGCGGGCGGCCGCGGGCGAGAGCGAGCCGTCGAGCCGCGGCTGAGCCGGCGTCAGGCGGTTCGGACGAACAACCCGTAGTCGACGTCGCCGAACAGGAGCCCGATCACGCCCACGTCACCGACCGTCAAGGCGTCGAGCTCGACGCCGAAGGTCTCGGTCTCTCCGGCCGGGACCGCGGTGGGATCGGCCACCACGCCGTCGGTGCGGGCCCCCGTGAGCGCGTGGCGAGCGTAGAAGCCAGGTTCGGCGAGCTCGTGGTCGGTGCCGTTCTCCACCTCCAGCGTCCCGGTGGAGCCGTCGAGCTCGAGGATCGCGCGCAGCCCGGCATTGGCGTATTCGTACGTTCCCGCCGTTTCCGAGCCGCCCTGGACGGGCGCGGGTCCGGTGGCACCGGTCGCCCCGGTGGCGCCGGCCGTGCCGCCGGTCGCGGCCCCGTCATCCCCGCCGTTCCCGTCGCCGGTGCACGCCGCGGACACGAAAGGGAGAACGACGACGAACACGGTGGCCACGTGGGTACGCTTCACGAGCGCGGCATGCTACACGACGACCTCAGCCGGAGACCCGCGAACCGATGAAGACGCTCGAGATCCGCCGCCACGCCCGCCGCGACCCCGCCGACGACCGCCTCTCGGCGGCCGGCCGGGCGCAGGCCGAAGACGTGGGGCGGACCCTGGACGGCGGGTACGACGTGGTGTTCGTATCGCCGGCCCAGCGGGCGGCGGAGACCGTGGCCTGGATGTTGCGGGGCTCGGGGAACCAGCTCCCGCCGCACGCCGTGGTGCCCGGGCTCGCCGCGAAGGACAACGACGGCTCCCCGCTGGCGATGGCGGGAGTGGTCTCGGCGTTGCTCGACGCCGTGCCCGAAGGCGGCCACGGCCTCGCCGTCTCCCACACGCCGCTGATCGAACGTGCGGTGTTCGGTCTCACGGCGCGCGAGGTGGAGCAGCTCGGCGAGTGCGAGGGAGTGCTCCTCAGGAAGGCCGACGCCGAGTCGCCGGTCGAGGTCGAGGAGATCCGCCTCTCGCGGTGAACCTCAGAACACGTAGGGACACCAGGGAGCGGGGTCCCACGAGAACAACGCGTCGGCTCGGGTCAGGGCGCCTTCGGTGCGTTCCTCGACGAGGCCGGCCCGGTGGAGCCGCCGGAAGGAGGTGCCGCCGAGGAACGCAGCGCCGAGATCGCTCACGCCACAGACCACGTCGGGCTCGCGGTCGGTCGTCTCCGCCGAGGCGATCCCCTCCGGCGACGCCTCGAGTCGAACCCGACCGTCGTTCCAGGGGCAGAAGCGATCGAGCACCTGGAGCACGAGGGCGCCCGCCGACGCGTAGCGTCGAGCGGCGAGCGCCGCGCGAACGTCCACCAGCCGAAGCCACAGGTTGTCGCGCAGCGTGGCGCGGAGCCGCCGCGGCTCGGCCACGAGATGGAGAAGGGAGTCATCCACGGCCCGGTTCCACGCCCGGACGCGTTCGGTGAGGTCGATGTCGAACACGAACCGCCACAGGTCCGCGTTCGCCCCGGCGTTCGTGGCCTGGAGATCCTTGACCATGAGGAGCGATCGGGGGATGCCGGTCGTCCACTCGTGGCGAACCCGGTACAAGACGTACCCGTCCACGCCGCGGGGGCCGTCGTGGAGGGCCGCGAACAGCGGCAGCTCCTTGTCAGGCCCGTGTTCGTGCAGCGTGTCCTCCAGGCGAGCTTCGTCGAGCGCGACCATCCCGGGCCGTCCCGGCCGGACGGCGCCGTGGACGGCAAGGGCGTCCGGGAGCGCGTCGTTCCACTCGACCAGCCGCATCGACCCCGCGGGCTCGTATCCATGGACGAAGTCCGAGCGCCCGCTCTCCATCTCCATGCTGAGCCCCAAGGTGGCCAGCCCGTACCCGAACCGCCCGTAGATGCCGCCTTCGGACGCGTACAGGACGTCGACGGCCTCCGCGCGCTCCCGGGCCTGCCCGAGCTGGGTCCGCATGAGCTCCGTGTTGATGCCACGACGCCGGTGGGTCGGCTTGACCCCGACGCCCGTGACGTACCCCACCTCGAGCTCGCCTCCCGGGATCGTCATCGGCATGGTGATCACGGCCGCCGTGCCCACGATCTCGTCACCGTCGAATGCCGCGAAACAGCGATCCAGCTCGACGAGCCGGCGAGATCGCTCCACGTCCTCGTCGGAGGGCACCGCGCTGAACGAGGCGTCGCCGGCGCGCAGGAACGGAACGAACTCGTCTTCGGAGATGGTTCGGATCGGCACGTCCACGGCGCGTCGAGCTTACGGACCCGGGAGGCCAGCGAACAGGCCGCCGCGGAAACGAACGTGCGCGCGACCCGGTCGTGTCACGGTGTGGTCAACAGCGGCTCGAGGCCGACGGTCAGCCCCGGACGGGTCATCACGGCGCGAACCGCGAGCAACACGCCGGGCATGAAGGAGCTGCGGTCGGTGGAGTCGTGGCGGATCGTGAGGGTCTGTCCCTGCCCGCCGAAGATGATCTCGTGGTGCGCGACCAGCCCGGGGAGCCGCACCGAGTGCACTCGGATGCCGTCCTCGGCGCCGCCCCGCACCCCGGGCAGACTCTCCGCCGACGGCCCCCGGTAGGGCTCGCCGCGTTCGGCCTCCAGCCGCCGCGCCATGGCGAACGCCGTCCCGGAGGGCGCGTCCGCCTTCTGGTCGTGGTGCAGCTCGATGATCTCGACCGCGGGGAGATGCCGGATGGCTTCGGTGGCGAAGCGCAACATCAACACGGCGCCGAGGGCGAAATTCGACGCCACGACCACGTTGGACTCGGCGCCTTCGTCGCCGATGGCGGCCTCGATCTCGGTCAGATCCCCCTCCGTCATGCCGGTCGTCCCCACCACGAGATGGACCGCGTGGTTGACGCACCAGCGGATGTTCTCCATCACCACGTCGGGATGGGTGAAGTCCACGGCGACCTCGACCTCGGCCTCCAGGAGCCGGTCCAGCTCGTCCGAGATCGGCACATCGATCTCGGGATGGCCGATCAGCGGCCCGATGCCCAGGCCCACCTTCGAGCGGTCGATGGCGGCGACGAGCGCCAGGTCGTCGGCGTCGGCGATCGAGCGGCACACCATCTGGCCCATCCGGCCGCAGGCGCCGACCACGCCGACGCGGATCACCGGAAGGCCCGCCGATCGAACGGGCCGAGCACGGTGGTCGTCATGGGCTGCGAGAGTACTCGCTCGGCCGCGCGGCGCGAGTCCTCCGGCGTCACCGCGGAGATCCGCGCGAGCATCTGGTTGAGCGTCAACGTCTCGCCGTGGCTGATCTCGGACTTGCCCAGCCGAGACATGCGGCCGCCGGGATCCTCGAGCGACAGGACCATGGCCCCCTTCATGTGACCTTTCGCGCGCTCGAACTCGTCGGCGCCCAGGCCGTGTCCGGCCACCTCTTCGAGCTGCCCGCGGACGATCGACAAGACGTCTCTGGACCGCCCCGGCGTCGTTCCGGCGTAGGCCGCGAACACGCCTGCCTCCGCGTACATCGAGTGGTAGCTGTAGACGCTGTACGCGAGCCCGCGCCGCTCTCGGACCTCCTGGAAGAGCCGCGAGGACATTCCGCCCCCGAGCGCGTTGTTGACGACTCCGAACGCGAACCGGTCGGGGTCGGTGCGAGACAACCCGCTCGTTCCCACGCAGATGTGGGCCTGCTCTGTGTCCCGCGTCTTCACGACCGTGCGTCCCGACGGCTTGGGAGGTCTCCCGGCTCGCCGCAGGTTCCACGCGGCCGGTCCTTCCGCGCGGACGGGGCCCACGTCCATCTCACCCGACAGCAGCTCCAGCAGCCGGTCGTGGTGGAGG
>DATHVC010000190.1:0-18609 GCA_035461565.1 Actinomycetota bacterium
GCCAGTCGCGGTATTGCCATCCGCTCGTACCGATCACGATCATCTGGGCGACCGTACCCCGCGGCTCGACCCCGGATGCCCCGCCGGCGTGGCTCGGGCAAGGTGCCGGCCGTGGACGCCGGGGACGAAGGCCGAGAGCGGCGATCTCGCCGGCGACGTTCGATCTGCGGTTGCCCTCGGAAGGTGGCTCGAAGAACGAGGGAGCGACGACCGCCGCCTGGTTCGTGGCGCTCGCGATCGCCTTCGCGCTGATCCTGCTGGCCGTGGCGTTTATGCGGCTCGTGCCCGAACGTTCGCCGGAGCTCAGAACACGTCGAGCAGGCTGACGTCGCCGGGCGCGCCGGCGAGGTGGTCGGTGATCCACTCGGCCGCCAGGTCGGCCACGCGTTCGAGGGCGCCGGGCTCCTCGAAGAGGTGCCCGGCGCCCGCGACCACCTCGAGCTCGGAGGGACCGGCTAGCCGGGCTCGGGCCTCTCGGTTGAGCTCGAGGACCTGACGGTCCTTGCCCCCGACGATCAGGAGCGTCGGCACCGTCACCCGCTCCAGGGCGTCCCCGGCCAGGTCTGGGCGGCCGCCGCGCGAGACGATCGCGGCAAGCTCGTTGTGCAGGCTCGCCGACGCCACGAGCGCCGCCGCGGCGCCGGTGCTCGCCCCGAACAGGGCGACCGGCACGTCCGTCAGCTCGGCCCGCCTGCCGACCCAGCGGACGGCGCCGCGCAGCCGTGTCGCCAGCAGATCGATGTCGAACACGTGCTCGCGTTCGGCCGCCTCGGCCTCGGTCAGCAGGTCGAACAGCAACGTCGCCAGGCCGGACCGGTTGAGCCGGTCGGCCACCGCGACGTTGCGGGGCGAGCGGCGGCTGGATCCGCTTCCGTGAGCGAACACCACGATCGCGGACGGCTCGTTCGGGACGGCCAGGTCACCCGCCAGCCGAACCGGATCCACGGCGATCTCGACGTCGTGTCGAGCCGTGACGGGTTCTGGTGAGGCCATCCGACTCCCCCTCCGGCCCGCGGCCGGGCCGCTCAGGTGGCGGCGACCGCGGAGATGAGGTTCGAGTCCCGGAGCTTGCGCAGCGCCTCGCGCTCGATCAGCCGGACGCGTTCGCCCGACAGGCCGAGGACCTTGCCGGTCTCCCGGAGCGAGAGCGGCTGGCCGTTCTCCAGGCCGTACCGAAGCGCCACCACGTGGCGCTCACGCTCGTCGAGCACGCGGTCGACCGCCGTGCCGATCTCCTCGCGGAGCAGGGCGTCCTCGACCTCGTTGAACGGCGCGTCCGAGTCGACCTCCTCGATCAGGTCACCCAGCTCGGTGTCCTCCCCGACCGGCGACTGGAGCGACAGCGGCTCGCGCCGCCCCATCTCCGTCAGGTCGTCGATCTCCTCGACCGTGGTGTCGAGCGCCTTGGCGAGCTCCTCGCGGCTGGGCTCCCGTCCCATCGTCTGCGCGAACTGGAAGCGCGTCCGGTTCAGCTTGCGGAGCCGGTCGTGGATGTGCACCGGCAGGCGGATCGACCGCGACCGATCGGCGATGGCGCGCGTGATTCCCTGGCGGATCCACCAGGTGGCATAGGTCGAGAACTTGAAGCCGCGGCGCCAGTCGAACAGCTCGACGGCGCGCATTAGCCCGATGTTGCCCTCCTGGATCAGATCGAGCAGCGGCAGCCCCTGCCCCTGGTACTTCCGGGCCACCGAGACGACCAGCCGAAGGTTGGCCATGATGAATCGCTGGCGCGCGGCCTCGGCCTTCCGGACCTCCTGGCGCGCCTTCATGATCGACTTCTCCGACCGAAGCCGGCCGGCCCTGAGGCGCTCCTCCGCCTCCTTGCCGTGCTCGATCAGGATGGCGAGCTCGACCTCCTCCTCCTTGGTGAGGAGGGGCTCACGCGCCGCGGCCTCGAGGTACAGCCGGAGGTCGTCGGCGTCATCCGTCCCGAGCGGTCGTGCGGGCTCTGGCATCTACTCACTCTCCTCCTCGAAGCCTCCGCCGCCCAGGGCGACGCTCTCCTCGCCCCCCGGGGGAAACTTCGGGACGTTCCGTCGTGGTTCCTGCGGACTGGGACCGGGGCACCGTGAAACCCGGCCCTTGCCCGGCCTCGAAAGCGATGGTACCCACCGCCCACAGCCCTGTAAAGGGAACCGTATGTGTAGACATCGTGAAGACCCTGGTTATTCCCCCATTCGGGGGAGTCGATGCCTCCCGACCCCGGGTCAGAGAAGGGCCACGAGGTCTTCGCCGCGGAGCCCGCCCCGGTTCACGTTCCGGCCATCTGGATCGGGGGCGATCGCCGGGACCCGGACCGGAGGAGGTCGGCCGTGAGGGATGAGATCACGCTCGAGCAGGACGTCTGCGTCGGAGCCGCTCCTACGCGACGCGAACGGACAGGACGGGCGCCAGGTCGCCGGCCGCCAGCGTCCAGGAGGCCCCGCCGTCCGCGGATCCGAAGACATCTCCAGAGGTCGCCCCGAAGTACAGACCCAGTGGATCTCGTCCGTTCTGCCCGAACGCCTGCCGAAGGACGGTGAGGTACCCGTCCGGCGGCAGCCCGTCGTCGTGGGCCGTCCAGGACGCCCCAGCGTCCGTGGTCTCGTAGACCCGCACCCGTCCCTCGGCCGTCACGCGGTCCCCCGACGAGTTCAGCGGGATGACGAAGGCGCGATCGGGATCCGCGGGATCGATCGCCAGCGGGAAGCCGAAGTCCGAGGGCAGCCCGGTCGCGATGTCGATCCAGGTCCGGCCCGCGTCGTCGGACCGATACACGCCGCCGTGGAATTGCATGAACAGGCGCTCCGGCCGGGTGGGGGCCCGGTGCATGTTGTGGACGCAGAGGTCGATGGTGTCGCCCCACGCTTCCTCGGGCAGGTACCTCGGCACCAGGCCCTGGTTGCCGTGGTCCCAGGTGGCGCCGGCGTCTTCCGAGAGCCACACCCCGACCGCGGAGATCCCGATCGCCAGCCGAGACGGGTCGCCCGGCCACGGGCAGATCGAGTGGAGGGCGAGCCCGCCTGCCCCCGGCTGCCACGACGGACGGGTCGGCTGATCCCACAGCGCCCGATTGAGCTCCCACGACGTACCGCCGTCGCGGCTCTCGAACAGCGAGGCGGGGGCGGCCCCGGCGTACAGGAGTCCGTCCTCCTCGCCCGGCACGATGGCCCAGATCCGGTCGATGCTCCCGTCCTCGCCTTCGGGGAGACGAGGGCCGCTCGTCTGCTCCCAGTCCCCCGCGGGGTCGTCCGTCACGAACACCCGGGGCCCGAACTGGCCGTGGGTGACGCTCGCGTAGTAGCGGCCGGTCCGCCGGTCCCGCATCGCGAACTCGACCGCGTCGCCGGGAAAGGCGCGGGCGGCGACCTCCATCTCGGCGCCCCCCGAGCCCCGCAACACGAACAGGCCTTTGCGAGACCCCACGAGCACCTCGGTCTCCTCCGCGCCGCCGGAAACCGCCCCCACGACGTCGAGCCGGTCGTGTTCGCCGAGTCGTGCCTCGGCACCCACGCGCTCGCCAGCCAGGAAGACGGCGACGTGTTGGCGGACGACCCCTTGATCGTCCAGCACCCACCCCCCGAGCTTGGGATGCCGGCGCTCGAGCTGGCGGAGCGCCTCGGCCACGGTCGACCCGCCCACCGCGACCTCACGTTCTCCCCCCGCCAGCTCTCGGAGCGGCGGGCGAAGGCGGATGATGGCCATGGCCGGCGATTGTAGGCGACCGCCGCCGCGCTGGCAGTCGTCGACCGGCTCGACCAAGGAGCATCATCTGCACGGTCGAGTTACCGAAGGGGACCCCGTGACGATCCAGGTCCCACACAGCCGGTGGGCCGACCTGGACGGCCCCACGCATTACGTCGAGTGGAGCGGCCCACACGACCACACGTTCGTCCTGGTGCACGGGCTCGGCGGCTCCCTGCTCTCGTGGCTGGCCGTGGCGCCCGGCCTGGCCCGCCGGGGCCGAGTGGTCGCTCTGGACCTGGCGGGATTCGGTCGAACACCACGGGCGGGGCGACGGTCGCGGCTCTCGGACAACCGGGCGCTGCTCGGCCGGTTCCTCGACGAGGTGGTGGGCGACGGGCCGGTGGTGTTGTGCGGGAACTCCATGGGCGGCGGGATCTCGCTGCTCCAGGCCGCGCTGGAGCCCGACACCGTCCGAGCGCTCGTCCTGTCCAACTCGGTGTTCCCGTGGGTGTGGGGGGCATACCCGGCGCCGATCGTGATGTTCGGGTTCGGTCTGTATCAGCTTCCCCGCGTGGGCGAGTGGGTCACGCGGCAGCGCCTCAGCAGGCTCGAGGCCGAACGGGCGGTCAGGCTCGGCCTCAGGATCCTCGCGGCGGACGTGGATCAGATCGACCCCGAGCTCGTCCGGCTCCACGTCGACCAGTTCCTGCGACATCGGACTGACGACGATGCGGGACCGGCCTTCCTCGAATCCGCGCGCTCCCTGATGGCCCTCGGCCGGCGGCGGGCGGCCGGCCGATGGGTCCTCGACGCGGTCCGATGTCCGGTGCTCGTGGTCCACGGCCGCGAGGACCGCCTCGTGCCCGTCCGGTACGCGGAGTCGGCGACCCGCGGCCACGCTTACTGGGAGATGCGGGTGCTCCCGAAGGTCGGCCACGTCCCCCAGATGGAAGCGCCCGACCGTTGGCTCGCCGCCGTCGAGCAGTGGATGGACCAGCGGGTCGAACCGGCCGGCCCCGACGCCTCCTGACCTAGACGCCGGCCGCCTTCGCCAGCTCGGCGATCGACTCGTCGAGGGCGAACGCGAGCGAGTCCACGTCGGGAACGCCGTCCCAGTCGGCGGTGATGCCGAAGCCCATCGTCCCGCCGAGCGACGTGCACGCGATCGAGAGCGCCGAGTTCTCTCCCAGGGGCATCGAGGGGTAAGCGGCCACGAGACGCGCGCCCGCCAGGTACATCGGCTGCTGCGGGCCGGGGATGTTGGAGACCACGAGGTTGAACCATGGGCCGCGACTGGCGAGTCGGGTGGCGGCCGCGAGCAACCCGCCGGGCGCGTACGCGCCGAGCGCGATGATCGTATCGGCGCTCATCGCCATCATCGACTCCTTCAGGTGGCGGGTGCTCTCGCGAACCTGTGCCAGGCGGCGCTTCGCCGACATCGGCCCGACCGGCAGGTCGACGAACGCCGGCGCGACTCGGTTCCCGATAGCTCCGTCGCTTCCCGCACGAACGGAGACCGGAACCATGACCCGGAGGGTCCGCCCCCGAGTCCGCTCTCGGCGGGAGCGCAACACCCGGTACAGGGCCCCGCCGACGGCCGCCAACACCACGTCGTTCACGGTCCCGTCGAGCGCGTCTTTGATCTCCTTGAATCGCGACATCGGCGCCTCGGTCATGGCGAACCGCCGGTTGGGTCCGATCGCCAGATCGAAGGGCGACGGCGGTCGCGCTCCCATGTCGAAGATGCTCCGCGCCCCGGACAGGACCGACCCCAGCCCGAGGGCGGCCAGAGCCGGCGAACGCAGGACCGTGGCCGTCGCGGTGACGAGCGCCTCCAGCGGGTGGGTGGCAAGCTCGCGTGCGGCCGCCTCCACGAGGTCCCGACCCGACGGCGCGGGTTCGGGCTCCCACGGCGGCGGAGCCGCCGGAGGGGCGGAGTCGGGCGAGAGGTCGTACATCGCCGCGGCCAGATGCATCCCGGACAGGCCGTCGATCATCGCGTGGTGGACCTTGAGGAGGGTGGCGACGTGGCCGCCCTCGAGCCCCTCGATCACGTAGAGCTCCCAGAGCGGCTTCGAGCGATCCAGCGGCCGGGACAACACCCGCTGGACGGAGTCCGCCAGCTCGCGGCGACCACCGGGCGCCGGCAGCGCGGTCCGCCGGAGGTGGAACGTAAGGTCGAACGAGGCGTCGTCGACCCAGAGCGGCAACCCCAGGCCCAACGGGACCATGGCGACCTTCTGGCGGAACCTCGGGACCAGGTGCAGCCGCGAGGCCATCGTCGACGCCACATCCTCGAACCGCAGGGTCCCGTCCGGCCGCGAGGACGGGTCGAGCACGGACAGGCCGGCGACGTGCATGTGCATCGCCGGGCGCTCCAGGTACAGGAAGGCCGCATCCAGCGCGGAGAGGCGTTCGGCCACGCCCTCACGGTACCGCTCCCCGGTCGCCCCCGGAACCGGTGCTACCCTCCGCGCCGATGCGCCGAAGCCATCGCACGGCGAGGTCGCTTCGATCCGCGGCCGTGCTCGGGGTGGTCGCGGTCGTCGTGTCGGCGCCTTCCATGGGCCTGGCCACGGAATCGGACGGCGACGCCCACGCCGTCGAGGCCATCGACAACGTCTTCACGCCGCGGACGATCCGGGTGGCGGCGGGCGACTCGGTGACCTGGCGGAACGACGGCCGCAGCCCACACACGGTCGTTTCGGACGAGGGCGCGTTCGACTCGCCGGTCCTCGAGCCCGGCGGGGTTTTCTCGTTCACGTTCGACCAGACGGGCGCGTTTCCGTATCACTGCTCGCTGCACGGAGCGCCGGGGGTGGGGATGGGGGGGCTGATCCTCGTCGGCGACGCCCCGATCCCCGAGCGCGCCTTCGCGGTCGGGCCCGGCCGCGAGGAGCCGCCGGACCGACCGGGAGCCACCATCCGCGTCCCGCAAGACGCCGGGACGATCCAGGAGGCGGTCGACCGGGCCGAACCCGGAGGGCTCGTTCTGATCTCGCCGGGCGTGTACGAGGAGGCGGTCGTGGTGACGACGCCGTTCCTCACGATCCGAGGGTTGAGCCGGAACGAGTCCATCCTCGACGGCCGCTTCGAGCTCGACACCGGGATCTCGGTGATCGAGGCCGACGGGGTGGCCGTGGAGAACCTCACCGCGCGCAACTACGTCCTGAACGGCTTCCTCTGGACGAGCGTGTTCGGCTACCGCGGCTCGTACCTCACCGCGTACAACAACGGGGACTACGGCGTGTACGCGTACGACTCGGTCTACGGGCAGTTCGACCGGTCCTACGCCGGCGGGCATCCCGATTCGGGCTTCTACGTCGGCCAGTGTCGTCCCTGCCACGCGGTGGTCACGGACGTGCTGGCCGAACACAACGCGCTCGGGTTCAGCGGCACGAACGCCGGAGGTGAACTGCTCATCGTGAACTCGGAGTGGCGCGACAACATGAGCGGCATCGTGCCGAACACTCTCGACTCGGAGGAGCTGGCGCCGCAGATCGGCGTGCTGGTTGCCGGGAACTGGGTCCACGACAACAACAACGCCGACGCCCCGGCGAAGCCGTTGCAGTACCCGTCGCTCGGCATCGGCATCATCGTCAACGGCGGCCGCGACAATGTCGTGACCCACAACCTGGTCGAGGATCACGAGAGCTTCGGCATCGCCCTTCTGCCTTCGCCGGACGAGACGCTGTGGCTGACCGAAGGCAACGAGGTCCGGGACAACCTCGTGCGACGTTCCGGACGCGCCGACCTGACGATGGCGGCTCCGTCCGGAGGCGACGACTGTTTCGCCGGCAACGAGTTCTCGACGAGCCTTCCCTCGGCGATCGAGTGGCGAAACGGCTGCGGGTCGTGGCTGCGTTCGATGCCCGGAGGTTCGATCGGGGCCGTGATCGGACCGCTCACCCGCTACGTCGAGGCGGCGCTGGGTGATCTCGAGGTGGGCGACTGGCGATCCCAGCCCGTCCCACCGCCCCAGGAGGAGATGCCCGGGCCGGCGCAGGCACCGCCCAACCCGGCGATCGCCGAGACGACGGTGCCGCAACGAGTCCAGATCCGCGACGCCCGGGCGCTCGACGTCCCGGCGTCGGCCGACGTGTCCAGGGAGGTCATCGTGCTCGGGATCCCGCTCTCCGCCGGTCTGGCCGGGGTGTTCATCGGCCTCTACGCCTACGCCTTGCCGTTCATCATGTATTCGGCCTGGGTCTCGATCGCCCTGTGGGACCTGGTCAGACAGGACGCCGTGCCCAATGGCGTTCGCGCGGCGTGGATGGCCGGGGTGATCGCCGTGCCCGTGCTCGGCCCGGTCGCCTACTACACGCTCGGGCGCTCCCCGATCCAGCGTTCGCTCCGCGTCATGCTCGTGGCCGGAGGGATCGCGATCTACCTGGTTCTGGCGGTCGTGGGCGTGGCGTTGGCCGCCTGACCCCCTAAGGAACCTGCTGCTCCTGCGGGGTGGCGCGGGCCAGGCTCGCCGCCACGGCGCCGGCGAGGATCAACGCGCCACCGAACGCCGTTCCAGCCGTCACCCGTTCATCCAGGAAGACGAATGCGAGGAACGCTGCCGATAACGGCTCGGTGGCCGAGATGATCGCCGTCCGGACGGCGCCGATCCGCTGGATCGCGCCGAGCAGGCACACGAAGGCGCCCGCCGTCGCGACTCCCATCGCCACGATGGCCCATACGTCCGCCGCCGACGGCGGGGCGGTGGCCCGACCGGTCAACGCCGCGAACGCGAACAACCCGAGAGACGCACCCGCCGCCACCCACGTCGCGCTCGTCAGCGGGCTGGTTCGACGCAAGATCAGGTCCGTGCCGACCAGGTACCCGCTGTAGGTGACCGCCGCGGCGAGGGCGAAGACCACGCCCGCGGTCTCGATGGCCAGTCCAGAGCCGGTGCCCGCCACGATGCCCGCCCCGAGAACCGCACACCCCAGCGCGAGCAACGTGAGCAACGCCGGCGCCCCTCGGCCGAGAGCCCACGCCCCGAGCGTGACGAACACGGGATAGGTGAAGAACAGCAGCGTGACCGCCGCGGCGGTCCCCCGCCGGGCCGCGGTGAAGAAGAACGTCGCCTCGACCGCGTAGCCGAACAACGCCAGCGCAGCGAGGCCGATCCGCTCGCCGGGGTGTGCGACCAGCGGACGGCGGAGCGCCACCAGCACGATCGCGAGAAGCACGGCGGCCACGCCGAAGCGGGTCGCCAGCATCGACTCGACGGACATCCCACCGTCGAGCACCCGTTTGCCGAGCACGACGATCGCACCGAACTGCAGCGAGGCCGCCGCGGCGAGCACGCCGCCGAGCAGGTCTCCGCGGGTGCGGGCCAGGGTGACCGACGACACGGTCAGCCGGCCGGGTCGACGAGCTCGATCCGCATGCGTTTGAAGGCCTTGCCCTTGTTCTCTGTCTTCGCCACTCGGACGCGGCCGACCTCGGCCGTCGATCGGACGTGGGTGCCGCCGTCGGCCTGCCGGTCGAGCCCGTCGATGTCGACGACGCGGATCGGATCGACCGACTCGGGGATGAGGTTGACCTTCGTGCGGATGAGATCGGGGTCTGCCAGGGCCTCGGGCCTGGGCACGAAGCTCACCGTGACGGCTCGATCGGCGGCGAGCTCCTCGTTCAGCTTGGTCTCGACCTCGCGACCGAACTCGGCGCCGATCGTCTCGAGCTCGAAGTCCATACGTGCCGCGCCGGGCTCCATGTTCCCGCCGGTCACCTTCGCCGCGTAGTCGCGGAACACGATGCCCGAGAGCGCGTGGAGCGCCGTGTGCGTCCGCATCAGCACGTGGCGTCGATCCCAATCGATCTCGGCAACGACGGCCGTGCCCGGACCGGGCAGGGATCCCTCGGCAACGTGGAGGAGGCGGCCATCCCGCTTGAGCGTGTCCGAGACGTGAACCTCGCCTCCTTCCCAGCCGATCACCCCCGTATCGCCGGGCTGCCCCCCACCCCGCGGGTAGAAGACCGTGCGGTCCAGGACGATCCCCTCGGGCGTGACCTCGGTCACGGTCGCATGGCACGAGCGGGCGTACGCGTCGGTCGAATACAGCTCCTCGGTCACGGCACGGAAGGGTACCCGACGAGCTCGGCGAGCCCGGGCGGGTCAGCCGATCGGGACCTCGTGAGCACCAGGGAAGGCGGCCTCGCCGGCCCGGATCGGGACCGCGACCCAGTTCTCGCCGGGAGGGATCGGGCAACTCCAGTCCGGGTTGTAGGCGCAATACGGGTTGTACGCGTAGTTGAAGTCCACCACGACCGTCCCGTCGAGGGCCGGGGGCTCGACCTCGAGATACCGGCCGGCACCGTAGGACTCCGAGCCGCTGGTGGCGTCGCGGAAGGGGAGGAACAGCTCCGGGGAATCCCTGGATGCGAACAGCGTCACCCGCGCGGGCTCACCGTCCACGTCGAACCGGACGACGCCCGCCCGGCGATAGTGCTGCTCGCCGCCGGTCGTGGTCGCCATCACGATCTCCTCGTCGAGATCGACGCCTTCGGTCTCGAGCGGCGCTCGCACGATCAGCGAGGGATTCTCCGGAAAATACCGAAGCCCCTCGAACATGCGCCGCTGCCCGTCGGTCAGGGGCGACTGCGGGTGGTCGCGGAAGAATTCGTCCTTCGCCCGGTGGAACTCTTCGAGCTCGCTCATGGCTCCATCTTCAACCATCGACGTCCCGCTACCCATTCCCCGCGATGAAGGACGAGATGCGTGCCACCAGGGTCGGGATCTGTGCGAACAGCTCCTCCTGGCTCGCGAACTCGAGGAGCTCGGCCCTCGGCATCTGATCGGCGAGGATCCGACCCACCTCCGCGGGATGGATGTCGTCACCTTCGATCGCCACGATGATCGTCGGGATCTGGACCCGCCGCAGGAGCTCCCGGTCCGGGATCGGCCAGTCTTCGACCACACCATGGATGGCGCGGGCCAGGCCGTCCGGATCCCGGTGCTGCCACAACATCCGGTCCACCTCGAGCCGCCACGGGGTCCGGACGTATTCGTCCAGCCGGCCGGGCTCGTTCAGGACCTCGGCCAGGACCTCCTCGGAGGACTTGCCCTCGAGGCCGACGGCGAGCTGGTGGTACTTCCCCGCCAGCGGGAACGGGAGGTCGAGCCCGGCCGGCAGGAGCCACACCATCCGTTGGAACCGGTCCGGGACGCGGCACACCAGGTTGCCGAGCGCACCGGCGCCGAGCGACGTCCCGACCGCAACCGTGGCGCCGAAGTGGGCGGCGACGGCGTCGACATCGCGGGCATAGTCCTCGAACCGGAATCCTGTCGCCGGGCTGGTGGACAGGCCGTGCCCTCGGAAGTCGAACCGCACCTTCGTGCCCGGCACCAGCGGCGTGAAGGCGGCGAGCTCGTTCCGGTTGTTCGTCAGGCCGTGGGCGAGCACGGTGACGGGCTCGCCGGCGCCGTCGACCTCGCAGTGCAGCGTGGCGTCGTCGGTGTGGACCTCGGGCACGGATCGGACCTCTCGGAGCGCGCGTACGATACCGGCTCGGAGGCAAGCCGAACGTGGTCGAGATCACCGTCGACGCCGTCGAGTCCGGGCGTTTCACCGTCGCCGTCCGCGAGGACGGCTCGGAGACCCAGCACGACGTCACGGTCTCGGAGGAGGATCTGCGCCGGCTCGGCGCCGGCTACGAATCGCCAAAGGCGTTCGTCCACGCCTGCTTCGAGTTCCTCCTGGATCGCGAGCCGAAGGAGTCGATACTGGGAAGCTTCGACGTCTCGGTGATCGGCCGGTACTTCCCCGACTTCGAGCCGACCATCCGGCGCCGTTAAGGCCTTGCGGCCTCGAGCGCCCGGTGGGCCTGCGCCAGGTGGAACCGGTCGTGGCCTGCGATCATCCGGAAGAGCAGGTCGAAGCTCTCGCGACCACGTTCGGCGTGGACCCCGACTCGAGCCCGTTCCTCGTCGGAGGAGCGATCCCACAGCAGGAGGTTGGACCTCCGGAGCACCTCGAACGTCTGCAGGAGCTCCTCGGCTCGTTGCTCTCGATGACGGAGCCGTTCCACCCACAGCGCCTGGTCGTACCCGATGAGCGACGGCTCGTCGTGGGCCACGATCCACCGATACCGGGCCGCGGAGACGATCTCGGCGTCGACCGCGTGGCCGAGGCACTCCAGCGCCGACCACTCGTTCGGCTCGGGCGATCGGGCCACGGATTCGCCCGCGTCCCGAACGAGCGAGCGCCAGGCGGCGGGCCCCGCGGCCTGGACCTGGGCCGGATCGTCGTCGCCGAGCAAACCGAGGAGGTGCTGTTGATACCCGGCGGGGTCCGAGACCGGGTCGGGACTGGCAGGACCGGGCATCACCGGGCCTCGGGAGCGTCGGCTGCCAGGTCGTCCTGCGGGGCCAGCTGGTCCCGGATGCCCCGCGCCCATCGCGCCACGAGCGCCGTCAGCACCAGGAACACCACACCCGAGGCGATCAACACGCCGCTGGCGCGGTCGTCTGCCCATACCACCACGAGGATCAGCGCCGGGACGATGAACCCGAGGTTGTACGCGATGTCGAACAGCGCGAAGGCGCGCCCACGGAAGTCGTCCGGCATGGCCTGCTGAAGGATCGTGTCCGCCGAGATCTTTCCCAGGAAGAACGCGAAGAACCCGCAGAACAGCAGAAGGCTGAAGCCCGCCAGGCTCACCCAGAACCCGAACACCAGCGCGCTGCCGCCGAGCAGCAGCATCGAGCCCAGGAGAAGCCGGATCGGGGCCACCGTGTCCTTCCACCGTTGTGCCAGGACCATCCCGAGCACGCCGCCGACGAAACCACCGCCACCCACGATGCCGAGCGCGACCGTGTCGACGTCCCCGGACTCCACGAGGGACCGCGCGTACAACGCGAACACGCCGAGCGAGAACCCCCAGAACTGATAGCGGAGCATCTGGAACGCCGACAGGCCGAGCGCCGCGGCGGGGCGCCGGGCCACCTCGCGCACGCCGCTCAGGATGTCGGTCACCACGCGTTTGGCCTCCTCGGCCAGCGAGGTCCGGTGGGGGGTCATCTCCATCCGCCGGATGCGCAGCGCCACGGACGCCGAGACCGCGAGCGCCACCGCGCCGACCACCACGATCGTCCAGGAAGGGAGGGCTCCTCCGGCTCCGAACGCCACGCCCGCGCCGAGGACCTGGAACAACGCGCCACCAGCCTGCGACAACCCGTTGCCGTTCATCAGGTCCTTCCCGTGCACGACACCGGGCAGAGCGGCCGACTTGACCGCCAGCATGATCCGGACACATGCCTGCATCACGAGCATGGCCAGGACCAGCCCGACCGTCGCCCCGACGTTGCCCTCCGAGGTGCCGTCGCCGAGCGGGATCAGGATGGCGGCCGCCAAGATCGTCGTGACCACCGCCGTCACGACGCTCGAGGTCGCGAGCACCCGACGGCGCTCGAACCGGTCGATGACCACGCCGATGAACGGCGACAGGAACGTGTACGGCACGTACAGCGCGAGCACGACCTTCAGCAGGTAGTCGGCCGACGGGACCGTGGTGATGTCGAACCCTTCCTGGCCACCGAACGCGATCGACTTGGCGATCGAACCGCGCACCAACCCGTCGGCCGCCATGACCAGGAACTGAACGCCCATCAAGGCGGCGAAGTCGGCGTTGGAGAACGTCGAGAACATCCGGTTGAAGAACCCGCCGAACGCGTTCAGCGCTCGGAGGATGGGTTCGCGGCCGACCCGCAGGACGGCGGCGAACGCCGCGGCCAGCCCGAACGTCGCCCACCCGGCCGCGGTGGAGAACGGGCCCCGAAGGACGGCGACCACGACGACCCCGGCGATGACGGTCAGGCCGATCGAGATCCCCGGGATCAGCGCGATCTTCAGCCAGGGGCCTTCGAGCTCGAAGAACCGCGCCGCGAGCAGGCCGGGCACCACGAGCAGCAGGGCGAGCGCCAGCACCACCCACACGTTGTGCCCGAGGTTCCCGAGCAGGCCCGGATGGTTCCGGTAGAACTCGGCCACCTCGGCCTCTGCGGCCAGGGCGTTGGTGATCCCCGTTTCCGACGGCGTGGCGAGGCCGTCGCCCGTGACGACGGCGATGTCGCTTCCGAGGCTGACCAGGGAGGGGTCGCCCGAGTCCAGGAGCTCCTCGTTGACGGTGCGGCGGTTGAACTGACGGATCAGGAAGACGATCGGCTCGCCCGGGTAGCCGGCCCGGAGCGCCTCGACCTCGCGATGGAACCCTCGGGACATCTTGTTGTAGGTGTCGTCGGTGAAGACCGTGGGTTCACGGTCCAGAAACGAGCCGACCTCGCCGAAGTACGTCATCGAACGCTTCACCGCGTCGCCGGGCAGCCCCGTGCGGGAGACGTTCGTGAAGGTCTTGGACCATCCGTAGGACTGGTACGTGTCGCCGAAGTTCACGACGAACACGATCGGGGCGTCGTCGGGTTCGGTCTCCACGATCGCCCGGGCGGCAGCCAGCGCCGTTCGTGTGGGCTGGTCGATCCACTGGTTGGTGGGATCGGCCCACCGGGAGGCGTCGCGCCCCGTCACCCAGATGTATCCGAACGATCCCACCACGAGCAGCGCCGCGACGACGCCGGCGATCTTGGCCGTACCCTCGCGGCGCCACAACCACCGGATCGCGACGTAGGCGCCCAACCCGGCCAGGGCGAACAACGCCACCGTGGCGTTCATGAAGCGGTAGTAGGGGAAGGCGGCCCCCGTTGCCCAGCCGAAGAGACCGACCAGCGGCAGCAACATCATCGCCGAGATCGTGCCGAAGCCGTCCGAGGGGGCGCGGTCCCGTCTGGCTCGCCAGATCGTCCAGCCGATCGCGAGCGCGATCAGCGGCACGGTGATCGCCGGCTGGATCGAGCTCACCCAGCCGCCGAGTCGGTTCATGAAGACCTCTCGCGTGTACGGTGGCGGCAGCGCCGCGTCCGCGAGCGAGCCGGCCACGCCCCAGGGAGCGGCCAGCCACGAGGCCAGGCCGAAGATCATCCCGAACCCGGTGGCCATCAGCGACGGCGCCAGCTCTTTCAGCGCGGGCGCGAGGTGGAAGCGGGACGTCAACACGCGCAGGCCGAACACCGCCATCAGCGACGCGCCGAACACCACACATGTCGTCGGGTGTGTGTACGCGGCGACGATGCCGAACATGAACAGGGCGGTCCGGGCACCCCACGACGTCCGTCCCGGTTCGAAGAACGCCAGGATCAGCGACAGGAAGTACAGGACCGTGATGTTGTCGAGGTAACCGACGTACGGCGTGGTCATGAACAACGCCGCTGTGGCGAGCATTACGAGCAGGAACAACAAGGGATCCCGGTGTCGGCGCCAGCTGAACGCGCCGAGCGCCAGGCCCGTGAGGATCGGGACGCCGACCATCATGAAGGCGCTGAACGAGTAGAGGTCGATCCCGGCCACCCGCTGCAGCACCGAGCCGTACAGGGGGACCGAGACGCGATAGCCGCCGGCGAACATGCTGAACGGTCCCCAATCGCCGACCACCAGAGCCGGCTCGTCGTTCATGAGGACGTTCGATCGCCAGGTGTACCAGGCGGGATCTCGGGTGGGAGCGCTGATCGAGGGGTCCCGGAGGAACGTCCATCCGTACGCGAGCAGCAGGAGGGCGATGACCACAACGAGGATCCACGGGCCCGCCAGCCGACCGGCCCGACCGGCCTCGGGAAGGCGGACCGCCTCCTCGTGCCGGTCCTTCGTCAGTGCCATCAGTGACCCTTTGTCTCCGCTACGGTGTGCTCGCGCGAGCCTCGGGAAGGCAGGGGAGCTCGGACAGGATAGACGACGGGAGCGCCGCCGCGAACACGGTTTCGCCTTCGCTTCCGGGCCCGGGGACGCGCTGTCCCTTGAACGTCTCCGCCTGCGTGAGCTCGAGGAACCACCTCGAGACCTGCTCGAGGGTGTAGCCGTTCTCCTCCAGCTCGTCGAGGTCGAGCCACACCTGCGTGGGTCGGACTCGCTGCACCAGCTCCACCTCGTCGTCGTCGTCGAACGCCTCGACCAAGCCGTCGGCGAGCTTGTTGATGTCGATCATGAACGCGCCGGAGGTCTCGGGGTCGCGTTGGGTCCCGTGATCGGCCGTCACGATCATCACCCAGCGCCCCCGGCCCACCGTGACGTCGAGGAACTCCACGAACCGCTCGAGCGCGGCGTCCTGCGTCCGGATCGCGTCGGACATCTCGATACCGTCGGCGCTGAACAGGTGTCCGATCGTGTCGATGGCCTTGTAGTTCACGTAGAGGAGGTCGGGCACGTCGTCGGCGCCGAACCCCTCGCGCTCGATCACCGTCTCGACCAGCGTCTGCTGGAACGGGGTCCTGGCCGGCGAGTCGAACCCGTTGGAGAGCTGCGCGAGGTCGTTCTCGCGCCACCGGCCGTCGAGCGCTCCATCGGCCCGGTCGACGTCTTCGACGTAGCCCGCGAGCGGTGGAAGCTCGTTCACGTAGCCGGGGAGCTCGTAGAACGGCGCCATCGCGCTGGTGAGGTTCCAGCGGACGTCTTCGGCGCCGGCCGTCTCACCGAACTCCTTCTCCCGGGTCACCGCGAGGTCGCGGTCGCCGCGGCCCCACTGCCCGCCGTGGCTCATCATCATCACGTGCGCCGCGAGCGTGGCGATCGCGCCGATCTTCGGCTCGTTGCCCATCGCGACGTCGTACAGGTCGGCGAGCGTGGGCTCGAGGAGGAAACCGGGGCCGTTCGCGTTCGGCTTCTGGAGCCGGCCGTTGACCCGGACGTATTCGTCGACGAACCCGTGCCGGTTGGGGAACGCTCCAGTACCGATCGTGGCGTGCCCGATCGGCGTGTTCGACGGTGAGGCCCCCACCGTTGCCTTCGTGAACCACGCTCCCCCGTCGGCGAGCGAACGAAGGTACGGCCAGGAGTCCGGCCACCGTTCGAGCACGTCGGTGCCGGCCGAGTCCCAGATCACCGTCACGACGAGCGCCGGCAGCGGACGTTCGGAACGCGGAAGCAGTGCCTGGGCCTGCGCCTTCCCGTCCGGAGCCTCGAACGCGAAATCGACCAGCGCCCCGGTCGTCGGCGCGAGATCGGCCAGGGTGACGGGGCGGCCATACTCGCCGGGGCGGACGTAGCCGGGCCCGTAGAGGAGGAGCGGCACCTCCTGCGTGTAGTCGAAGGGGGTGGCGTGGGTGAGACCGCCGTTCACGAAGTTCGGGTCCTTCGGGACGATCTGCACGTCGCCGCTCCGGGCCGGGTGGACACCCCGCCACGTTCGCAGGAGGACCTCGTGGTCGAGGTTCTCGCACGCGATGCGGAGGAGGTCCTCGGCGTCCGAGGCCGTTTGGGGCGGCGCCGACGGCGGCGGATCGGCGGACGGCGGGGCGTCCCGCGGCGCGGGGACCTCGGCTTCGGCGGTGCACGCGGCCGCGAGCACGGCCAGCGCCAGGATCGCGAGGCAAACGCGGTTCACGAGCGGGCCTCGGGAAGGCAGGACAGGTGCGGAAGCATCTGGATCGGAACGGCCGCGGCGAACACCCGGTCGTCGCGTTCGTCGACCGGCACCGCGGCGGGGTCGTCGGCGCCCTGTTCCTTCGTGTAGTCCAGGATGAACGTCGCGATCTGCTCGAAGGTGTACCCGCTCGCCTCCATCATCGGCTCGTCGACGTAGATCTGGCTGGTTCGCACGGCCTGGAAGACCGAGCCCCCCGTCGCCGAGGGAAACGCCGCCTCCAGGTCGTCGGCCAGCTGACGTGGGGTGACCTGGAACGCGCCGGAGACCGCCGGGTCGTATTGGGCGCCGTGGTCGGCGGTCAGGACCAGGACCCAACGCCCCTCCCCCACCTGTTCGTCCAAGAACTCGACGAACCGGCCGAGCTCTCGGTCCTGCCACCGCAGCGTGTCCTGCATCTCGGGGCTGTTCACGCTCCAGATGTGGCTCACGTGGTCGATGGCCTTGAAGTTGATGAACAGGAGGTCGGGAACGTCGTCGGCCCCGAACCCCTCGCGCGCGATGACCTCCTCGATCATGCGGCCCTGGTACGGGATGCGTGCGGGGGTGGCCCAGCCCTCTTCGTATTGTTCGATCGAGTTCTCGCGCCACCGGCCGTCGAGGGCGCCGTCTTCGCGATCGATCTCCTCCGTGTAGGCCGAGAGCGGCGGCAGGTCGTTCACGTAGTCGGGGAAATCGTAGTAGGGCCGGTTGCGCCCCTGGAGGTTCCACAACGTCCCCTCGGCTCCTTCGTTGGCGACCGACGCCGGGGTCCGCAACACGGCGACGTCTTTGTCACCGCCGCCCCACAACGCGCCGTGGCTGGCCATGTTGAGGTGCCACGTGACGCTCGCGAGCGTCCCGACCAGCGGTTCATTGTCCATGGCGCGGTCGTACAGATCCGCCAGCGTCGGCTCCTTCAGCAGGAGCGGGCCGAGCGCTCCGGCGCGGATCATCCCCGGCCCCAGGCGGAACTCGGCGTCGGTCTGCCCGGTGTGCATGGGGAAGGCGCCCGTGCCGATCGTCGCGTGGGTGGCGGGGGTGATCGACGGGCTCGAACCAACGCTCGCGCCCTCGTACCACGCGCCGTCCTCGATCAGCGATCGCAGGACGGGCCAATCGTCGGGGAACTCGTCCAGCACGCCGATCCCGGCCGCGTCCCAGATGAGGGTGACGATCAGAGCGGGTGGAGTCTCGGGCTCCGCGATCTCCGGAAGCGGAGACCCGTCCAGGGCTTCGAAGTCGAACCGGAGGAGCGCGGCCTGCGTAGGCGCGACGTCGGCGAGCGTGGCCGGCGTCTGCAACCGCCCGAGCGCGGGGATCACGCCCGGCCCGTACCAGAACAGGGGAACGACCTGGAGGTAGTCCCACGGGCCCGAGTGCGGGAAGTTCGTGCCCACGAAGTTCGGCTCCCGCGGCACGATCGCGATCTGCCCGGAACGTAGCGGATCGGTGCCGCGCCAGACCCGCATCAGATGCTCGTGCGGCATCGCGCAGGCC
>DATHVC010000191.1:0-4448 GCA_035461565.1 Actinomycetota bacterium
GCTGCGCGATGGCCTTGCGGATGTGGGTCATCGCGACGACCTCTTGCCCCTCCTCGCCCGCCGGCATGGCCGCCGCCGGGGCGGCCGGGCGGGCGGGGGGAGCTTCGGGGATCGCCGCCGCGGCCGGGCGCTCGCCGCCACCCCCCACGAAGCTCAACACGTCGTTCTTGGTGATTCGACCGCCGGTCCCGGTGCCGCGGACCTGCGAGAGGTCGACGTCGTGTTCGGCCGCGAGACGGCGGACCAGCGGCGACAGGATCTGTGAGCGAGTTCCGCGGTCCGGAGGTGCCTGGACGTCCGTCGGGGCGGTCGGCGTCGGGACCTGCGCGACCGCCGGAGCAGCCTTGGGAGCCTCCGCAGCCGGGACCTCGGCCGCGGGTTCGGCCTGGGGGGTCTCGACGGGCTCGGCCTGCCGCCGGGCTTCGGCAGGCTGCGCCGCCGGCTCGGCGGGCTGCGCCGCTTCGGCGGGCTCTTCGGCGGCGCCGTCGCCCGTGTCGATCACCGCGAGATCGGTTCCCACCGAGACGGTCTCGCCTTCACCCACCATGATCTTGGCCAGCTTTCCCGCCGCGGGCGACGGCACCTCGGTGTCGACCTTGTCCGTGGAGATCTCGAACAGCGGCTCGTCCTGAGAGACGTCGTCCCCTTCCTGCTTGAGCCACTTGAGGATCGTGCCCTCGACCACGGTCTCGCCGAGCTGCGGCATCTTGACCTGCATCAGACCTCCTCCGACGGGGCTCCCGCGTCGGTGCTCGAGCCCTCCATTCCACTCACCAGGCGGACAACTTCCGAACCGCGTCCTCGATCTCTGCCACCTGCGGGAGATAGGCGTCTTCGAGGGCGGGGGAGAAGGGCACCGGTACGTTCGGCGGGGCGATGCGCACGACGGGCGCGTCGAGGGACTCGAACCCCTCCTCCGCGATCACGCTCGCGACCTCGGCCCCCACCCCCAGGAACCGATGGCTCTCGTACAGGACGATGGCGCGGCTGGTCTTCGTCACCGACCGGAGGATGCCATCGACGTCGAGCGGCACGATCGAACGGAGATCGAGCACCTCCACCTCGATCCCCTCCTGCGAGAGCGTGTTCGCGGCGTCCAGCGCTAGGTGGACCATCATGCCGGTCGCCACGATCGTCACGTCGTTGCCCTCTCGCTTCACCTCGGAGACCCCGAGCGGGACGAGGAAGTCGGGGTCCTCGGGCACCTGCTCCTTGACCCGCCGATAGATCCACTTGTGCTCGAGGAACACGACCGGGTTGTCGTCGCGGATGGCCGACTTGAGCAGCCCCTTCGCGTCGGTGGGGAACGCCGGCGTCACGACCTTCAGCCCGGGCGAGTGGGCGAACCACGGCTCGGGGTTGAACGAGTGGAAGCTCGAGGCCCGAACGCCTCCGCCGGACGGACCCCGCAGGACCACGGGAGCCGGCACGCCGCTGCGGTAGTGGTACCGCCCGAGCGCCGTCGTGATCTCGTCGAACCCGCTCGACATGAAGTCGGCGTACTGGAACTCGGCGACCGGTCGGAAGCCCTCCATCGCCGCGCCGAGCGCCATTCCCACGATCGTCTCCTCGGCGATCGGCGTGTCCACGACGCGTTCGGCGCCGAACCGCTCGATGAAGCCCTCGGTGACCTTGAAGGCGCCGCCGTAGACGCCGATGTCCTCTCCCAGCAGGAAGACGCGTTCGTCGCGCTCCATCTCCTCCCACAGGGCCTCGGCGATGGCGATCAGGTAGGTGGCCTCGCCGTTGTCCGAACGTTTCCCGCGCGGCTCGGCGCCGTGACCGGCCGCCCCCGCCTCGACCGACTTCGTCGCTGCCCCCGCACCCCCGCTTGATGCGGGGGCTACGTTCGCTCGCTGACGCTCGCTCACTTCTTGAGCCCCCGCCCCGCTTGCCATCAGGCCTCGGTCCCTCCGCCGCGCCCCGGTTCGCTCGTCCAGTAGCCGTCTTCGACCCACAATCCCTTCGTGACGTCACCCGGCTCCGGGAACGGGGACTTCAGGGCGTATTCGTAGCCCTCGTCGAACTCCCGGTGGATGCGTTCGTCGATCTCCCTGACCGTGGCGTCGTCCACGACGTCGTTCGACCGCAGCAGCTCCTCGAACCGTTTCACCGGGTCGCGGTTCTCGGTGTGGTCCTCGAGGAGCTCCTTCGGGACATATTTCGCGGGGTCGTGGCCCGCGTGCCCGCGCCAGCGCAGTGAAACGCTCTCGATCAGCGTCGGGCCTTCGCCCTGCCGCGCGCGGGTCACGGCCTCCTGCGCGGCGGCGTACACCTCGAGCAGGTTGGCGCCGTCCACGCGCACACCGGGCATGTTGTACGCGGCGGCGCGTTCGGCGATCGTCGGGACGGGGAACTCGAGCTGGTTCGGCGTCGAATAGGCGTACTGGTTGTTGTTGACCACCCACACCACCGGGAGCCGGAAGATGGCCGAGACGTTCAGCGCCTCGTGCCACCGGCCGTTCGACGTCGCGCCGTCGCCGCAGATCGCCATGGCCACACGCGGTTCGCCCCGGCGCTTGTACGCGAGCGCCGCCCCGCACGCCACGGGGTAGGCGATCGGCAGGTGGGACATGACCGTCCACGTTCGGTTGCCGAACCAGTCCCCGATGTGGCTGTTCCCGTCGCGGCCGCGCGTGTAGCCGTCGATCCGCCCCCAGAACTGCGCCATGACCCGCCGAAGGTCCAAACCCTTGGCCAACTGCGCCGACAGGTCGCGATGGGTCGGGAACATCGAGTCGCCCTCCCGCAGCGCGGACGCCACGCCGACGTGGGTGCCTTCCTGGCCGCGCCCCGAGTAGATCGCGCCGGGGAGCCGGCCCTGCCGGTACAAGGCCTCCATCCGCTCGTCGAAATACCGGCACAGCTTCATCATGTGAAGCAGGTCCTTCAGTCGGTCGTCCGACAGGCCGACCCGCCAGTCCTGGCCTTCGAGCTTCTGGTCCTTCACCCTGGTCGCCATCGTCACGCTCCGTGGAGGGGCTTGCCGGCGAGGGCAAGGAAGGCCTCGCCGACGCCTTCGGACAGGGACGGATGAGGATGGATCAGCGCGGCCACCTCGTCGGGCACCGCCTCCCAGTTCACGATCAACATGGACTCCGCGATGAGGTCGGTCACGTGCGGGCCCACCATGTGCACCCCGAGCACGGCCCCGCCGTCCTTGGCGGCCACGATCTTCACGATGCCGCCCTCGCCGACGATGTTCGCCTTGCCCACACCCTGGAGGTTGAAGACCTCCGTCTCGACCTCGTGGCCGCGCTCGACGGCCTGGGCCTGCGTGAGGCCCACCGAGGCGATCTCGGGGGAGCAATACGTGACGCGCGGGATGCCCGAATAGTCGATCTCGGGGACGGGGATGCCGGTGATGCGTTCGGCCACGGCGTACCCCTCCGTGAAGGAGACATGCGCGAGCTGAAGGGGAGTGGCCGCGACGTCGCCGATGGCCCACACGTGCGGCACGGTCGTCTGCAGCTGGCCGTCCACCTTCACGAACCCACGGTCCAGCTCGACGCCGATCTCCTCCAGCCCGAGGCCGTCGGTCACCGGTCCGCGGCCCACCGCCACGAGGCAGAGGTCGGCCGAAGCCGTCTGGGTCTTGCCCCCCGCCTCGAACGTGACCTCGACCCGGTCGCCGGCGTCTTTCACGTTCTGCACGGAGGCTCCGGCGTGCGCCTGGATGCCTCGCTTGCGGAACGCGCGCGCGACCTCCTTGGAGGCGTCTTCGTCCTCCAGCGGAGCGAGCCGCGGCAGCGCCTCGACCAGGGTCACCTCGGCGCCCATCGACCGGTAGAAGCTGGCGAACTCGAGCCCGATGGCCCCAGCGCCGATGATGACCGCCGAGGACGGCAGCGACCCGAGCCACAACGCCTCGTCGCTGGTGATGACGCGTTCTCCGCGTTCGAGCCCGGGGAGCAGCCGCGGCGACGATCCCGTGGCGATCACGACGTCGGTGGCCTGGATCGCCCGCCCGTCGACGTCCACGGCCGGGCCGGGTCGGAGCCGGGCGGTGCCCTGGACGACGTCGATCCCGCGGGCTTTCACCAGCCCGGTCAGGCCCCGAACCATCTTGTCCACGATCTTGGTCTCGAACGCCTGGATGGCCGGCCAGTCGGGCTCACCGGAGGCCTTGATGCCCCACTCCTCGGAGCGGTTCACGCGGTCCATGACCGCCGCCGACTCCAGCAGCGCCTTCGTCGGGATGCACCCGCGGAGCAGGCACGTGCCTCCGAGCCGATCGCCCCGGTCCACGAGCGCCACTCGTTTGCCCAGCTGGGCCAGTCGCAGCGCACAGGAGTACCCTCCCGTGCCCGCTCCGATCACGGCTACGTCGTAGGCGTCGGACCTCGAACGTCCATGCTACCGCGGTTCCCTTTGCGACCCGCCCGCACACGTGCGCGGGACGTTCGAACGCACGATGACGAGTGGATGAACGAGCGTTCGGCTCAGAT
>DATHVC010000192.1:0-10738 GCA_035461565.1 Actinomycetota bacterium
ATACTCCGGGCCGAGCGTCCCTTCGGCCGGCGCGCGGTCCCGCCAGAGCGCGCGGCCTACGGGCAGGACGGCGCGCCCGCTCATCCCGTTCACGACGCCGGCGGCCGAGGTGTACCAGGCCACCGCCGCCGTCACCAGTCCGACGACACCGCCGGCCTTGACGACGTTCTCGGCCTCGGTGAAGAAGCCGATCGACAAAACGACCTCGGTCGCCTCGAGGGACAGGAAGACCAGGAACACCGCCACGGTCACCCGAGTGCTCCACAGGAGCATGTACGTGTTGAAGATGGCGAACGCGAGCAGGATGAACCCGAGATCGTTCAACGGGTTCGCGCTGGCGCCCTCGGCCAGTAGGACGTACAGGCCGAGGCCGATCCAGAACGTGCCGTAGGTCGAGAACGCCGTGGCTCCGAACACGTTCTTGTTCCGGAACTCCCACATCCCGGCCAGGAGCTGGCCGAGGCCGCCGTAGGCGAACGCGAACCCCAGCCAGGCGTCGCCCCCGTCGGTCCATCCGGCGTTCTTCGCCGAGAGCAGGAACGTCGTGAGCGCGAAGGCGGCCAGGCCGAGGGGAGCCGGGTCCGCGACCGGGGCGAGTTCGACCCGGCGCTGCGCTATTGATTCCACTGTGTGCCTCCCGTCTGGTCCGAACGACGTCATGCTCGACGGGCCGTGGCGGACCGATCACCGCCGAAGGTCCCGGTCGCCGCCGGTCCAACGGGGGGGCGGCGGCCACCGGGTCGATCGCTCCGACGATCTGGACTGGCTCGCCACGTTCGTCGACCAGGTCCGCGCGCCAGCAACCGTGAGGGGCGCCCTCTTCGGGCCGATGAGCGTCCGCTGTGGCGGGGCTGGGCGCGTCCCCCATTTGGGGGTTGCCACCCCGCAAGGGGTGGTACTTCATGAATCCCAGGGGAGGGATTCCGGTGCCGCTGCGGGTCGCGCTTGCAGTCGACGACGAGATCGACCGCCGCGGGCTGCTCTCGGCCTTCGACGAGGATCCGATGATCGACGTCGTGATCGAGACCGACGGACAGATCGACGGCGAGGGTCTGGACGTGGCGGTCGTCTCCTGGCCGAGGGGCTCCGATCTCGAGCTGCGATGCCCTCAGGTGGTCCTCGCTTCGGCCGACGAGACTGCCTCCCTCCGCCGCCGCTCGGAGATCGTGGCGATCCTTCACCGCAGGGGCCTCACCTCGGAGCAGATCGTGGTCGCGGTGCGAGCCGCCGCGGCCGGGCTTCGAGTCGATTCCTCCCCTCTTGGCGCTGCCACCGACGACTTGCTCGACGAACGCCAGCTCGTCGCGCTCCGGCTCCTTGGCGACGGCGCCGACACCCGGACGATCGCGCGAGAGCTCCGGTACTCGGAGCGGACCATCAAGACGCTGGTTCACGAGATCGAGCTGACGCTCGGGGCCAGGAACAGAGCGCAGGCGGTCGCAGAGGCGTTCCGGCTCGGGCTGATCTAGACGCCGTTCCCAGGTGATCCCGGGCCAGTCCAAGGAGTCGCGAGGCTTCCGCCAGCGTTCTTCCCCGTGAGATGCGGCCGTCTCCCCTCACTAGGGAGTGGCGCTCCATAGAACACGCGGACTAGCGTCAAACCGTGGGGCGGCGCCACCGGCCCCGCGCCGGCTCGGTCTCGGACGGCGAGGACCTCCGGGAGCACATCGGGATCCAAACCCCCGTCCCCAACGGTAACGAGCGTCCCGACCAGGCTGCGCACCATCTGGTGCAAGAACGCGTTCGCCCGCGCCCTGATCTCGAGCCGATCGCCAGCACGGGCCACCGAGAGGCGCTCCAGCCGGCGGACGGTCGAGGCGTCGTTCGGCGGCCGACGGCAGAACGACGCGAAATCGTGTTCGCCGATCAGGTGCCGCGCCGCAGCGCGCATCGGCGCGAGCGATGGGTTCCCCGGCCGGTGCCAGACGTACCGGGCCCCGAACGGGTCCGGCCACGGCCCCAGCGCGATCCGGGAGCGGTACTCGCGAGCGGTGGCCGAAGAACGTGCATCAAACCCGTCGGGAGCCGCAGTCGCGGCCGTGATCACGATCTCGGGCGCGAGCATTCCGTTCACCGCGCGTTGCACCCGGGCGGTGTCGACCTCATCGGGCCAGCGGAACGAGGCCACCTGGGCGCGAGCGTGCACGCCGGCGTCGGTCCGACCCGCCACCGAGAGTTTCGGCGGCGCCCCCAGGACGCGCGCGAGGGCGCCCACGAGGACGCCCTCGACGGTGCGTTGATCGCGTTGCCTGGCCCACCCACGGAACTCGGTCCCGTCGTAGGCGAGCGTGAGCCGGACGACGGCCACCGGCCGGCCCGGCTAACCGTGCTCGACGAGCTCGATCCGGGCCATGGGGGCGGCGTCGCCCTGGCGCTGGCCGAGCTTGAGGATCCGCGTGTAGCCGCCGTTGCGATCGGCGAACCGCGGTCCGATCTCGCTGAACAGCTTGTGGACGACGTCGCGGTCGGGGATCTGCTTGAGGACCTCGCGGCGCGAGGCCACGTCGCCCTTCTTGGCGAACGTGATCAGCTTCTCGGCCACGGGGCGCACGGCCTTGGCCTTCGCCTCGGTCGTGTTGATCCCCTCGTGGACGAACAGCTGCGCCGCAAGGCCGTTCAGCATGAGCCGCTGATGAGCGGGTCCCGACCCGAGCCGTGGGCCTTTCCTGGGCTTCGGCACCGTTACTCCTCCCGCAGCCCCAGGCCCAGCTCCTCCAGCTTGGCCTTGACCTCGTCGATCGACTTCTGTCCGAAGTTCCGGATGTCCATGAGCTCGGCTTCGGACTTCTGGACCAGGTCGCCGATCGAGTTGATCCCCTCCCGCTTCAGGCAGTTGTAGGAGCGGACCGACAGGTTCAGCTCCTCCACCGTGATGGCGTAGTCCGATGGGACCGAGTCGTCTTCGGCCGGGCCGACCTGCATCGAGGGCGCCTCGGCGAGGTCGTTCACGAGCTGCACGAGCTCGAGCAGCGTCCCGCCGGCGCTGGCGAGCGCCTCCCTCGGCGTGATCGAGCCGTCGGTCTCGACGTCGAGGATCAGCCGGTCTCGGTCGGTCATCTGCTCGACCCGGGTGTTCTCGACCGCGTAGGAGACGCGGCGAACCGGCGAGAAGATCGAATCGACCGGGATCACGCCGATCGGGTCACGGGGTTTCTTGTTCTTGTCGGCCATCCGGTAGCCGACACCCCGCTCCACCGTCATCTCCATCTCGAGCGAGCCGCCCTTGCCGATGGTGGCGATGTGCAGGTCGGGGTTGAGGATCTCGACTCCGGCGGGCGGCGCGATGTCGCCGGCGGTGACCTCCCCGGGCCCCTTGGCCTTCAGGTACACGGTGACCGGCTCATCCGCGTCGCTGCGGATGACAAGCTCCTTGAGGTTCAGGATCACGTCGGTGACGTCCTCGGTCACCTTGGGGATCGTGGAGAACTCATGCAACACACCCTCGATCCGAACCGAGCTGATGGCGGCCCCGGGGATCGACGACAACAGCGTGCGACGGAGCGAGTTTCCGATGGTGTAGCCGAAGCCCGGCTCGAGCGGCTCGATGGCGAACTTCGACCGCACCGGCGAGACGGACTCCTCCTGGATCTGCGGTCTTGCGACGACGAACACGGCGTTCCCTCCTTCGACGGGGGATCATCCACTCCTGCCCCGCCTCGAGTTTGCCCGGCGCTAGACGCGCCGGCGTTTCTTGGGCCGGACCCCGTTGTGGGGCACCGGCGTGACATCCTGGATCCCCGCGACCTCCAGCCCGGTGGCCGCGAGCGATCGGATCGCGGTCTCCCGACCCGAACCCGGGCCCTTCACGAACACGTCGACCTTCTGGAGCCCGTGCTCCTGCGCCTTGCGCGCGGCCGCCTCGGCGGCGAGCTGGGCGGCGAACGGGGTGGACTTGCGGGAGCCCTTGAAGCCCACGTTGCCGGCGCTGGCCCACGAGATCGTGTTGCCCTGCAGGTCGGTGATCGTGACGATCGTGTTGTTGAACGTCGACTTGATGTGCGCCTGCCCGTGCACGACGTTCTTCTTCTCGCGGCGTTTGGTCTTCTTGGCCTTCGGCTTCGCCATGTCTGAGCCCGCCCCCTACTTCTTCCCGGCCTTCTTCTTCCCGGCCACCGTTTTACGTGGTCCCTTTCGGGTCCGCGCGTTGGTGTGCGTCCGCTGGCCGCGGACGGGGAGGCTCCGGCGGTGCCGGATGCCCTGATAGCTGCCGATCTCGATCTTGCGCTTGATTTCCTGGGCGACTTCGCGGCGCAGGTCCCCCTCGACCTTGTACGTGCGGTCGATGAACTCGCGGATGCGGCTCACCTCGTCTTCGGACAGGTCGCGCACCTTGGTGCCGGCGTCGATGCCGGCGCCGTCCACGATCTCGTAGGCCCGGGTGGGGCCGATGCCGTAGATGTAGCGAAGGGCGATGTCGATCCGCTTGTCGCGGGGCAGGTCCACTCCTGCGATTCGGGCCATGGGCAGACTCCCTATCCCTGACGCTGCTTGTGCCGCGGGTTCGAGCAGATCACCCGGATCTGGCCACGCCGGCGGATGACCTTGCATCGGTCGCAGATCTTCTTCACCGACGGGCGAACCTTCATCTCAGGGCTCCTGCTCGATCCTCACGCCTCACTTGTAGCGGTACACGATCCTGCCGCGAGACAGGTCGTACGGCGACAGCTCCACCAGCACCCGGTCACCCGGGAGGATCCGGATGTAGTGCATCCGCATCTTGCCGGAGATGTGCGCCAGCACATTGTGCCCGTTCTCGAGTTGCACCCGGAACATCGCGTTCGGGAGCGGCTCGGTGACCGTTCCCTCCACCTCGATGGCGTCTTTCTTCGGCAAGCTCCGGCTGATCCCCGTTCCCGGACAGCCCGACCCACCCGCGGGCGAGCCGGAACCGCCCCCGGATGGGGGCGGTTCCAAGAGTATAGGCGAACCGGCGCGAAGGCGTCCATGACCTGCGGCGATGTGTCGCCGGGCACGCCACGGACGCTCTGGACCAGGGGCTTCCCGGCCCGGCTATTTGCCGGAGGAGCTCGCTTGCGGCAGCGTGGGCTGGTCCTTCGCCGGGGGTTCGTCGAGCACGATGACGCGCTCGGCTCCGCCCTGGTCGATGCTGGACTCGAGCTCGTCGAGCGACCGGCGCATGCGCTCGCGCATCGAGCGCAGGTCCGCGATGGCGGACTCCCGGAGCGAGGTGGCCTCGGCGCGCACGGCCGCCGCCTCCTCACGGGCGACGAGCAGGATCCGCCGGGCCTCGGAGACGGCTTCCTCGTGGACGTCCTGGGCCTCCAGGCGCATCTGCGCGGCCGCCGTCCGGGCCTCGGCGGTGACCACCGTGGCCTCCCGCTTGGCCTTTCGGCGCTGCCGTGCCACTTCCTCGTCGAACGCCCCGAGCAGGGCCCGCAGATGCTCGGAGACGCCGTCCAGCGGGTCCCCGGCCCCCTCTCCCGTCGAGGGCTCCGCCGTCGAGCTCCCGTCGGTCGTCGCGACACGGGACTCCAGATCCCGGATCCGATCCGCCAGGGCACGGAGGTGGAGCAGGACCTGGCCGCGGTCGAATCCCCGCCGAACCACGTCGAACGGCGGCGGGACGTCTCGGGCCGGAGCCGGGGCGTCGGCGAGGGCCGGAGCGGGCGGGTGCGGGGTTTCGTTCGAGATGGTGACCCCCCAGGAAACGGTTAAGACCGTGGGGTACTCCCTGCCCCGCAACGTAGCGTCATCGGCCCACCCCGAACAGGGACCGAAAGTCGGAATCCGGTCGGCGAAGGTCGGTTCCCGGCACCCCCGGGAGCAACCTCAGCGGGCCGTGAGCACCTCGCGGCCGTCGTCGGTGACGGCGATGGTGTGCTCGAAATGCGCCGAGAGCGACCCGTCCTCGGTGACCACCGTCCAGTCGTCGGCGAGGACCCGCGTCTGCCACTCGCCGACGTTCACCATGGGCTCCACGGCGACGACCAGTCCCGGTTTCATCTGGGGGCCCCGCCCGGCGTCGCCGTAGTTCGGGATCTGGGGGTCCTCGTGCAGGCTCCGGCCGATGCCGTGGCCCACGTATTCTCGGACCACCGAGAACCCCGCGCCCTCGGCGACCTGCTGCACGGCCGCGCCGACGTCCGACAGCCGTCCGCCGGGACGGATCTGCGAGATCCCGGCCTCGAGCGCCTCCTCGGTGACCCGAACGAGCTTCTCGGCCTCGGCCGTGGGAGGGTCCCCCACGATCACGGTCACGGCGGAGTCCGCGTGGAAGCCCTCCCAGATCGCGCCGAAGTCCAGCTTCAGGAGGTCCCCCTCGGTGACCGTGCGCCTCGGCGACGGGATGCCGTGCACGATCTCGTCGTTCAGGGAGGTGCAGATGGACGCCGGGAACGGGACCCGCGCGCCCACCCCCCCGTACCCCTTGAACGACGGGGTCGCGCCGCGCTCGCGGATGTAACGCTCGGCCACCTCGTCGAGCTTGGCGGTCGAGACGCCCGGGCGGACCGCCGCCAGCACCCGGTCGATGGTCCCGGCCACGATGCGCCCGGCCGCGCGCATGCGGTCGATCTCCTCCGGCGACTTGTAGATGATCACGCGTAGTCCTGGGTGAGGTCGGCGATCGCCTCGATCGTCCGGTGGGCGACGACCTCCTCGGCCGCCTCGGCGTCGATGTCCCGGAGCAGGCCGCGCTCCCAGAAGTACAGGACCAGCGGCTTGGTCTCGAGGTGGTAGACCTCCAGGCGCCGCCGGATCGTCTCCTCGTCGTCGTCGCTCCGGCTGCGGAGCTCGTGACCGCAGACGTCGCAGACACCGTCCACGCGAGGGGGCTTGAACTCGGTGTTGTAGCTGCGTTTGCAGTTGGGGCAGACCAGGCGCGCCATCAGGCGCTTCACCGCCACCTGGTCGGAGATCTTGAAGTTCAACACGGCGTCGAGCGGCCGCCCCGCGGCGCCCAGCGCGCGCTCGAGCGCCTGCGCCTGCGGCACCGTCCGGGGGTAGCCGTCGAGGATGAAGCCGGCCTCGAGCAGGTCGGGCTCGTCCAGCCGCTGGAGCACCATCTTGGTGGTGATCTCGTCGGGGACGTATTCGCCCCGGTCCACGTATTCCTTGGCGGCCAGGCCGAGCGGCGTCTGCTTCGAGATCTGGTCGCGGAAGATGTCGCCGGTGGCGACCACCGCCAGCCCGTACCGCTCGACGAGGCGTTTGGCCTGCGTCCCCTTCCCCGCTCCGGGTGGGCCGAGAAGGATGATCCGCATGGCGACCGCCCTCTAGCTCAGGAAACCCTCGTAGTGGCGCATCAGGAGCTGGGACTCGAGCTGCTTCATGGTCTCCAGGGCCACGCCCACCGTGATCAGGAGCGTCGTTCCCCCGAAGGGGAAGTCCTGCACCAGGAAGTAGGCGAAGAAGATCGCCGGCAGGAGCGCAACGGCGGCGAGGAAGATCGAGCCGGGCAGCGTGATGCGGTTCATCACGAAGCTCAGGTATTCGGCCGTGGGTGGACCCGGCCGGATCCCGGGGACGAAGCCCCCGTATTTCCGCAGGTTGTCGGCCGTGTCCACCGGGTTGAACGCGATGGCCGTGTAGAAGTACGCGAAGAAGATCACCAGCAAGCCGTAGAGCGTCATGTACACGATGCTTCGAGTGTTGGTGACGTATTCGCCCACGAAGTTCTGGAACCACTCGGCCTGGATCACGCTGGCGAGCAGCGTGGGGAAGTACAGCAGCGAGCTGGCGAAGATGATCGGGATCACGCCGGACTGGTTGACCTTGAGCGGGATGTAGGTGCTCCCGCCGGCGGTCATGCGCCGCCCCACGACGCGTTTCGCGTACTGGACGGGGATCCGGCGCTGGCCCTGTTCGATGAAGATCACCGCGACGATGATGGCCAGGCCGATCAGCATCATCACCGCGAACCGGATCGGTCCACCCGTCAGCCAGATCTGGCGCCCCTGGGAGGGCAGGCCCGAGATCACGCTCGCGAAGATGAGGATCGACATGCCGTTGCCGATGCCGCGCTGGGTGATGAGCTCACCCATCCACATGATGGTGGCGGTGCCGGCGGTCATGATCAGGACGATCAGCGCGATATTCGGCGCCGTGAAGGTTCCCGCAGGGAAGATGTCGACGCCGAGGCCCTGGGTGGCCGCCGGGGAGTGGAACAGGAAGGCCAACCCCGTCGACTGGAGCAGCGCCAGCACGACGGTCACGTAGCGCGTCCACTGGTTGATGCGTTTGGTGCCCTGCTCGCCCTGCTTCTGCCACTGCTCGAGCTTGGGGATCACCACCGTGAGCAGCTGCATGATGATCGAGGCCGTGATGTAGGGCATGATCCCGAGCCCGAACACCGCCACGTTCGTGAGCGCGCCGCCCGAGAACAGGTCGATGAACCCCAGGAACCCCGTGACCCCCTGCGCCTCCAGCTGGGTCTGGATGATGTCGATGTCCACCACCGGCACTGGCACGTGGGAGCCGAGCCGGTACACGGCGATGATGAACAGCGTGAACAGGATCTTGGCTCGGAGGTCGGGGACCTTGAACGCGTTGACGAATGCGCGGAGCACGAGACCCCTATCCTACCGCCGGTCGCCGATGACCTCGGCCCGTCCCCCCGCGCCCTCGATCTTCGCCTTGGCGGCGTCCGAGAACGCGTGGGCGTGGACCACGAGCGCCCGATCGAGCTCGCCCCGGGCCAGCACCTTGACCGGACGGCCCTTGCGCACCAGGCCACGCTCGTACATGGCCCCAGGGTCCACCTCGCCCGACTCGAACGCCTTGCCGAGCGTCTCCACGTTCACGACGGCGTATTCGACGCGGTTGGGGTTGCGAAACCCCTTCAGCTTGGGCACGCGCCGCTGAAGCGGCATCTGGCCGCCCTCGAAGCCCGGCTTGGGATTGTGTTTGGCCAGGTATCCCTTCGTGCCGCGGCCGGCCGTCTTCCCGCGGACACCCGCGCGTCCGCGGCCGACGCGCTTGCGGTCCTTCTTCGCGCGTTCGGCGGGCTTGAGATGGTGCAGCTTCACGACGTCGTCTCCTTCTTCGACCGGCGCTCCGCGCCGTCCCCACCCGACTCGACCTCGTCGACCCGGACGAGGTGGCGAACCTTCGCGATCATCCCCCGGATCTCGGGCCGGTCGTCCTTGAGGACCGAGTCGTTGATGCGGTGCAGGCCCAGCCGCCGGACCGTGTCCTTCTGGTCCTTCGGGCGGTCGATGACGCTCCGGACCTGCGTGACCTTGAGCTTGCTCACCGCCGGCCACCCCTGGTGGGTTCGGCGGGCGAGGCCCCGGCCTGGTCCCCGTAGACCTCCTCGAGCTTGGCGGCCCGGGCGGCCTGGAGGCGGTCCTGCGCGGCCGAGATCGCCTCGAGCATCGGCCTGGGCGCCACCTGGTGGACCTCCCGTCCCCGCAGCCGAGCGACCTCGTCCGGACGCTTGAGGCTCTTCAGGCCGCTCATGGCCGCCTTGACGATGTTGATGGCGTTGGAGGAGCCGAGCGACTTGGACAGGATGTCCTTGATCCCCGCGCATTCGACCAGCGCACGGACCGGTCCGCCCGCGATGACCCCCGTGCCGGGGGCGGCGGGCTTCAGGAGCACGACCCCGGCGCCGTCCTCGCCGATCACCTGGTGCGGGATCGTGGTGCCCATCATCGGGACCTCGAACATCTTGCGTTTGGCCTCCTCGACGCCTTTGGCGATGGCGGCCGGGACCTCCTTGGCCTTGCCGTAGCCGAGCCCCACCCGGCCGGCGCCGTCGCCGACCACGACCAGCGCGGCGAACGAGAAGCGGCGGCCGCCCTTGACGACCTTGGCCACGCGGTTGATCGAGATGACCCGTTCCTCGTAGATGCTCTTCTCGCCCTGCGAGTCGTAACGGCGCATCAGATCTGCAGTCCCTTCTCCCTGGCTCCCTCGGCGAGCGCGGCCACGCGCCCGTGGAACAGCCGCCCGCCGCGGTCGAACACGACGCGGTCGATGCCGGCGGCCTTGGCGCGCTCGGCGATCAGGCCGCCCACGGCCTTGGCGATGTCGGTCTTGCCGTCATGGCCCCCCTCGACCTCGCGGTCGGAGGCTGAGGCGAGCGTGCGCGCAGCGTCATCGTCGATCAGCTGCACGTAGATGTGACGATTGGAACGGTACACGGCAAGGCGCGGCCGCTCCGCCGTCCCCACGACCTTCCTGCGCACCCGGACGTGCCGGCGGACGCGCGCCTCGCGTTTGGTCTTCGCGTCCATCACACGGCACCACCCTTGGCGGCCTTGCCGGCCTTCTTCCTCACGTATTCGTTCTCGTACCGGATGCCCTTGCCTTTGTACGGCTCCGGCTTGCGGATCTTCCGGATGTTGGCGGCGACCTCGCCGACCTGCTGCTTGTCGTTGCCGCGGACCACGATCGAGGTCGCGGTGGGGGCCTCGAACTCGATGCCCTCCGGCGCCGGAACGAGGACGGGATGCGAGTACCCCACCTGGACCTCGAGATCGTTGCCCTTCATCGCGGCTCGATAGCCGACGCCCACGATCGCCAGCCGCTTCTCGTATCCCTTCGTGACGCCTTCCACCATGTTCGCGATGAGCGTACGGGTGAGCCCGTGCAGGCTGCGGTGGACGCCCTCGTCGCTGGGCCGCTCGACCCGGACCGAGTCCTCCTCCACGACGACGCGCATCTCCGGGTGGAGGCGCTGGCTGAGCGACCCCCGCGGCCCCTTCACGGTGACCACGGAGTCCTCACCGAGCTGCACGTCCACACCGCTCGGGATCTCGATGGGTTGTCTGCC
>DATHVC010000193.1:0-6334 GCA_035461565.1 Actinomycetota bacterium
CGGGAGCTGGAACCCGGATTCGCCTCCTCGGCCCACCGGTGGGCGGAAGGGGCGATGCTGGAGGACGTCCTGCGGGAGACGGGGATGGCCGCGGGCGACTTCGTCCGAACCTGCAAGCAGCTCCTCGATCTCCTCCGCCAGATCGAAGACGTCGCCGAAGGAGCGCAGGGCGAGGTGGTCCGGGCGGCTCGGGAGGCGGTCAACCGCGGCGTCGTCGCATACACGGGGGTCTGATCCGACGGACCCGGTGGCCGCTAGGATGCGCCAGATGTCCTCCCCGTTCGGCGAGCTCACCGTGATCGTCAACCCCCACGCCGGGAAACGGCGGGTGGGGAAGGAGGTGCCGGAGCTCGAACGGACGCTGCGGGCCCGGGGCCTCAGGTATCAGCTCCTGCGGACGGAGGGCCGAGGCGACGCCGTGCGCTTCGCGCGAGAGGCGCTCGAGTCCGGAGCGCGCTTCCTGGTCGCCGTCGGCGGCGACGGCACCGTGCACGAGGTGGTGAACGGGATGCTGGACGCCGACGGCCGCCCCGTGGGAGACGCTCCCGTCCTCGGCGTGGTGGCCGCCGGCAGCGGCTGCGATTTCATCCGCACCTTCGGCCTGCCCGGCGACGCCACGCGGGCCTGTTTCCACCTGACGGGCGACAACCTCTACCCACTGGACGTGGGGAAGATCACGTACACAACCGTGAGCGGGGACACGGACCACCGGTTCTTCGTGAACGTTGCCGAGGCCGGTTTGGGGGCCGCGGTGGCGGCGCGCGCCGAACGGATGTCGCCGCGCCTGGGGCAATCGAAGTACTTCTTCGGCTTCTGGCTCACGCTGCCGCGCTTCAAGCTCGCGACGGTACGCGTCGAGGCCGACCGCAAGACGTACGAGGGATCCGCGTACCTGGTGGTCATCGGCAACGCGCAGTATTACGGAGGCGGGATGAAGGTCTCCCCGCGCTCGTATCCGGGAGACGGCGTCCTCGACGTGTTGGTGTTCAAAGGCCCCAAGTCGGACGCCTTCACCCTGATCCCGAAGATCTATCGAGGGGAGCACGTCCCAAACGCGCACGTGGAGGAGTTCCGCGTCCGCCGCCGGCTCGTGATCGAGGCCGACCGTCCCCTGCCGATCGAGGCCGACGGCGAGGTGCTCGGCACCACCTCGGTCGTGGTGGAGGTCGTGCCGCAACCGATCCGGATGAAGTTGTGACGGGCTCCCGCCACGCCGACCGCCGGCATCGGGCCGGCGCCGCCGCGGAGGCGGCGGGGCTGTCCGGCTTGCTGGTGACGCCAGGTCCCGACCTGCGGTACCTGACGGGATACGAACCGCCTCCGCTCGAACGGCTGACGCTGCTGATCGTCGCTCGCGGGCGTGCGCCCCGCCTCCTGGTCCCGGCGCTGGAGGAGCCCAGGGCGGCGCAGGAGCCGGGCATGTCGGGGGTGGAGGTCGTCGCGTGGCGCGACGGCGAAGACCCGTACCGCGTGGCGGCGGCGTCGCTCGGCGGGGGGCCGTACGCGATCACCGACCAGACCTGGGCCGCGCATCTCCTGGAGTTGGAGCGCGCCGTCCCGGGCTGCCGGTTCGTGGCCTCCGGGCACGCGCTCCCGCTCCTGCGCGCGGTCAAGGACGACGCCGAGATCGAGGCCCTCCGTGCCGCCGCCCGGGCGGCCGACGAGGCCTTCGCCGAGGTGGTGTCGTTGCCGTTCGCCGGGCGGCGAGAGCTCGACGTCGCGGCCGACCTCGAACGTCTGCTCCGTGAGCGCGGGCACGACCGGGTGGGGTTCACCATCGTCGGCTCCGGGCCCAACGGGGCCTCGCCCCACCACGAGTCCGGGGAGCGGGTCATCGCTCCGACCGACGCCGTCGTGATGGACTTCGGGGGGCGGGCGAGCGGGTATCACTCCGACATCACGCGGACGGTGTTCGTCGGCGAGCCCGACGAGGAGCAGCGCCGCGTCTACGACGTTGTCCGGGCGGCGCAGCAGGCGGCGTTCGAAGCCGTCCGTCCCGGGGTCGAGGCGCAGGACGTGGACCGCGCCGCGCGGGCCGTGATCGAGCAGGCCGGGTTCGGGGATCGGTTCCTGCATCGAACGGGCCACGGGATCGGGCTGGAGGTGCACGAGCCGCCGTACATCGTCGAGGGGAACGAGACGCCGCTCGAGGCCGGGATGACGTTCTCCGACGAACCGGGGATCTACCTGGCCGGCCGGTTCGGCGTCCGGATCGAGGACCAGGTTGTGGTCACGGTGGCCGGTGCCGAACGCCTGAACGTGGCCACGCGCGAACCTGTCGTGGTGTCGTAGCTACCGGCGCGGCCGGATGGTGGTGCCGTCCGGCGTGTCCATGACCTCCAGCCCCAACTCCTGGAGGCGCCGGCGGATCTCGTCGCTGCGCGGGTAGTCCTTGTCGGTCCGGGCCGCGTCTCGCTCGGCCACGAGCGCGCGCATCTCCTCGGTGGGTTCGAACCCGATCCGGGCGTCGCGCTCCAGGTCGAGCCCGAGGACGGCGTCCCACGACGCCAGCAACGTGTACCGCTCGCTCGGGGGTAGGTCCGAGCCCACCGTCTCGTTCAGCACCACCAGCGCCTTCGGCAGGTCGAGGTCGTCGGCGACGGCATCTCGGAACCGAGAATCCAACACGCGTGCCGCCTCCGAGAGGGCGTCGGTCGGCCCGCCCCAGTCGGCCATCCGGCGGCGCAGGTCGCCCAGTCGGCGGTGTTGGCCCTCCAGCGCTTCCCAGCTGAAGTCCATCTCGCTCCGGTACCGGGTGCCGAAACACAACATCCGGTAGGCGAGCGGGTCGATGCCCTGGTCCGCCAGATCGGTGACCCGATAGATGTTCCTGGCCGACTTGGCCATCTTCTGCCCGCTCATCTGGAGGAAGCCGCCGTGCACCCACACCGAGACGACCTGGTGGCCGACGGCGCCCTCGGACTGCGCGATCTCGTCCTCGTGGTGGGGGAACTTGTTGTCGTTGCCTCCGGTGTGCACGTCGAACCGCTCGCCGAGGTGTTTCATCGACATCGCCGAACATTCGATGTGCCAGCCCGGGAACCCCTCGCCCCACGGGCTCGGCCACCTCAGCGCGCGGTTCGGGCCCGCCGTCTTCCAGAGCGCGAAGTCCTCGGGGTGGCGTTTGGCCGGGTCGACCGCCACCTCCTGCCGGTGACCCGCGCGGAGCTGCTGCAGGGTGTTCCCCGAGAGCTTCCCGTAGCCCGGGAACGTGGTGACGTCGTAGTACACGGTGCCGTCGACCTCGTACGCGTGGCCGTTGACGATCAGCTTCTCGATGATCGCGATCATCTCGGGGATGTGATCGGTGGCTCGCGGGTACAGGTCCGCCCGTTCGATCCCCACGAGATCGGCGTCCTCCAGGAACGCCCTCGTGTATTTCTCCGCGATCTCCGCGGCCGAGAGGCCCTCGTCGGATTCCGCCAGCTCCATCTTGTCGCGTCCGGTGTCGGAGACGTCGTCGGTCATGTGCCCGACGTCGGTGATGTTCATGATCCACCGAACGTCGAGGCCTTCGAACCGCAGCCCACGCCGGATCAGGTCGCCGAGCATGAACGAACGCATGTTCCCGATGTGGATGTAGCGGTAGACGGTCGGGCCGCAGGAGTAGATCTTCACGGTCCTCCCGTCGACGGGGAAGACCTCGATCAGCTCACGCGTCAAGGAATCGAGCAGGCGCACGGTCACGCAAGCATAACGACGGAGCGCGCGCCGTCCTTCCCGCGCCTAGTCCGGGTCCGGCGGGGGAGTGGCGGACGGCTGACCGTGCCCGTTGCCGCCCCCGTCGCGAGGCGGCGCCCACGGGCCGGGGGACTCGCGGCCGTTGCCTCCCACGTGGACACCCGCGGGGATCTCGATCGGCTCACGTTCACCCAGGTCGGCCATGAGCTCCTCGATCTCGTCGCCGATCAGCTCCTCGCGCTCCAGGAGGGCGTCGCGGATGCCCTCGACGACGTGCCGCTTCTTGAGCAGGAGGTTGCGCACCCGGTCGCGGCAGTCGTTCAGGAGCTCGTCGATCTCCTCCCGGCGCCTCGGGTCCTTCAGGGCGCCGGCGATGGCGTCCTGGGTGTCCGTGGCGTCCCAGGCCGACGAGATGAGGCTCCGCCCCATCCCGTAGACCCCCACGTAGCGCGCGGCGTTGTACGTCGCCGCCTGGAGGTCGCTGGAGGGCCCCGACGTGCTCTGGCCGAACCAGATCGACTCGGCCACGAGGCCGGCCAGGGAGATCTGGACGTCGGCCAGGATCTGCTTCTGCGTGTCGAGGTAGGACTCCTCCAGGTTCTGACGGCTCACGAGGCCGAGCGCCGACTCGCGCTTCTGGATCGTGATGACCTGGAGCTGCTGCTCGTCGCGTTTGAGCGCGTACGCGGCGACGGCGTGGGCGGCCTCGTGCACGGCCACCATCTCCTTCTCGCGCGGCGTGTAGGTGACCGGCTGCTTCAGGCCGATCTCCTCGGAGAGTTTGGCCTGCCACAGGTCGTCCCACCGCAGGGCGTCGCGCCCGTCCTGGAGCGCGAAGATCAGCGCCTCGTTCACGAGGTTCTTGATCTGCGCGGGGGAGTACCCGATCGTCATGCGGGCGAGCTTCTTCATGTCGATCGGCTCGTGCCGAACCTTCGCGAGGTAATAACGCGCGATGTCCTCGCGGCCGTCATAACTCGGCAGGCCGACGTGGATCTTCCGGTCGAAGCGGCCCGGACGAAGTAGCGCGGCGTCGAGCGTGGCGGCGCGGTTCGTCGCCCCGATGATCATGATGTTGTAGAAGGGGACCTTCGGTCTGGCGCGGAACACGATGCGGCGGACGTGCCGCCACATGCCCTTCGGCACTACCAGGCCGTCCATCTGGACCAGCAGTTCGTTGACGATCCCCATGCCGCCGCCCATGCCCATCCCGGCGCCCATGATCAGCCGGTCCACGGCGCGTTCGGATGAGCGCTGGGAGACGGCCCCTCGCGTCCCGCCGACGGCGTCCAGCTCGTCGATGAAGATCACGGCCCCGCCGTATTTGTCCGACATGTTCCGCGCCCTCGTGAACAGCCGGCGGACCTTGAGGTTGCCGATCCCGATGAACATGTTCGCGAAGCCCGATCCCGTGGCGTAGAGGAACGGCACGCCGGTGGCCCCGGCGATGGCTTTCGCCATGAGCGTCTTGCCGGTGCCGGGAGGACCCTCGAACAGGATCCCGTGCGGTGGATACCCGCCCATCTGCTTGAAGTCCTTGAACCCCTGGAACAGCCGCAGGACCTCTTTGGTGGAGGCCACGGCGGCGTCTTGCCCACGCACGTCGTCGAACGAGACGTCGTATTCGTTCGGGTAGATCACATAGCTGTTGCCGCGCGCCAGGAACCAGAACATCGCCACGAACTGGAGGATGACGAACGACATGATGAAGATGAGGTAGACGATCATGCCGCGGTAGTCGGACAGGGTCGCACCCGGGTGCAGCAGGGCGTCGCGCGGAGAGACGCCGATCAACAGGTACCCGACCAGGACGTAGAGCGTGAGGAAGACCGCGGCACGCTTCAGCCACCGACCGTAGCGGCGGTACCGTTCCATGGAGGCTCCCAAGGTATGAGGGGCGAAGATCGGACCAGTCTACGAGGCGCACGGCGCCGGGGGAAGGGACGCGGTGGGGGCCGCGACGCGTCCGAGTTAGGGCCGAAGGGGTCGGCCCTCGAAGGGGATCGACAGCGCGATGGTGGTCCGGGTCTGGACCTGTCCCCTCTCGCGGAGGCGTCGGATGAGGTCCTCCAGGTCTCCCGTCGTACGGGTGCGGACCTTCAGGATGTAGTTCGCCTCGCCCGCCACGCTGAGGCAGTCCTCGACCTCGGGGAAGTCGCGGACGCGTTCGGGAAGGTCGTCCGGCTGCGTCGGGTCGAGGGGCGTCACCGCGATCAGCGCCGTGACGAAGAGGCCGAGCGCCTCGGGGTCCACGACGGCGCGATAGCCGCGGATCGCGCCCATCCGTTCGAGCTTTCGAACGCGTTCGTGCACCGACGAAGGCGCGAGCCCGGCCCGGCGGCCGATGTCGGCATAGGTCGCGCGGGCGTCCTCCTGGAGCGCCGCGATGATGTCGAGGTCTCGCTCGTCCAGCATCTCGGTATCGTACGGCGGCCCCGGACGGCGGACGCCCCGCCCCGAGCGGCCGAGCGCCCGCACCCCTCGTCCGGCCGATTCCCCTCGGGGCCCGGCCCGGGGTACAACCCGGTCGCATCCGTCGGCTCTCCCTCTCCCGGGCCGGTTGCAGGACCAGGACTGGTTGCAGGACCAGGACTGGTTGCAGGACCAGGACTGGTTGCAGGACCAGGACTGGTTGCAGGACCAGGACTGGTTG
>DATHVC010000194.1:0-11547 GCA_035461565.1 Actinomycetota bacterium
GGTGAGGACTCGGAGGCCGAGGAACAGCAGGGCGCAGTATCGGATGGCTTCGGCGGCGGTGGGGATTCGTTCGGGCGACGGCTCGACGCCGGGTTCGGCGCGTTCGCTCGTTTTCACGACGGCGTCCTCGCGCCGACGGGCTCTCGGACGGCGGGCGCCGGCGCGGGATCGCGGCGGCCGACCCACGCCGCCACGCAGGCGACGAGCACGGCGGCGCGTACGAGCACGGCCACCTCGAACGCGCCGATGGGCAGGCCGCCCAACCCGGAGAGCTCGCCGAACCAGGAGAACCTCGTCACGAACACGGCAACGTCGGCCGCCTGGAACGCCGCGAACAGTCGTAGATCCGGCAACACGAGCGCGAACCACGGAAGCAGCCACAAGCCGTATTGGGGCGAATAGACCTTGTTCGTCAGCAGGAACACGACGAGCAGCGGAAACCCGAGCGTCCACCGGGGGAACCCGGGGTCTTTCGACGCCTTGGCCCGCCATAACAACGCCGAGATCGCCACGAACAACAGCGCCGACGCGATGTTCACCACGCGGGTGTTCCCGCATGAGGAGACCTCGCCCGAGAGGCGGTGGCACGCGATGAACCACAGGCTGTCCCAGTCGGCGGGACGCGCCGAGTTGAACCGGAAGAACTCCCACCACCCGCTCGGCGCCGCCAGGGCGAACGGGAGGTTCACGGCGATCCACGATCCGGCCGCGGCCCAGGCGAGCCGGGTGGCGCGGTCGGGCTCGCGCGAGCGGAGCCGGCCCACCACGAACGGGATCACGAGCAGCGCCGGGTAGAGCTTCGCGGCCGCGCCGAGACCGAGCAGGACGCCGGACCAGACATCTCGCCGACGCACGTACATCAGCGTTGCGGCCGTCGCGAAGGCCACGACCACGAGATCCCAGTTCACGAACCCGTAGACCAAGAGGGTGGGCGCGAGCGCGAAATACAGCGCGCGGGCGCCGACCATCAGATACAGGCACAGCGCCGTGACGAAGGCCGCCAGCGTCAGGATGGCGGCGTTCGCCCGAAAGAAGGCGCCGACGTCGGCGCCCGAGATCCAGGCCGCCAGGCGCATGGTCCACATCGACAGGACGGGGTATTCGTCGCATTCGCCGGACGCCTCCTCGTCACAGGCGTCGAGATAGGGGAGCCGGTCGCCGGCGAGTTGCTGGGTCCCCAGCAGGGGGACGATGTCCGTGTAACACAGGCGTTCGTATTGGCGGCCGTCGCTCCAGTCGCCGTTCATGCACGGCGACTTCTGCGCGAGCCCCAGCCCGAGCGTTCCGCCCAGGCAGAGGAACACCACTCCGAGGCCCACACGGCGGGCGGGACTGGCCACGGCCAGCATCATCGCACGGCGGCCCCGCAGAACCGGAGCGGAAGGGGCGAGACAAAGTGAAGCGGGGCCGCCGAGGGGGAGGCGGCCCCGCCGTCACCGTCCGAAGCGGACCGTTGTGGGCCCTCTCCGGGTGCGGATCGTGGACCGCAGTCGGGTCATCGATCCGCGCGTGTGCCGTCGCCTCCTCCATCGGCACCGCGAGGTCGCCGGGAACATGGCCCGGGGGGATGGTCTTGCGGATAGTCAGTCCTGGGTAGGGCGGCGGCGTGCCCGCCGCGTTAGAGATCGATCTGACTATGCCGAACGGCCAGGGCCACGGCCTCCAGCTTCGAGTGGACCTCGAGCTTGCCCAGCACGTTGCGGACGTGGGTCTGGACGGTCTGAGGACTGATGAACAACGCCCGGGCGATGTCGTCGTTGCGTTCGCCCTGGGCGACGTGGCGCAGGATCTCCCACTCCCGCTCGCTCAGCGTGGCGAATCGCGCCCGAACCTCCCGCTGCTGCTCGCGCTCCTTCGTGACCTGGTGGAGGAGCCGGGCGAGCATGCCGGGGTCGATGAGCACCTCCCCCTCCGCCGCCGCCTTGGCCGCGGCGAGCACCTCGTCGGCCGGCTCGTCTTTGCCCAGGAATCCCGAGGCGCCCGCCTCGACGGTCTCCACCAGGACCCGCTCGTCGTCGTGAGCGGTCATGATCACGACCTTCGTCGTGGGGTTGTCCTGCTTGATCCGGCGAGTGGCCTCGATGCCGCTGATGCCGACCTTGAACTCCACGTCCATCAACACGACGTCCGGCCGGTGCACGCGGCAGAGGTCAACGGCGCGCTCGGCGTCGTGTACGGCCGGAGCCACCAGGTCCAGCTCGGGATCGCGCTCGACCACCATCGACAACGCGTCGGTGAGCGTGCGGTGGTCGTCGCAGATCAGCAGTCGGATCGGCCCGTTCTCGTCCAGCCTTCGGAGCCCTCCTAATCCGGCACGACCGGCAACGTGACTCGCAGGATCGTACCGCCGTCGTCCCGCTCGAGGACGTCGACGCGACCCTCGTGCGCCAGGACGTGCGCCCTGGCCACGAACAGGCCGAGCCCCGCGCCCGGCGTTTCCTCGTACCCGGCCGGCCGCCACGAACCGAACCGCTCGAACACGGCTTCGGCGCGCTCGGCCGGGATGCCCGGGCCGCGGTCGGCGACCTCGATCACGCCGGTGCCCGGGCTCCCGTGCCGCACGGTCACCTCGATCGGCGCGTCGGGCGGGGAGAACTTGGCGGCGTTGTCGAGCAGGTTGTCCAGAGCCTCGGTCAGGCAGCGGCGATCCGCGAGCACGATGATCTCGCGCGCGGCATCGACCGACACGGAGTGGTCGCCGCGAGGAGTCGCGGCCGCCGTCTCCTCGACGAGCTCGCCGAGGTCCTCCTCGAGGAACTCGTACAGGATGGACTCGGCATCCACCTTGAGGGCCGTGGCGGCCTGCTCCACCACGCGTTTCATCCGCGCCGACTCTTCGTCGATCAGCTGGAAGAACTCTCGTTTCTCGTCGTCGCCGAGCTGCTCGTACATCCTGGCGCCCGTCGAGGCCAACCCTTTGATGGCCATGAGCGGGTTCTTCAGCTCGTGCGAGAGCTTGGAGACGGTCTCCGCCCGATCGGCCAGCGGGTCGATAGGATCCTCCCGATCGGCGAGCGCCCACAGGCCACCCGCGGACGCGGCGGCGATCAACATGACGAGCGCCGCGATCAGGAGCCCGCGCACGCTCTCGCCGACCGGACGCGTCAGCGCGACCCCGAGCAGCGTGGCCGTCGCGGCGGCTGCCAGGAGCGCGACGCCGAGCAGCCATCGCTTGGCTCCCACGGCCGGAGTGTAGGCCGCCGCGAGCCCGGTTTCCGACGGCGGGCGGTCAGTCCCGGTAGGAGTGCTCCTCGTCGGGGAAGGTTCCGGAACGGACCTCGTCCGCGAAGGCGCGGGCTGCGGCGGCGATCTCCGAGCGGAGGTCCGCGTACGCCTTGGCGAACCGCGGGAGCCGCTCGGACAGGCCCAGGAGGTCGTGGATCACCAGCACTTGCCCATCCGTCCCGGGCCCGGCGCCGATGCCGATGGTCGGGATCCGCAGCGTCCCGGTGATCTCGGCCCCGAGATCGGCCGGCACGCCTTCGAGCACCACGGCGAAGGCGCCGGCTTTCTCGAGCGCCTGCGCCTCGTCGAGCAGGCGGGCCCCGTCCTCGCCACGCCCCTGGACCCGATACCCGCCCATACCGTGAACGGACTGCGGGGTGAGTCCCACGTGAGCCATGACCGGGATGCCGAGCTCGACGAGCCGGTGCGTGAGCTCGACCTGCGGCCCTTCGACCTTCACCGCGTGGGCTCCGCCCTCCTTCAGGAATCGCCCCGCGTTTCGAATGCCGTCCTCGAGGGAGACCTGATAGGAGAGGAACGGAAGGTCGCCCACCACCATGGCGTTGCCCGTGCCGCGGGCGACGGCGCGCGTATGGTGCAGCATCTCCTCCATCGTCACCGGCAGGGTGTTGCCGTATCCCAGAGTGGTGTTGGCGACCGAGTCGCCCACCAGCAGCAAGGGAATGCCGGCCTCGTCGAGGATCCTCGCGGTCGGGAAGTCGTAGGCGGTCAACATCACGAACCGCGTCCCCTGCGTCTTCCACGCCCGGAGGTCGTGGATCGTCACGGTCATCGCTCGCGCCTCCTTCCGGCAGTGCACGGCTTGGGGATCGGAGTCTACCGGGCACGAGGAGGATTCGTTCTCAGCGCCTAGCCCGCAACGATCTCCGCGACCGGCTGCAGCGTCCAGGGCGGGTCGCGATGACAGAGGACGCCGTACCTGCCGGCCTCCAGCGGCCAAGGCGCGAGGGCGCTCGTCCCGGGGGCGCTTGGGGACTCCGTGACGAAGATGATCCAGGGCGGGGGCTCGTCGGTGGGCTCGAACGTGCGCACGAGTCGGGCGAGGTCCCCAAACGTGTGGTCCGGATCGATCCGGACCACGATCGCATTCCAGGCCGCCCTCGACTCGTTGTCCATTTGCACCGCGGCGAGTCCTTCTGGCAGCTCGGTCGGACCCGCATACGCGCAGCCCGTTTCGCCGATCTCGATCACGGCGTCGTGGTCCGGACGCATCGGAGCGACGTTCGCGCCGCCGTTCAGCACCGAGAGAAACTCCTGCTCGAACGCCAGCGGGTCCGCGCCGACCGCGACGTTCACGGGAGCGCCGTTCGGATCGTCGGCAGTCTTCCCGTGGGTCTGCCGAGCCCCTTCGAGCACGGAGATGGTGCGTGGCTCGACGGTTGCCAGATCCGGGTCGACGAGGAGCGCAGCGGCCAGCGGGTCCCAGAAGAAGTAGCTCCCGCTCACCAAGGACGGCTGCACCTCGAACAGGGCGTTCACGGTTTCGGCCTCCGGCGTGACGTGAGTACGGGCGAGCGCGTCGGCGAAGAAGGCGGTGACCGGCACCTCGTTCGTCGCGTCGAGTGGCACGAGCGTGATCTCGACCCCGGAGTCGAGGACCTCGCGCGCGGCGACCGGGTCAACCCAGATGTTGAACTCCGCCACGTCGTTGTCGAAGACGTTCCCCGGGACGTCCACGGCGCCGCCCATGATCGTCACGCCGTCGAGGCCTTCGACGAACGCCGGATCGCCTCGCATCGCGAGCGCCACGTTGGTGAGCGGGCCCAGCGTGAGGAGCCGCACGGGCGCCTCGGCTTCGGCCACGGCTGCTCGGAGGAGCTCGGGGCCGTCGAGCGTCGATGGCCGGCGCTCGCTGGCGACCAGCTCGATGCCGTAGGCGGCGTCGGTGGCGCGGCGCCACTCCTCGGGGAAGGCCCCGTGGAGCGCCGATTCGCTCGGCAGGGGCTCCTCCGGGCCGCAGGCGACCGGCACGTCGGATTCCGCGTTCGCTACGTCCAGGAGCGAGAGCGCGATGTCGACCCCGGCCGAACAATGCGCCAGTCCCGTCCCAGAGATCGTGATCGCCTCGATCCGGACGTCGGGGCGCTGGAGCAGGTACAGGAGCGCCATCATGTCGTCCTGCCCCATGTCGGTGTCGACGACGACGGGCGCGAGACGCTCGTTGGGTGGCCGCTGGGAGGATTCTTCGTCGGAGCAGGCGCCGAGGAGGGCGGGGGAGACCGCGAGCAGGGCGAAGGCCGCGAACGTTCGACGCACGCCCCGGATCCTGGCGCACCTGAGCCCGGTGGGACGGGGCCGGACGCACCTCGATCCATGGACCCAACGGCGATCTGAGCCCCGTCGCGCGTGTCAGCGGCTGCTGCTAGGGTCGCGACCTGGGGAAACCGCTACACTCTGGGTTCACCCATTCCTGCTCCCCCGTGGGGCCGCCCAGACCAGAGGAGGTGGGGAACTGAGACGGTACGAAGTCATGCTCATCCTGCCCCCGGAGGCCGACGAGTCGGTCATCACCGGGGCGTTGGACCGCATCGGCCGGGTGATCTCCGACGCAGGAGGCGCGGTCGGCAACGTGGATCGCTGGGGCCGCAGACGGCTGGCGTTCGAGATCGACAGGCAGACCGAGGGGTACTACGTCGTGGCGGAGTTCACGGCGGACCCGGACGCCATCGTCGAGCTCGAACGAACGCTGCATCTGGCGGACGAGGTCCTGCGGTTCAAGGTCGTCGTGCGCGGCGAGGCCGCGTAGGCGAACGGCGAACTTCCCCCTCTCCGGCATGCCATCCGTCGGAGAGCGGATCAGGAACGGAAGGTGATGGAGATGGCGAGCGAGAACCAGATCATCATCGTGGGCAACCTGACGGACGACCCCGAGTTGCGTTACACGCCGAACGGGGCGGCCGTGGTGAAGTTCCGCGTGGCCGTCAACCGCCGGTACAAAGACGAGGCCGGCAACTGGAAAGACGGCGAGACGTCGTACTTCACGGTCAACGGCTGGCGGTCCCTGGCCGAGAACGTCGCCGAGTCCCTGACCCGGGGCACGCGCGTCGTGGTGGCCGGGCGGCTCCAGATGCGCTCCTGGGAGACGCAGGAGGGCGACAAGCGCACGGTGGTGGAGATCGAGGCCGACGAGATCGGTCCGAGCCTGCGGTGGGCGACGGCCAAGGTCGAGCGCCAGGGCCGATCCGGCTCGAGCGACTGGTCCCCGGCCGCGGTTGGCGCTCCCACCGGAAGAAGCGAGGAGACCCCACTGGATGCCGGCGAAGTCTAGGAAACGCACCAGCAAGAAAGAGAAAGACGACAAGGGCTGGCAGAAGAAGACCAAGAGGAAGGTCTGCATCTTCTGCAAGGACCGGGTCGACTACGTCGACTACAAGGACACGGCGACGTTGCGCAAGTTCGTGTCCGAGCGCGGCAAGATCCGCGCCCGGCGCGTGACCGGCAACTGCTCCCAGCACCAGCGAGACGTAGCGGCCGCGGTGAAGAACGCCCGCGAGATGGCGTTGCTGCCCTATTCGACGCGATGAAGGTCATCCTCCAGAAGGCCGTCGACAAGCTCGGGGTCCCCGGGGACATCGTCGAGGTTGCCGACGGCTACGCCAGGAACTACCTGATGCCGCGAGGCATGGCGGTCAAGGCCACCAAAGGTGGCGTGAAACACATCGACAGCCTCAAGCGCGCGCACACGACCCGCGTGAACAAGGCTAAAGCCGAGGCGGAGCAGGTCGCCGCGCGTCTCATCGCCACATCGATCTCGGTCGAGGCCCATGCCGGCGAGGAAGGCAGACTCTTCGGCAGCGTCACCGCCTCCGACATCGCCGAGGCCATCGAGAAACAGGCCGGGATCCGCGTCGACCGCCACGACGTGCACCTGGACGAGCCCATCCGTTCGGTTGGTACACACGAGGTGCGAGTGCACCTGTTCGCCGAGGTGGATCCGGTGATCTCGGTGGAGGTCGTGGGCACCGAGGCGTAGTGCTCTCACGTCCATTCGACCCCGGTCGCTTCGGCGTCCGGGGTCGGGCGTGTTCAACCTCATCGCGGCGAGATGAGGTCGGGGAATCTCGCCGGGCTGCTCGTCTCCGCCTCCGCGATGGGTCCGTGCTCATCGGCGTGATCGGGCTCCGGCTCCGCTCGACGACGCCCGGCGCGACCCCCTCCCCGCGCGCCGATCACGGCCGTTACATCACTCCCGCCACCACAACCGCGGGAATGGGCTATCAGACGTTCGGCGCCATCGAACCCCTAGTTGATCCCTGGGCGGTCGAGGGGATTCCGTCGTGGGGCTCACTCGCCGACGAACGAGCCGTCGCGGCGGATGAGGAAGTCGTCGGTCGGCGGTGCGAACGCCCGGAGTCCGCGGCCGTCGTCGATCGAGACCACGACCCGCAGGTCGCCCGCTGCGGCTCTCGGGTCGTCGACGAACGCCTCGATCTCGACGGTGTACGTCGGGCCGGTCCTCAGGCCGGTGACTTGGCGCGCCACCAGCTTGAAGTCGGGACGGAGCTCGTCGTACCCGCACGCCCGGAGGGCACGGATCTCCTCCGCCAGGATCTCGCTCGCTTCCCGCTCGTCCACCGGCCCTCGTCACTCGAGGACGGCGACGTAGTACGGGGTCTCGTCACGCACCAGTCGACGGATCCGCCAGCCGGTGCCGTTCACGATCTGCTCCATCTCGTCCGGCGACACGATCAGGTAGTCGAACCATGGATCGGCCAGGTTCCGGTGGTGGATCCGGAGTCGCAGCTGGCCCGGCAGGCGGCGACGTTTGCGGTTCCTTTCCTGGTAGGCAAGGTGCACCGGGTCGGCGGCTTGATGTGGATCGTTGCTTGCGGCCACGATCCGATCGGCGATCGCGCGCAATCCTCGCAGCAGACGCCCAGCCTTCGCTCGCGAACCGAAGAGGCCGAAGTTGTTCCCGTACATGACCACGGAGCCGAAGTGCCCGAGCGACGGATCCACGTCTTCGAGCCGGATCCGGCGCGCGTCCCGGACGCCACGCCGACGTGACACCTCGACCGCTCCTGGGGATGGATCGATCGCCACGACCTCGTGACCGCGGGCCTGGAGCTCGAGCGCCACGCGCCCGGCTCCACACCCCACGTCGAGCACGCGCCCGGTGACGAACCGCAGGGCGCGCCGCTCCGCGGCCGGCCAGCGCCGGACCGGAGCGAAGTAGTCGATCGTGGGGACGTCGAAGAACCCGTCGTCGCGCTCGACGATCTCGTGGCCTGTTCCCCCGCGCCGCAGGGCATCGAGCAACATCGTGCCGAACGCATCGTCCACGGACGAACACGGTACCGGGGACCGGGCAGCGTCAGCCCGCTCATCCGGCCGGATCTCGGTGCAATCCGGAGACGATCAGCAGCACGATCGAGGGGACGAACAGAAGGCCCCACCAGCCGATCAGGCCGAGCACCGCGGTGATCGAGACGAGCCCGACCGCGGCGAGCGCCGCGAGCCGACTGCGCGGCGCGGCAAGCGCGACCAGGCTACCGGTCGCCGCCGGAGCCACGACGAACAGCGCGACGAGGTTGTCGATCGCGACAATCCGAACAACCAGCACGACGACAAGCCCCAAGGCGATCCAGGCCCCGAGGCGCCCAAGGCGCTCGGGATCGGCAAAACGGGACATGCCTGAAATCGTTCCACGCGTGGACATCGGAGGTGGTCGTACGGAAGGTGGTCGGCGGGCGGAGAGGGGGTCGCGCCGGGCGTCGTCGAGCGGAGCCTCGCGTGCCAGGCCGGCCGATCAGTGACATCGGCGAGGGCGGAGACGAGCAGCCCGGCACGAGCCCCCGACCTCAGCCTGCCCGATCACGCCCGCACCGAACCACTCGCAAATCACACCGATGTCATTCCCGCCTGATACACAGATGTCCACAGGCTTATCCCCATGTGGAAGCGCAGGTGAACGGCACAGTGACAAGGAATCTTCGGGCACGACCAGCGCGGAGGGTTTCCCCACTGGTTATCCGCTGGAGAACCGGTGGGCTCCCCTCTAGCCTTCCCGCGGGCTGCGTCACGCGCAGGGAGCAGAGGGGGCAGGGGTGGTGGTGAGAGCGGCTGACGACGTCCGGCGCCTGAGGCCGGAGCGGATCCCGCCGCAGAACCTGGAGGCCGAGGAGTCCGTCCTCGGGGCGATGATGCTCTCGGCCGACGCGATCGCCGACGTGATCGAGATCGTCCGGCCGGGCGATTTCTACCGCTCGGCACACGGGAAGATCTTCGACACCCTCCGGGAGATCTACGGTCGCGGCGACCCCGTGGACGCGATCACCGCGGTAGAGGAGCTCAAGCGCCGATCGCTCCTTGAGGAGGTGGGAGGCCACCTCTACATCTCCGAACTCGTCGAGCGGGTACCCACCCCCGCGGCGGCCGGGTCCTACGCCAAGATCGTCGCCGAGACCGCGTTGCTCCGACGTCTGATCTCGGCGGCCGGGGACATCATGGAGATGGCATTCTCCGCTCCGGCCGAGCCCGAGCGAGTGGCGGACGAGGCCGAGCAACGCATCTACGAGGTCGCCCGGCACGACGAGAAGGAGCAGGTGGCCACGCTTCGCGAGCTCGTCGACCAGGCGATGACGGACCTGGAGAAGATCCAGAACCGCGAGTCCGCCTTCGCCGGGGTGCCCACCGGGTTCCGGGACGTGGACGCCCTGCTCTCGGGCATGCAGGCGGGCAACCTGATCGTCGTGGCGGCTCGCCCGGGCGTCGGCAAGTCCTCGTTCGTGACCAACCTGGCCCGGAACGTCGCGGTGGACGGGGGGCTTCCCGTCGCCATGTTCTCGCTCGAGATGTCGAGGTGGGAGATCGGCATGCGGCTGCTCTGTTCCGAAGCCCGCGTCCCGTGGGACGCCATCCGGAACAAGCGGGTCGGCGCCGAGGACTGGTCCCGGATCGCGCAGGCGGCGGACACCCTCCACGACTCCCCGCTGTTCATCGTGGATTCGGGCAACGTGACGCTGGTGGACATCCGCGCCAAAGCCCGGCGCCTGGCGGCCCGTCGACAGGGCCTGGGACTCATCATCGTGGACTACCTCCAGCTCATGTCCCACACGAGGCGGGTGGACAACCGACAGCAGGAGATCGCCGAGATCAGCCGCGGCCTGAAGATGCTGGCCAAGGAGCTAGAGATCCCGGTCATCGCCGTCTCTCAGCTCAACCGCGATCCCGAGCGCCGGCAGGACAAACGTCCGCAGCTGTCGGATCTGCGCGAATCGGGCGCGATCGAGCAGGACTCGGACGTCGTCATGTTCATCCATCGCGACGACATGGACCCGGCCAAGAAAGGCCTGGCCGACCTGATCGTCGCCAAACACCGCAACGGCCCGACCGACACGATCTCGCTCACGTTCCTGCCGCACCTGACCCAGTTCCGGAACTTCGCCCCGCCCGCGGCGTGACGTCGCGTACGCTTGCCCGCCATGGCGGTCGACCGGCGGCGGGTGCGGGCGATCCACCGAAGGCTCGAGCGGCATTTCGGCGACCTCCTCCCGCCGCGGCGGAGCGACCCGCTCGAAGAGCTCGTGCTCACCGTCCTTTCGCAGCACACGAGCGACGTGAACGCCGAGCGCGCGTTCTCCGCACTCCGTGAGGCCTTCCCGGCGTGGGCCGGCGTCGTTCGCGCGCCGTCGAGCGCGGTCGCCGCTGCGATCCGCTCGGGAGGCCTGTCGAACACGAAGGCCCCGCGGATCCAAGCCATCCTGCGTGAGGTCGCCGAACGCGAGGGCCGATTCGACCTGTCGAGCCTGCGCAGGATGTCGGACGCGGAAGCGACCGCTTACCTCTCGTCGCTTCCCGGGGTGGGACCCAAGACGGCCGCCGTGGTGTTGGCGTTCTCGCTCGGCCGAGACGTCATTCCCGTGGACACGCACGTCCACCGGGTGGCCACGCGCCTCGGTTGGATCCCGCCGAAGACCAACGCCGAACGCGCGCACCGGGTGCTCGGCGAGCTCGTACCCGCCGAGGTCCGCGTGCCCACGCACGTCGGGTTGATCAGATTGGGCCGCGAGGTGTGCAAGGCAGGCCGGCCCCGATGTGAGGAGTGCCCGGTGTTCGAGTTGTGTCCGACCGGACCCGTCGTCCTTGGGCGTGCGGGATGATCCCGAACGGTGGAGCGCAGACGGAGAACGATGGCCACATGCTGCCGACGCAGGGGGTATACGGGGAGGTGGAGCCGAACCAGCGGCTCGCCGGGGGGGGGGGGTCGCCGCGGGCGGAGTGCTCGTGACCATCGCCGGCCTCCCGGGCTGGGCGGAGATCACCCCCGCGGACGGCGGCGCCACCAGGTTTTCCGGCCTC
>DATHVC010000195.1:0-2135 GCA_035461565.1 Actinomycetota bacterium
ACGAGGTCGCGTACTGCCCGACGTGCCAGACCGGCGGGAAGGTGCTCGCCGACCGGCGGCTGTCGCGGCTGCTCCGATAGGGATTGGGCCGGGCCGGGCCGGGTACTGTGGCCCCGCGGGCCGCCGCGCGAGCGGCCCGCAGAGGGGGTGGTCGGCGTGAGACGGTCCAGGCTGATCGTCGCGCTCGCGGTCGCAGCGGTGATGGCGGCGGCGACGGCGGCGCCGGGGTCGGCGGATCCCGGGTTTCGGACCAAACAACGGCCCATGTTGCGGCTCGAACCCGGGGCGCCGCCAGGGTCGCATCTGACCGCGATCATCAGCAGCGGCGAGGAGCTCGGCGATTTCCTGTTCGAAGGCATCCCGGACGGCATCGGGTGGGTGCCCGGGGACGAGAAGACGGTCGACGTGTACGTGACGCACGAGCAGTCCCACGTGCCGTTCCAGGGGCTCGCCGACTTCGTCGACTCATCGATCTCCCGGCTCACCATCAAGACCTCGAGCCGGAAGGTGCTCGACGCGGCCGTGGCGCTCCCGCCGTCCGAGGGATTCCTCCGATTCTGCTCGGCGTTCATGGCCGGGCCGGCGGAGGGGTTCGACCGGTACGTCTTCTTCGCCAACGAGGAGACCGACGACGACGTGCCCGTGCCGCCGGGCGCGCTGTACGGGCCCGACCCCGCGATCGCGCCGCTTCGCGAGGGCGGGTACGCCGTGTACCTCGACACGGAGACGGGCGCGTACGACACGATTCCCGGCATGGGCCGGCACAACCACGAGAACACCGTCGTGGTGCCGGGCGGCTGGGACGAGGTCGTCGCTCTCTCCGGCGACGACACGTTCAATGCGCCGTCGTCACAGCTGTACCTGTACGCGGCAGAGTCCCCGGACGCGATGCTGGCGGACGAGGGCACGTTGTTCGCGTTTCGAGTGACGGCCACCCAGGACGGGCCGGTGGACCCGGACGATCCGTTCAACGGCGCGAACGATTACGGGGACATCGAGGTGGGCGACGTGTTCGAGGGCGAGTTCCTCACGGTTCCGGACGACGTCGCCGACGGGACGACGGCCCTTGCGCCGCAGGCGGGTCTGGAGACCTGGTCCAACGACAACAACGTCTTCCAGTTCATCCGGGTCGAAGACATCGCGTACGACCGGAACGAGCCGAACGTCGTGTACCTGGCCGACACGGGTGAGCGGCGCGCCACACCGAACCCGGCCACCGGGCGGCTCATGCGCGGGCCGAGCGCGAACCCGGACGGAACCCAGTTCCGGGGCCCGTACCCGAACGGACGGATCTTCCGGTTGGAGCTCGACCCCGCCGACCCGATGCGCGTGGTGAGCTTCTCCATCCTGCTCGATGCGGATGCCGGCGGGTACGACAACCCGGGGGTCATGCACGCTCCGGACAACATCGACACGAGCTCGGCGAGCCTGATGGTCCAGGAGGACTCCTCGCAGCCGCCGAACTCGCGGATCTGGCGGTACGACTTCGCCACGCAGACCTGGACCGTGGTCGCGTCGGTGCTCGACCAGACGTGGGAGTCGAGCGGCATCGTCGACGCGTCGAACGCGTTCGGACCGGGGACGTGGCTCGTCGACGTCCAGGCACACAACGTCTTCGTGGACGAAGACTCGACCTCGGTGCCCGGGGTCACCTTGAAGCGTGAGGGTGGCCAGCTCCTGCTGCTCCGGCTCCCGGGAAGCTGAGGTTCGACCCCTTCGGTAGTCTCGGCCGGACGTGACGTCCGGCCGAGACCTCCGAACGTTGCCCAAGGTGGACCTGCACGTCCACCTGGAGGGGTCGATGCGCCCGACCACCGTGGTCGAGCTCGCCGAACGCTCGGGGGTCACGCTTCCGGAGGGACTCCGGGACGGCCGGTACGAGTTCCGCGACTTTCGCCACTTCATCGACGAGTGGGTGGCCGGTCTTCGCTGCTTGCAACACCCGGAGGACTTTCGCCGCGTGGCGATCGAGTTCTGCGAGGACCAATCGGCCGAGGGCGTGCGGTATGCGGAGGTGTCGTTCTCGTTGCCGGATCACGCCGAACGCCTGCGTGACTGGGACGCCGCGCTCGAGGCGGTGCTGGACGGCCTGGCCGAGGGAGAACGCCGGTTCGGGATCGCGACGCGGGTGTTCG
>DATHVC010000196.1:0-5959 GCA_035461565.1 Actinomycetota bacterium
GCCGCCCGAGCCACCCACCCACGGCAGCTCGAACGCGGGGTCGATCACCTGCCCGCCGACCTCGAGGACGGTCGTCAACAGGACCAGGAACGCCCAGAAGATCAGGGCGTGCATCAAGCCCGGGACGAATCTCTGGAACAACTTGCGCTGGCCGAGGACGCGCGTGGCCTCTCGACCCAACCGAACCGGCAGGTCCCCGCGGCGCTCGGCCGGTCGACCCAGCCGGATCAGGCGGGTCAGCTGGGCGGCTCGGCGCGCGACCAGTCCGCCGGCCACCGCCACCAGGACCGCGAGCGCCGCCGCGCGCAAGAACATCGCCGCCCGAGCATACCGGCAAGCGGCGGGCTGAGGAACAAGCGAAGCGTGCTCGGAGTTGACAGTGACGGACTTAGATTCCATCATGAGGTAAGACTGAAGCAAGCTGGCAACGAGCACGTCAGGAGGAGGCTTCATGCCACGAGCCGTTGGGATCGATCTGGGCACGACGAACTCGGTGGTCGCCGTTCTGGAGGCCGGCGAGCCCGTCGTGATCCCGAACGCGGAAGGGGCCCGGACGACGCCTTCGGTCGTCGGCTTCTCGCGCAGCTCCGAGATCGTGGTGGGGGAGGTGGCCAAACGCCAGGCCATCACCAACCCCGACCGGACGGTCCGGTCCGTGAAACGTCACATGGGACAGAAGGACTGGAGCCTGGAGGTCGACGGCAAACGCTGGACCCCCCAGGAGATCTCCGCCCAGATCCTCGGCAAGCTCAAGCGCGACGCCGAGGCCTACCTGGGCGACACCGTCACGCAGGCGGTGGTCACCGTCCCCGCGTACTTCGACGACTCCCAGCGCCAGGCCACCAAAGAGGCCGGGCAGGTGGCGGGGCTCGAGGTGCTGCGGATCATCAACGAGCCGACGGCGGCGGCGCTTGCCTACGGGCTCGACAAGCAGCACGACCAGACCATCCTCGTGTTCGACCTGGGCGGCGGCACGTTCGACGTCTCGCTCCTGGAGATCGGCGAGGGCGTGTTCGAGGTCAAGGCCACCCACGGCGACACGCAGCTCGGCGGCGACGACTGGGACCAGCGCGTCATCGACTGGATGGTCAAGGAGTTCAAGAACAACTACGGGATCGATCTCGGGCAGGACCGGATGGCGCTCCAGCGCCTGAAGGAGGCGGCGGAGAAGGCCAAGATCGAGCTGTCCCAGGTGTCCGAGGCCACGATCAACCTGCCCTTCATCTCGGCCGGGTCCGAAGGCCCCCTGCACCTCGAGATGAAGCTCTCGCGCAGCGAGTTCGAGCGGATGACCGAGGACCTGGTTCGTCGATGCCGCGAGCCCTTCGAGCTCGCGGTCAAGGACTGGGGCAAGTCGGTGGAGGAGATCGACCACATCATCCTCGTGGGCGGCTCGACCCGGATGCCGATGATCCAGGAGCTCGTCCGAGAGCTCACCGGCGGCAAGGAGCCCCACAAGGGCGTCAATCCCGACGAGGTCGTCGCGGTGGGGGCGGCCATCCAGGGCGGCGTCCTCAAGGGTGACGTCAAGGACATCCTGCTCCTGGACGTCACCCCGCTGACGCTCGGCGTCGAGACCAAAGGCGGCATCTTCACCAAGCTGATCGAACGCAACACGACGATCCCCACGCGCAAGTCGGAGATGTTCTCCACCGCGGAGGACAACCAGACGAACGTGGAGATCCACGTGCTCCAGGGCGAGGCGGAGACGGTGTATTCGCCCGGAGTGCGCTCGCTCGGCAAGTTCCTGCTGACCGGGATTCCCCCGGCGCCGCGTGGCATGCCGCAGATCGAGGTCGCGTTCGACATCGACGCCAACGGGATCGTGAACGTGTCCGCGAAGGACACCGCCACCGGCAAGGAGCAGGCCATGACGATCACCGGCGGGACGGCGCTGTCCAAGGAGGACATCGACCGGATGGTCACCGACGCCGAGAAGTTCGCGGCCGAGGACCACCGCCGTCGGGAGGCGGCCGAGGCGCGGAACGCCGGCGACCAGCTCTCCTATCAGGTGGACAAGTCGCTGGAGGAGTGGGGCGACAAGGTGGCCGAAGCCGACCGCGAGGAGCTGAAGAAGTTCAACGACGAGCTGAAGGAGTCCCTGAAGTCGGAGGACGTGGACCGGATCAAGTCCGGCACGGACGCGGTGATGCGCAAGTTCCAGGCGATCGGCCAGTCCATGTACCAGCAGACCGCCGAGGCGCAGCAGGCCGCGGCCGCGGCCGGGGGCGGTTCCGCCCCGTCCGCCGAGGGCGAGAACGACGTGGTCGAAGGGGAGATCGTGGACGAAGGAGGTGCGGAGCAATGAGGGACACCCTCGTGCGTTGGGACCCGTTCCGGGACCTGGTCTCGATCCAGGACGAGCTGAACCGGCTGTTCGGCCGGACGTTCACGGGGATCGAGCCGATGCGCCCGACGGCGTCCGGGACGTGGATGCCGGCGATGGACCTGTACGAGACCGAGGAGTCCATCGTCGCCAAGCTGGAGCTTCCGGGGATCGAGCCGGCGGACGTCGAGGTCTCTGTCGAGGACTCGACGTTGACCATCACCGGGAAGCGCGAGTTCTCCAGCGAGGTCGAGGAGGAGGCCTACCACCGCGTGGAGCGGCGGTACGGCTCGTTCACGCGCGCCATCACGCTGCCGCAGACCGCCGACGTGGAGAAGGTCGACGCGCGGTTCGACAAAGGCGTGCTGACGGTCGAGGTCCCGAAGGTGGAGAAGGCCAAGCCGAAGAAGATCGAGGTCAAGGCGACGGCATGACGGAGCACGACGGGCGCGAGCGCGACGACGATGAGCGGCCGAAGGTCCGCATCGTCGACAAACGTCGGTTCCGGGAGGGAGAGTCCGCGCCGACCGAGGTGGCCGGCGCGGCCCCTTCCACGCCCGACGCGGCCGGCGCGGCCCCTTCCACGCCCGACGCGGCCGGCGAGGCTTCCACGGCGGCCGAGGCGCCCGGCCAGCGACCGGAGCCGGGGGCGACCTCAGGGGAGCCGGACGAACTGGCCAGGGCACGCTCGGAGGCGGCCGAATACCGAGATCACCTGCAGCGTTTGCAGGCGGAGTTCGAGAACTACCGCAAGCGCATCACGCGTTCGCAGGAGCGTCTCGTGGAGGCTGAGCTCCAGCGGTTCGTTCGCCAGCTTCTGGAGGTCGTGGACGAGTTCGACTTGGCGTTGATGGCGGCCGAGCGGCAGCCGGACTTCGAGCAGTTCCGCCGCGGGGTCGAGCTCGTGTACGCGAAGTTCGCGGAGACCCTGCGGGCCGAGGGCCTCGAGCGCATCGAGGCCGAAGGCAAGATGTTCGACCCCACCGAACACGAGGCCATGATGCAGACGGGCGACGGCGACGGCGAGCCGCATGTCGCCGAGGTCTTCCGGCAGGGGTACCGGCTGCACGGAACGGTCATCCGACCTGCGAGCGTTCGCGTCGAGCGATCGTGACCGGAGTGGAGGGTCGGTCGTGAACGGCGACGTCCGGCGCGAGTGGTTCGAGAAGGACTATTACCAGGTCCTGGGCGTGCCCAAGAACGCGTCGCCGGCGGAGATCAAGAAGGCCTACCGCAAGCTCGCCCAGCAGCACCACCCGGACGCGAACCCGGGAAACGCGCAGGCCGAGGAGCGGTTCAAGGAGGTCTCGGCGGCCTACGACGTGCTCGGCGACGCCGACAAGCGCAAACAATACGACCAGGTCCGCGAGATGGCCTCGTCGGGCTTCGCCCCCGGCGGTGGCTTCCCGGGCGGGGTCCCCGGGGGTGGGCGGGTCCGAGTCGAGGACGTCGGCGGGTTCGACATCGGCGACCTGTTCGGCGACCTGTTCGGCGGATCGGCGCGCCGCGGCCGGGCCCGGCCCGCGCGGGGGGCGGACCTCGAGACCGAGGTGACGGTCACGTTCGAGCAGGCCATGGAGGGGACCACCGTTCCCGTGCGGGTCACCGGCCCGGCGCCCTGTGAGGCCTGCCACGGGTCGGGTGCGGCCCCCGGGACGTCCCCCGTCACGTGTCCCACGTGTGGGGGAACCGGAGGCGTCGCCGTCAACCAGGGCCCGTTCCAGATGTCGCAGACGTGCCCCAACTGTCGAGGGTCGGGTCAGGTCGTGGAGTCGCCTTGTCCCGCCTGTGGCGGATCGGGGAGCCGGCGGCGGAACCGCAACTTCCAGGTCAAGATCCCCTCCGGCGTACAGGACGGCGCCCGGATCCGCCTGGCCGGTCGCGGGGAGCCGGGACGGGCCGGGGCGCGAGCCGGCGATCTCATGGTCGTGGTCCACGTGCGTCCCCACGCCTTCTTCGGGCGCAAAGGCGCCGACCTCACGGTCGAGCTGCCGGTCACCTATGCCGAAGCCGCCCTGGGTGCCAACGTCCAGGTCCCCACGCTGAACGGTCCGGTGACGATGAAGGTCCCGGGAGGGACGCCGACCGGCAAGACGTTCCGGCTGAAGGGCAAAGGGGCCCCCAAGCGGAGTGGTCGAGGCGATCTGCTCGTGACCGTGCAGGTGGAGGTGCCGAGGAAGGTGTCCAAGTCGGAGAGGGAGCTGCTGGAGCAGCTGTCCCAGATGGAGACCGAGTCGCCGCGTCGCCGGCTCGGCGTGACGGAGTGAGGAGGGAGAGCCGTGTCCGGCCGAGACGACGGGAGGGACGGGCGAGCCGATCCACGCTCGCAGGACCGCGCCGTCTACATCATCAGCGTCGCGGCGGAGTTGGCCGGCGTTCACCCGCAGACGCTTCGGATGTACGAGAGGCGGGGGCTGCTCAACCCCAAGCGGACCACCGGGAACACCCGCCGCTACTCCGAGCGCGACATCGAGCGTATCCGCGCCATCCAGGAGCTGACCCAGCTCGGCGGGATCAGCCTGGAGGGCGTGAAGTTGTTCATCGAGATGCGGGAGCAGATCGAGGAGATGCAGCGTCGAACGGCCGAGTTGGAACGCCAGCTGCGGCAACGGGCGCGTTCGCAGGAGACGGCCGCGGCCGACCTCGTCCTGCGGCGCGACGTCGTGCGGTTCCCGTGGGAGGGGCCGGTCGCGTGACACAGGTTCGCGGCGACCGGATCATCCTGCGCGGGTTCCGCCCCCACGAGATCGATCTGGCCATGCGGCAGATGGCGCGCGGCCCGCTGGACTCCGAGCTCGAGCGGCGCCGGCGAGAACGGCTGAAGCGGTCTGGGACGCGAAACGATTGGGAGGTGCTGTTCGGCGTGGAGGCCGCCGGCCGCCTGGTCGGCGACGTCCAGGGACGGTGCGTCGACTTCGCCATGCCCCCCGGCGTGTGGGAGATCGGGATCGAGCTGTGGGACGAGGCCGACCGCGGGCGCGGCCTCGGCCGCGAGGCGGTGGCTCTGCTGGCCGGGTACCTGTTCGGCGAGGAGGCGGCCATCCGCGTCCAGGCGACGACGGATCTGGACAACGTGGCGATGTGCCGGGTCCTCGAGGCCCTGTGGTTCGAGCGGGAGGGTGTCTTGCGTGGGTTCATGCCGACCGCGAACGGTCGGGCCCGCGACTACGCGATGTACGGGATCACCAAGGACGACTGGGAGAACGTGAAGGGCCGATGGATCCGAACAAGCTGACGATCAAGAGCCAGGCGGCGTTGGAGGCTGCACGACAGCAGGCGCTCGCCAGGAACCACCAGGCGATCGAGCCCGAGCACCTCCTGTTCGCGCTGCTGTCCGACCCGGAGGGTGTGGTGTACCCGCTGCTGCACGCGGTCGGCGTCGCGCCCAAGCCGCTGCGCGACGGGGTGGACTCGGCGCTCGATCGGTTGCCGAAGGTCTACGCCACCGGCGCCACGGAGATCCGCATCTCCCCGGCCCTGGGCACCGTTCTTGACGCCGCGTTCCGCGAGGCCGAGGCGCTGACGGATGAATACGTCTCGACCGAACACCTGCTCCTCGCGCTGCTCGAGGGCGGGTCGGGTGCCGCGAAGATCCTGCGTGAGGCGGGGCTCGAACGCGACGCGGTCCTCACC
>DATHVC010000197.1:0-6863 GCA_035461565.1 Actinomycetota bacterium
TTCATCACGGTCTCGCCGTCCAAGCCGGGACACGACGTGGAGCTTCAACGGCGGACCGACGGCTCCTGGTCGACCATCGAGACCACCGCGCTGAACGGCGACGGTCACGGACGGTCCTCGGCGTGTGTGGGGTGGGACGACCGAGGGGCGGCCCGCTTCCGCGTGCGCTGGCCGTCCCAGGACGCCCTGAACGCCACGGGGTGGAGCGTCCGGCTTACCATCGAGGTCGAGAAACCGGCATGGGCTCGCCAGATCGACCAGGCCATCGGGCGGCGCACCGTGTCCGTCTCGGTCTCGGAGGACGGGAGCTTCCTGTACCGGACGGCGGACGAGGCTCCGAAGGTCCCCGCGTCCAACGAGAAGCTGCTGCTCGCGATGGCCTCGCTCGACACCTTCGGCCCCGCTCATCGGATCGTGACGCGGGCCGCCGCCGCGTCGTTCGCCGGCGGCGTGGTGAACGGGGATCTGTGGATCCTGGGACGTGGCGACCCCATCGTCGGCCGCGCCTCGATGGGCCGGCTCGCGGACGCGCTCGTGGCCGCGGGTGTGACGCGCGTGCGGGGCCGGGTCATGGGGAGCACCGCCTACTTCGAGCGGGACTGGAACGCCCCCGGCTGGAACGAGGTGGCCCAACGCTACGTGAACCGCCCCACGGCCCTCACGTTCGACGGCAACGGCGCGTCGGCTCCCGAACATGAAGCGGCGGCCGCGTTGACCCGGCAGCTCGAACGCCGGGGGGTCCGAATCGCCGGAGCGCCCGGATGGGACCGGCACCCCAAGGACGTCGCGGCGATCGCATCGATCGAGTCCAAACCGATGCGCGTCCTGCTCGCGAAGATGTTGAGGCCTTCGTGGAACTTCGCCGCGGAGGTGCTCGGCAAAGGGCTCGGAGCCGAGGTCCGCGGGGTGCCGGGGACGATCGCCAAGGGGGCCTCGTCCATCCAGGCCTGGGCCGCCGATCGCGGCGCGACCTTCTCGTTGTTCGACAACTCGGGCCTGTCGTACTCGAACCGCGTGACGGCCGCCGGCATCGTCCGGCTGCTGTCGCAGGCCGAAGACGAGCCGTGGGGACGCGCCCTTCGCGGGGCCCTGCCCAAGGGGGGCCAGGGGACGCTGGAGCATCGCCTGGCCGCCATACCGGTCCGGGCCAAGACGGGGTCGTTGTCGGGGGTCTCGACCCTGTCGGGATGGGTCTTCTCGTCTAGTCGGGAGACGTGGGTCGAGTTCTCCATCCTGTGCTCGAGCCTGTCGAAAGCAACCGCAATCTCGATCGAGGACCGGATCGTCCGGATCCTGCACACCGCGCCGCTGTAGCCGCGCTCCGTGCACGTTCGACATCCCGTTAACCCGGTCGCGCCGCTGTAGCCGCGCTCCGTGCACGTTCGACATCCCCGTTAACCCGGTCGCCCCGCCGGCCGATGCTGTGGGGAGATGGACGCCGACGTCCATGCGCTCGATCGTGCCTCGTTGATCGGCCGGCTCCTGGATCTCAGCCGGGTCGGCATCGCCGTGGCGCGCCTCGACGACGGGGTGGTCATCGAGGTCAACCACTCCTTCGCCGACCTCGTCGGCCGGCGGGCCGACGAGCTGGTCGGAACCGCCGTGGACGACCTGGGGTTGTGGGGCGAGCTCGGGCCTGCCGGCGCTCGGATGAGCCTGCGCGATCGCGGCGTGATCGACGGGTTCCGGACCACGATCACGGTGGACGGCGAGCCGCGGGGGGCGCGGGTGTGGGTGGAGCTGCTGACGGTCGACCAGCCGTACATCCTCATCCGAGCCACCGGGATGGATGCCTGGGCCGACACGGCGACCCGGTACCACGAGTTGCGAGAGACCGAGATGAAGTACCAGGCCCTCGTGGAGCAGGTCCCGGCGATCATCTACACGGAGGTCCCCCGAGAAAACGGGGTGATCGGGAGCAAAGACGACTACGTGAGCCCCCAGACGACTCGCATCCTCGGGTACACGCCAGAGGACTGGCTGTCCGACCCCGGGCTCTGGGGGAAGATCCTGCATCCCCACGACCGCGACGCCGTGTTGGCCGAAAACCGGCGCAGCGACGAAACGGGCGACCGGTTCCTGATGGAGTACCGGCTGATCGCACGAGACGGGCGCGTCGTATGGATTCGCGACGAGGCCATCCGCCTGGAGGACCCGGCCACGGGACGGCAGGTGTGGCAGGGCGTGCTGACGGACATCTCCGGCGAGGTCGAGGCGCGGCTGGAGCGGCAGGAGGTCGAGGCAAAGTATCAGTCTCTCGTCGAGCAGCTCCCGGCCGTCGTGTACCTCGGCGAATACGGCGAGCAGGGCGATTGGTTGTACATCAGCCCGCAGATCGAGCGCGTCATGGGCTACACCCCGCAGGAGTGGCTCGACCACCCGGCTCCGCTCGCCACCTTCGTTCACCCGGAGGACGTCGCCGACATGCGAGCCGCCGAGGAGCGTTCCTACGCCACCGGCCGACCGTTCCGGGCCGAATACCGACTGCGTCGCCGCGACGGGACGTGGATCTGGGTCCTCGACGAGGCCGCCCCCGTGCGCGACACGGACGGCAAACCTCGGTACCTCCAGGGGATCCTCTACGACATCACCGAACGCAAGGAGGCCGAGCAGCGCCTCGTCGCACTCGATCGGCTGAAGAACACGCTCCTGCACACGTTGTCGCACGACCTGAAGGAACCCCTCACCGCGATCCTCGGCGCGGCCAGCACGATCGAGCGCCTCGACCTCCAACTCGACCCGACCGAACGGGCGCACCTGCTCCGCACGATGATCGACCGGACCAAGGGCATGAACGTTCTGTTGACCGATCTGCTCGACCTCGACCGGCTCGACCGCGGGATCGTAGAGCCGCGCCGGTTCCCGATGGACCTGGCCGAGGTCGTCCGCGACCTGGTCGGCAAGACCGAAGTGTTGCGTGGCCGCCCGGTGGAGCTGAAGGCCGAGCGCACGATGGTGAACGTGGACGGGCCGAAGGTCGAGAGGATGGTCGAGAACCTGCTGTCGAACGCCGCCCGCCACACGCCGCCCGGATCCAGGATCTGGGTCCGGGTCTGGGGAGGCGAAGCGGGCGCGACGATCGCCGTCGACGACGAGGGGCCGGGCGTGCCGGATCCGTTGAAGGAAGGCATCTTCGAGCCGTTCGAGCGCGGCCCCGACGCCTCCTCGTCGGGAAGCGGCATCGGGTTGTCCCTGGTGGCCCGATTCGCGGAGCTCCACCACGGCCTGGCGTGGGTGCAGGACCGCGACGGCGGCGGCGCCTCGTTCCGGATCTTCCTCCCGGCCGAGCCCGCCTAGTCCTTCGCCACCCCGCCCGGGCCTCCCGAACGCCCGAAGGCGGTCTCGATCTCCCGAGCGGCGGCCACCACGGCGGGCGCGTACCGTCGGGCGGCAGCCCTTCCGAGCCGGGTGGCGGGGCCCGAGACCGACACGGCGGCCAGCACGAGCTCGTAGGGGCCGACCACCGGCGCGCTGACCGAGGCGACCCCGGACTGCCGTTCCCCGGTGCTGGCCGCCCACCCTCGAGAACGGACCAGCTCGACGTCGCGCTCGAACCGCTCCGGATCCGATGCACGGCGCACGTGACGTTCCCGATCGGGAGCCGACGCCAGCAACACCTTCGCCGCCGATCCGGCGAACAGCGGCAAGGAGGCACCGACGGGCACGATCGTCCGGAGCTCGTGCGCCGACTCCACGGCGTCGATGCACACGCGTTCGTCCCCGAGCCGGACGAACAGCTGCGCGCTCTCGCCGGTGCTCCGCGCCAGCCCTTCGAGCACCGGGTGGGCGAGGACGCGGAGCGGCAACTCGCGCATGGCCTCGTTCGCCAGCCGAAGGAGTCGCGGCCCGAGACGATAGCCGAGCCCGGGCAAGTGGGCCAGGAAGCCGTGGTCCTGGAGGGCGCGGACGAGCCGGTGGACCGTCGCGCGCGGCAGCCCGGTGGCGGTCACGATGGCGGTGAATCGGTGCGCACCAGCCTCGACCGCGTCCAGCACTCGGACCGCCCGGCCGAGGGTGCCGTGGCCGGGTCGTTCACTCGAGGCGGGATCGCTCATCGTTCCGCTCAATGATACTCAGTTCCACTGAGCGGAACTCGACTGGACGCCAAGTGCGCTTCCTGGCACCATCCCGGCCATGGCCCCCCTCACGCTGGCCGAGAAGATCTGGGAGCGCCACGTCGTCCATCGCGCCGAGGGCAAACCGGACCTGCTCTACGTGGACCTGCACCTCGTGCACGAGGTGACGAGCCCGCAGGCATTCGACGGGTTGCGGATGAACGGGCGAGTCGTCCGGCGCCCGGAGCTGACCGTGGCCACGATGGACCACAACGTGCCGACCGGCCCGGGTCCGCAAGACCCGATCAGCGTCCGGCAGATGGAGGCCCTGGCCCGCAACTGTGAGGAGTTCGGTATCCGGTTGTTCCCCACGGGCCATCTCGGCCAGGGCATCGTGCACGTCATCGGGCCGCAGATGGGGCTCACCCAGCCGGGCCTGGTGATCGTGTGCGGTGACTCACACACCTCCACGCACGGCGCGTTCGGCGCGCTCGCGTTCGGGATCGGCACGAGCGAGGTCGAACACGTGTTGGCCACGCAGACGTTGCCGCAGAAACGTCCCGGGACGATGGCGGTCACGGTCGACGGCGACCTACCGAACGGCGTCTCGGCCAAAGACGTGATCCTCGGCATCATCGCGCGGATCGGCACCGGCGGCGGCGTCGGTCACATCGTCGAATACCGGGGCAGGGCCATCCGATCCCTTTCGATGGAGGGGCGGATGACGGTGTGCAACATGTCGATCGAGGCAGGAGCCCGTGCCGGCCTCGTCGCCCCCGACGACACGACGTTCGCGTGGCTCGAGGGCCGCCCCCACGCTCCGGCCGGCCGCGCCTGGGAGGAGGCGCTCGAGGACTGGCGGTCGCTCCCGACCGACGAGGGAGCCGTCTTCGATCGAGAGGTGGTGATCGACGCGGCCGAGCTGAAGCCGTACGTCTCGTGGGGCACGAACCCCGCGCAGACGGTCACGATCGACGACGTGGTGCCCGAGCCCGCCGACGAGACGGCCGAACGCGCCCTGGCGTACATGGGCCTGTCGCCCGGCGTCGCCATCCGCGACATCCGTCCCGACACGATCTTCATCGGCTCCTGCACGAACTCGCGACTGTCCGACCTGCGCGAGGCGGCCGAGATCCTGCGCGGCCGGAAGGTGGCCGAGGGATTGCGGGCGATGGTGGTCCCGGGCTCGATGCTGGTGAAGCGCCAGGCGGAGGAGGAGGGGTTGGATCGGGTGTTCCGTGAGGCCGGGTTCGACTGGCGCGACGCGGGCTGTTCGATGTGCCTCGGCATGAACCCCGACCAACTCTCGCCCGGGGAGCGGAGCGCGAGCACGTCGAACCGCAACTTCGAGGGCCGGCAGGGCAAAGGCGGCCGCACCCACCTGGTGAGCCCGGCCGTCGCGGCGGCCACCGCGGTGGCCGGGCATTTCGCAACCCCGGAGGACCTGCCGTGAGGGCGTTCACGAACCACGCCGGCCGGGCGATGCCGCTGGACCGCGCCGACGTGGACACCGACCAGATCATCCCGGCCGAGTACCTGAAACGGATCGAGCGCACCGGCTTCGGCCCGTTCCTGTTCGCCGAGTGGCGCAAGGACCCGGACTTCGTCCTGAACCGCCCCGAATACCAGGGGGCCTCGATCCTGGTGACCGGCCCGAACTTCGGCTGCGGCTCGAGCCGGGAACACGCGGTGTGGGCGCTCGAGGACGCGGGGTTTCGCTGCGTGATCGCCCCGAGCTTCGCCGACATCTTCCGCAACAACTGCTGCCAGATCGGCATCGTGCCGATCGAGCTACCGCACGAGTCGGTGCGGGCATTGCTCGACGCCGTGACCGACGACCCGGCCACCGAGATCACGGTGGACCTCGAGGAACTGCGCGTGACCGCGTCTGCCGTGGACGAGTCGTTCGAGATCGACCCGTACACGCGGTGGCGCCTGCTCGAGGGCCTGGACGACGTTGCGCTGACGCTCACGCAAGGGGATCGAATCTCGGCGTACGAGGCAACTCGCCCTGCGCGCCTGCCCTCGCTGGGCTGAGCCCCCCGCCGCGCCGCTGCCTGTCTGTCGGTGGCAGGTGGTAGAGTGTACCTGTCACTGGACCATGAGGTGTACACATCGCGATGGACGTAGGGGTTCGAGAGCTCCGAAGCAACCTTCGGAAGTGGCTCGACGCCGTCGAGGCCGGTGACGAGGTGACGATCACCGAACGCGGGAGGCCCATCGCTCGCATCGTCGGCGTCGATCGTCCGACCGCGTACGAGCGCCTCATCGCGGAGGGCGTCATCACGCCGGCGAGGGAACCGAAGCAACCGAGCCGCACCTACGGGAAGGTGAAGGCCAGGGGCACCGTGTCCGACCTCGTCGCCGAGCAGCGTCGGTGAACGCCTACTTCGATACGTCGGCGATCGTGAAGCTCGTGGTGGCCGAGGAGGCCAGCGAGGTCGCCGACGCAGCTTGGGACACGTCGGATCTCGTCGCCACCACCAGGCTGACGTATGCCGAGGCGAGAGCCGCTCTCGCCGCGGCCCGCCGCTCCGGCAGGCTCACGCCCGCAGCTCTGGACGAGAGCAAGAACGAGCTCGAACGGCGATTCGAGGGGCTCGATCTGATCGAGGTGACGGGCGGAGTCGTGCGATCGGCCGGCGACCTGGCCGATCGGCACGGGTTACGCGGCTACGACGCCGTCCATCTCGCGTCGGCGCTCGCCGCCGGGGCCTCGGACTTCGTGCTCGTGACGTGGGACCGGGAACTCACCCGTGCGGGCCGAACGGAGGGGATGGCCATCTCCGGGGTCGGCTGAGCCCTACA
>DATHVC010000198.1:0-12279 GCA_035461565.1 Actinomycetota bacterium
AATTGGACTGCCGTTTCGGAGGCGCCGCACGATGGTTCGAACGAGCCCACCGGCCCCGGCGTGAGACCGTCGGGCGAGGTCGTTCCGGTTCGGTACGCTTCGCGCGACATGGCCGAGTACGAGTCCGTCATCGGCCTGGAGTGCCACGTCGAGCTCTCCACCGAGACGAAGATGTTCTGCGGCTGCCGGAACGAGTTCGGCGCTCCGCCGAACTCGAACGTCTGCCCGGTGTGCCTGGGACTGCCGGGGTCGCTGCCGGTCCCGAACGAGCGGGCCATCGAGTTCATCGTCCGGATCGGGCTGGCCCTGGGCTGCCGGATCGAACCCAGCGTGTTCCACCGGAAGAACTACTTCTATCCGGACATGCCGAAGAACTTCCAGATCAGCCAGTACGACCTGCCCGTGTGTGTGGACGGACACCTGGAGATCGACGTCGACGGCGAGAAACGCCGGATCGGCATTACCCGGGTGCACATGGAGGAGGACACGGGCAAGACGACCCACGTCGGTCAGACGGGGCGGATCGGGCAGGCGGACTATGCCCTCGTGGACTACAACCGGGCCGGCGTGCCGCTGGTCGAGGTGGTCTCCGAGCCGGACCTGCGCTCGGCCGAGGAGGCCCGCGTCTACCTGTCCGAGCTGCGGGCCACCCTGGAGGTGCTCGGGGTCTCCGACGTCCGGATGGAGGAGGGGTCGCTTCGTTGCGACGCGAACATCTCGATCCGGTCCCGGGGCAGCGACGCCCTGGGGACCAAGGTCGAGGTCAAGAACCTGAACTCGATCCGCTCGCTCGAGCGCGCGCTGCGGTTCGAGGAGGAACGCCAGCGCGTGGCGCTCCAGGCCGGCACGGCGCTGGTGCAGGAGACGCGGCATTTCGACGAGGAGAGCGCTTCGACCCACACCCTCCGCTCGAAGGAGGAGGCGTTCGACTACCGCTACTTCCCCGAACCCGACCTGCCGCCGCTCGTCCCCGACCCCGCCACGGTCGAGGAGATCGGCGGGTCGTTGCCGGAGCTCCCCGCCGCCCGGCGACAGCGGTACACGTCGAGCCTTGGCCTGAAGCCGGAGCCCGCGCGCATCCTCTCCACGTCGGGGCCGTCCGCCATGCTGTTCGACGAGGCGGTGGCGCTCGGTGCCGATGCCGTCACGGCCGCGAACTGGATCACCCAGGATCTGGCGGGGCTCCTCAACAAGGCAGGGATCGAGCTGGCGGACTCGCGGGTCTCCGCGCGACACGTCGCGGACCTGGCCCGGTTGGTGGGGGAGGGAACGGTCAGCGCGACCGGGGCCAAACAGGTCCTCGAAGACGTGGTGGGATCGGGTGACGACGTCGAGGCCGTCGTGTCCCGGCGCGGCCTGACGCAGGTGACCGATACCTCCGCGCTGGAGGCCTGGGTGGACGAAGCCATCGCGCAGAACCCCGGCCCGGTGGAGCAGTTCCGCCGCGGCAAGGAGGGGGCCCTGAACGCCGTGCTCGGACAGGTGATGAAGAAGTCCGGGGGCTCGGCGAACCCCCGGGCGGTACGCGAGCTCCTGCTCGAGCGGCTGTCGGGAAGCTGACCGGACGGGCCGGTGCGGGTCGACGAGTCCCGGCCGAGGCGGTACCCCTGGTGGCAGCTGATCCTCCTCGGCCTGGTCGGCCTGGTGGAGGCGATCCTCCGGCCGATCGGGCGGATGTGGCGCTCCGAGCAGCCGCTGGATCGGTACGGACTGGCGCACTTCGCCAGCGTGGCCGGAGACACCTTCGTGGCGTTCGCCCTCGCCAACTCCATCTTCTTCAGCGTGGAGATCGGCGTGGCTCGGGGCCGGGCGGCCGTGTACTTGGCGCTCACGATGGCGCCGCTGGCGGTAGCGGGACCGGTTCTGGTGCCGTTGCTCGACCGCGCCGGGCCGCGACGTGCGATCTCGTTCGGGGCGGCCGCCGGGCGAGCCGTCGTGGCGATCTACGCGGCCTCGCGGTTCGAGACCGTCCTCCTGTACCCGACTGCCTTCCTGCTGCTGGTCCTGTCGCGCGTCCACGCGATCACCAGGAACGGGCTGGCGCTCGCCTACGCGGGCCCGAACGAGGGTCTCGTCCGGGCGAACGCCCGGCTGGGGCGGATCGGGGTCGGCGGCGCGTTGATGGGGGCGTTGCCGGCGTTCGCCCTGGTCCGGTTGGCCGACGAGGCGGCCGCGCTCTACGGGGCGGCCGTCGTCTACGCCGTCGCCGCGTTCCTGAACCTGCGCCTTCCCAACCCCAGCGTGGCCGGCGGGGCGGCGGAGGTCACCCGCACTGGCTCGATCCGAGCGCTGACGGCGCCGGCCATCGGGGCGTCCGGGTTACGAGCGGCCACGGGGTTCTTGTTGTTCGCGCTGGCGTTCGCGCTGCGGCGGAGCGGCGAACCCACGTGGTGGTTCGGCCTGCTGGCCGGCGCCGGCACGGCGGGGGGGTTCCTGGGGAACCTCCTGGCGCCCCGCCTGCCGAGCTCGGTCCGGGAGGAGGCCGTGGTGGTCGGGTGTGTGATCGGTGCGGGTATCGGGGCGGTGCTGGCGTTCGCGGCGTTCTCGCTGCCGGTGCTGGTGCTCTTCGGGCTGGTGGTGGGGGCCTCGGCCGAGCTCGGCCGCCTCGCCTTCCAGAGCCTGATGCAACGCCTGGCTCCCGGCGGCGCGCACGGCCGGGTGTTCGTCCGGTACGAGGTGATCTTCCAGCTCGCCTGGGTGGCCGGCGCGCTCATCCCGGCGATGTTGCCGATCGACTTCCGGGGCGGGTTCCTGATCCTGGCCGGCCTGTATCTGGTGGCCGGCGTGGGGTACCTCACGCCGGACATCGTGGCGCGCCGCCGAGGATGAGGGGTTCGGCCCGGCGAGCCGGCCCTCCGACCCGCCGGTCGGATCGGCTGCGGTAGGCTGCGGCGGCACCGAGTCGGACGAGGAGGCCGGGATGGCGGAGTGGGTCGCGGTCGGGTCGGCGGGGGAGATCGGGGACGGGGAGATCACCTCCTACACCGCCGGGGAGCGGCAGGTGGCGATCGCCAACGTCGACGGCGACCTGCATGCGTTCGACGACCTGTGCACGCACCAGCAGTGTTCGCTCGCCGAAGGTGAGCTCGACGCGACGACGGTCGAGTGCCCGTGCCACGGGAGCCAGTTCGACGTCACGACGGGTGAGGCGATCGGCGGACCCGCCACCGAACCCGTGGACGTCTTCGAGGTGCGCGAGCAGGACGGCGAGCTCCAGGTGCTCCTCGACGACTAGTGGGACCGGTCGTCATCGTCGGCGGGGGCATCGGCGGCGCTACCGCCGCCGGCGCTCTCCGCGACCGCGGCTTCGACGGCGAGATCGTCCTCATCGGCGAGGAGTCCCTGCCGCCGTACGAACGCCCGCCCCTCTCGAAGGAGTACCTGCGCGGGGAGTCCGACCATCAGCTCGTCCGGCCCGCGGACTGGTGGGCCGAGAACGACGTGGACCTCCGTCTCGGGGTCCGGGCACGGCGCGTCCTGGCCACGCAGCGGGTCGTCGAGCTCGAGGAGGGTTCCGGCGTGGCGTTCGACCACTGTGTGGTGGCCACGGGGGCCCGGAACCGCCGGTTCGACTGGCCGGGGCTCGACCTGCCGGGGGTGTTCGATTTGCGGTTCGCCGCCGACGCCGACGCCATCCGCCGGACGGCGTCGTCGGCGTCGAAGGCCGTCCTGGTCGGGATGGGGTTCATCGGGGCGGAGGTGGCGGCATCGCTCCGCCGGATGGGGCTTGACGTCACGGTGGTCGAGTTCTTCGGTACCCCGCTCGAACGGGTCCTCGGCCGTGACCTCGGGTCGGCGATCGCGGCACTCCACCGGGATCACGGCGTCGAGATGGTCTTCCACGACGCGGCCGAGCGGTTCGAGGGCGATGGACGGTTCGAGGCCGTCGTCACGCAGAACGGCCGGCGGATCGAGGGAGATCTGGCCGTCGTGGGCGTCGGGGTGGAGCCCGTGACCGAGGTCGCGGCGGCGCAGATCGGAGTCGACAACGGCATCCTCGTGGACGCGTCGTTGCGAACGTCGGTGGAGGGGGTGTGGGCCATCGGAGACGTGGCCCGCCACGACCATCCCGTGTTCGGCCTGGTCCGGGTGGAGCACTTCGACAAGGCGCTCAAGATGGGGGACCATGTGGCGAAGAATCTCCTCGGCGCGAACGAGATCTTCGATGACCCGCACTGGTTCTGGTCCGACCAGTACGACGCCCGCATCGAGATGTCGGGGTTCGCCACGGAGTGGGATCGGACGGTGATCCGCGGAAGCGTGGAGGACCGCGCGTTCGCCGCGTTCCTCCTCAAGAAGGGGCGGCTCGTTTCCACCTTCACGATGAACTGGAAGCGCGACGCCCGACGCTCCATGGCGCTGATCGCCGCGGGGGCGACGCCGGATCCGGCTCGGCTGGCCGATCCCGACGTCGACCTGCGATCCCTGCGTCCTTCGAGCGGCTGAGCCGCCGATCGCCGATGGTAGGCTGGCCCAACCCCGCGCCGCGCGGGCCTCGACCCCCCTTCGAGGAGCCACGATGAACCGACCCGAGATCATTCTCGCACCCGGACCGACCCCCATCCCGCCTGAGGTCTTGCTGGCGCAGGGCAGTCCGCTCGTCTATCACCGTGGGCCGGGATTCGGCGCGTTGATGCGCGGGGTCACCGATCGGCTGAAGGAGCTCTACCGGACCGACCGGGCAGATGTCCTGCTCATGACGTCCTCCGGCACGGGCGGCCTCGAGTCGGCCATCCAGAACCTGCTGTCGCCCGGGGACGAGGTCTTCGTCCCGCTGGCCGGGTTCTTCGCCGAGCGGTGGAAGAAGCTCGCGGAGTCCCACGGGCTGGTCGTGCGGTCGATCGAATACGAGTGGGGGCGCCGCATCGTGCCGGAGGAGGTGGCGGAGGCGCTCGCCGAACACTCGGTGAAGGCCGTCCTGCTGACCCAGAGCGAGACCTCCACCGGGGTGATCCAGCCGATCGAGCCGCTGGCGCGCGCGGCCAACGAAGCGGGGGCGCTCGTCGTCGTCGACGCCGTGTCGAGCCTCGGCGCCGTGCCGCTGGAGTTCGACGCGTGGGGCCTGGACGTGGCGGTGGGGGGCTCCCAGAAAGCGCTCAGCGCCTCTCCCGGCATCGCGTTCGCCGCCATCTCGGAACGGGCCTGGCGTGCCCACGAGACCGCCGTCCTCCCGCGATTCTACTTCGACTGGAGCACCTACCGGCGCTTCGCGGAGCTCCCGGAGCCGGAGAACCCGTGGACCCCGGCCATCAGCGTCATGCAGGGGCTCGCCGCCGCGCTCGACCTGTATTTCCAGGACGGCGTGGAGGCCGCGCTCGCGCGCCACCGGATGTTGTCGCGCGCGGTCAAAGAGGGTGTGCAGGCGCTCGGGCTCGACCTGTTCGGCGAGGGGTTGGAGGACAACTGGACCGTCACGGCGATCCGGGCGCCGGACGGCCTGGACGCCGACACGATCAGCGACCGGATCCGGGCCGACTTCGGCTGCGTCCTCGCGCCCGGCCAGGGGCCGCTCAAAGGCAAGGTGTTCCGGATCGGGCACTTCGGTTATTTCAGCGAGCTCGACATCATCCGCGGCCTCGCCGCGCTGGAGATGACGCTCGAGCGCCTGGGGTTCCCGGTCAAACGCGGCGCCGCCGTGGCCGCGGCCGAGGGAGTGTTCCAGGAGGGCGCATGAAGGTCCTCGTCACCGAGAACCTCTCGGAGGCCGGGCTGGAGCTGCTCCGCCGCGACTTCCAGGTGGACGTCCGTCCCGAGCTCGCGTCGGACGGACTGACGGCGGCGATCGAACCCTACGACGCACTCATCGTTCGGTCGCAGACGCAGGTCACCGCGGACGTGATCGCCGCCGGCGACAACCTGAAGGTGATCGCGCGCGCCGGGATCGGCCTGGACAACGTGGATGTGGAGGCGGCCACGCGGCGCGGCGTGATGGTCGTCAACGCGCCCCAGTCCAACATCGTGTCGGCCGCCGAACATACGATGGCGCTCCTGCTGGCGCAGGCACGGAACATCCCGCAGGCCGACCGCGAGCTGAAGGCCGGCCGGTGGAACCGCTCCGCCTACCAGGGCGTGGAGCTCCAGGGCAAGACGCTCGGGATCGTCGGGCTGGGTCGGATCGGTGCCCTGGTCGCGCAGCGATCGGCGGCGTTCGGGATGCGGGTGGTCGCGTTCGACCCGTACGTGCCGAGGGAGCGGGCCAAGGAGATGGGCGTCGAGCTGATGCCGACCCTCGAGGCCCTGCTGGTGCAGGCCGACTTCGTCACGGTGCACCTGCCCCGGACACCCGACACCGAAGGCCTGATCGGCGAACGCGAGCTGGCGCTGGTCAAGGAGGGCGCGCGCCTCGTGAACACCTCGCGCGGAGGGATCGTCGACGAGCAGGCGCTGGCCAAGGCGATCGAAGACCGGCGGCTGGCCGGCGCGGCGCTCGACGTCTTCGCGGTCGAGCCGACGATCGACTCGCCGTTGTTCGGGCTCGATCAGGTCGTGGTGACGCCGCACCTCGGCGCGTCGACCGCCGAGGCTCAGGACAAGGCGGGGACGTCCGTGGCGGACATGGTGCGACTGGCGCTGTCGGGTGAGTTCGTCCCCTACGCCGTGAACGTCTCGGCGGGGGCCGAGGTGAGCGAGACCGTCAAGCCGTTCGTCTCGCTGGCGCACAAGCTCGGGGCGGTGTCGACCGGCCTGGCACAGGGGGCCGTTCGAGAGGTCGAGGTGCAGTACCTCGGCCGGATCGCCGACGCCGACACGCGCGTGTTGACCCTCTCGGTCGTCCGCGGCGTGCTGTCGGGCGTGGTCCACGAACCCGTGTCGTTCGTGAACGCGCCGATCATCGCGAGCGAACGCGGCATCGCCATCAGCGAGATGCGCTCCACCGTGTCGAGCGACTACGTGAACCTCATCCACGTTCGCGCCGAGACCGACGACGGGCCGGTGAGCGTGGCCGGCACACTCGTGGGCAAACGCAACGCCGAACGCGTGATGCAGGTCAACGGCTACGACATCGAGATGGCGCCGGCCCGCTTCATGTTGTTCTTCACGTACGACGACCGTCCCGGCGTGATCGGCAAGGTGGGGACGATCCTGGGCGAGGCCGAGATCAACATCGCAACGATGGACGTGGGCCGCCCGACCCGCGGCGGAACCGCGCTCATGGGCCTGACGCTCGACAGTCCGGTCCCGGCCGAGGTCATCGACCGCATCGCCGCCGAGATCGAGGCGGGACCGATGCACTTCATCGTCCTGACGGATTAGCTCCGCCCGGAGCGGTCGCCGCTGGTACACTCCGAGGCCGTATGAGGCGACTCCAGGTGATCACCGGGCTGGGGACGGGCGACACGTCTTTCCCACAGCCGGCCTGACGGCCACGCCCGCCGCCCGGCGGGCCGCCCGGATCATCCACCCCTCGTCCCACCGAGCAGCAGGAGTCGTCCGATGAACGTCCAGAGAACCCTGACCCCACCGAGGACCGCGGTTCGCCGGCTGGCGGCCGCTCGGATCATCTCGATCACGGGTGGCGCCGCCTCGTACGTGGCCCTGAACTACACCATCTTCGAGAAGACCGACTCGGCGGCCTGGGTCGCCGCGGCCCTGCTGCTGACCTTCGGCGTCACCGGGTTCGTCGGCCCGATCACCGGCGTTCTGGGCGACCGGTACGACCGCCGGATGGTCCTGATCGTCTCCGACCTCGCCGGAGCCGCGTGTTTCGCGCTGATGGCGTTCGGCGAGGACCCGACCTGGCTCTTGTTCTGGGCGTTCCTGTCGGCGGTGGCCGAGGCCCCCTTCTGGTCGGCGTCCGAGGCTGCCATCCCGAACGTGGCCGGCATGGAGCACCTCTCGTGGGCCAACAGCCTGCTCGGGATCAGCCGGAGCGCGGGCATCACCATCGGGCCGGCGATCGGAGGGCTTCTCGTGGCCGGCGTCGGCTCGCGGGCGGTGTTCGCGGGCAACGCGGTCTCGTTCGTGATCTCCGCGGTGATCGTCTGGTCGGTCCGGGCGGAGTTCAACGCCACCGCGGACGAGGAGCGCGGGGCCGGAGGCCTGCGGGCCGGGTTCGTCTTCCTCCTCAAGGAACGCGTGCTCCGGACGCTGTTGCTGGCCTGGGTCGTCTTCATCATGGGCATGGGGATGGCCATGGTGGCGGACGTGCCCCTCGCCGAGGACTTCGGCACGGGGGCGTTCGGCTACGGGATGTTGATCACCGCGTGGGGTGGTGGCTCGGTCGTGGGCTCCTGGCTCGGCCGCTACATGAAGCAGGGCCAGGAGGGGACGTGGCTGGTCTGGGCCTGCGTCGTCATCGCGGCGATGGGGATCGGCATCTGGTTCTCGCCCTCGTTCGAGCTGATCGTGGCCATGTTGTTCGTGTTCGGCCTGGCCGACGGCACGACGTTCGTCGCCGACCAGAACCTCCGCCAGCGGCGCACTCCGGACGCGATCCGCAGCCGGGTCACGGCGGCGTTCGTCGGCGCGCTCCACGCGCTGCTGGCGATCAGCTACGTGGCGGCCGCCGTGGTGGTCCCCTGGATCGGCGCGCAGCCGACCTACGGGATCGGCGGCATCACCGCCGGGCTGGCGGTGTTCGTCCTGCTGCGGATGCGCCGGTACCTGCGCCGGTCCGAACCTGCGCCCGACGCCGCGGTCCCCACACCCGCGCCCGGGGTCGAGGAGGTGGCGGCGCCCGTGCCGGAGGGTGAGGTCGTCGCCGAGATCTCGCTGGAGCCCACACCCTGACCGGGGGCCGCCGTCGCGGCGGCCCCCATTCGGGTTGAACGGCCGTTCAAACGTGTGGTTCGATACGACGTCACGCGGGCGGAGGTCGTTCTGGAGCGGGCGAACCGGTACCACGCGATCGTGATCGGCGGGGGCCACAACGGGCTCGTGGCCGCCGCCTACCTGGCCAGGGCCGGGGCGCAGGTGGTGGTGTGTGAGGCCCGGCACAAGACCGGTGGTGCCGCGGCGACCGACCAGCCGTGGCCGGAGTACCCCGAGTTCCGCGTGACCACGCTCAGCTACGTCGTGAGCCTCATGCCCGACACGATCATCCGCGACCTCGCGCTCGAGCGGCACGGATATCGCGTCCACCCGGTCGGGCCGTACGTCGTCCCGTTCCCGGACGGCCGTCTCATGATCGAATACGAGGAGACCGCGCGGAACCGGGACGAGTTCGCGAAGTTCTCCCGGAAAGACGCCGATGCCATCGAGCGGTGGGACGCGTGGATCGGCGGCCTGGCCGACGTGTTCGGCCCGCTGCTGATGACGACCCCCCCGCAGGTCGGGTCCAAACGCCCCGGCGACCTGTTCGAGCAGCTCCGGCTGGCGTGGCGTTTCCGCGGGCTGGACGTCCGGACGGTCGGCGAGGTCACTCGTCTGATGACGATGTCGATCGCCGACCTGCTCGACCGGTTCTTCGAGTCCGAGGAGGTTCGGGCGGTCATGTCGATCAACGGGTTGATCGGCACCTGGGCAGGCCCGCGCGAACCCGGCACCGGATACGTGATGGCGCACCACTCCATCGGCGACGTCGGCGAGGGGGTGTTGGGCTCGTGGGCCGTTCCCGAAGGCGGGATGGGGGCGGTGGCGGCCGCGATCGAACGCAGCGCCCGCGAGCTCGGCGCCGAGATCCGGACGAACGCCCGCGTGGAGCGTGTCCTCGTTCGCGATGGCCGCGCCACCGGCGTGGTGCTCCAGGGCGGCGAGGAGCTCCACGCTCCGATCGTGGTCACCGCCTGCCACCCCCGGATCACGTTCCTGCACCAGATCGACCGGGCGGAGCTGCCCGACGACTTCGTGGGCGACATCGAGCGCTGGTCCAGCCGATCCGGTGTGGTGAAGATCAACCTGGCCGTGAGCAGGCTCCCCGTGCTCGCCGCCGATCCCGGCTGGAAGGACTTCAGCGGCGGGTTCGAGATCGCGCCGTCGATCGACCAGCTCGAGCGGTCCTTCGAGGAGGCCCGCGCCGGCGTGGCCTCGACGTTCCCCTTCAGCGACGGCGTGATCCCCACGACACTCGACCCATCGCTCGCGCCGCCGGGCGCCCACGTCGTGTCGTTGTTCACGCAGTGGGTGCCGCACACATGGTCGAACGAGCCGCACCGGGACGAGCTCGAGGCGTACGCCGACCGGGTGATCCAGGCCTACGACGACGTCGCGCCGGGCTTCCGTGAGTCGATCGTGGCCCGGCAGGTGATCGGGCCCCACGACATGGAGACGGAGTGGGGGTTGATCGGGGGCAACATCTTCCACGGCGAGCTGTCGGCGGATCAGCTGTTCCACATGCGACCGGCCCCCGGCTACGCCGACTACCGGACGCCGATCGCGGGGCTCTACCAGTGTTCGAGCGCGACCCACGCGGGAGGCGGCGTGTGTGGCATCCCCGCCTACAACTGCGTGCGCGAGATCCGGAAGGACCGGAGGCGACGGAGGGCCCGCCGATGAAAGAGCCGTATTCGTTCACGTTCTACACGGCGTCGTGGTACCGCCGGTCGCCGTATTGGCAGCGCACGGTCGAGGCCGGGTGCACGAGCTGGGACCTGTACAACCACATGTTGATCCCGACGCTCTACGACGACGACGAGGGCGAATACTGGCACCTGCTGAACCACGTCACGCTCTGGGACGTCGCGGTCGAGCGCCAGGTCGAGATCACCGGGCCCGACGCCGCGCGGTTCACCCAGCTGTTGACCTGCCGGGACCTGTCGCGATGTGACGTGTATCAGTGCAAATACGCGCCGATCATCGCGCCGCACGGAGGCATCGTGAACGACCCGATCCTGCTGCGGCTCGGAGAGAACCACTTCTGGCTGTCGCTGGCGGACTCGGACGCCCTGCTGTATGCCCTTGGGGTGCAGGCGTTCGCGGGTCTGAACGTCCAGATCCGCGAGCCGGACGTGAGCCCGCTCCAGGTCCAGGGGCCGAGGAGCAAGGACCTGATCCGAGATCTGTTCGGCGAGGAGGTCTCCGCCCTTCGGTATTACCGGTGCTGGGAGGGTGACCTCGAGGGCATCCCCGTGGTGGTCTCCCGGACGGGGTGGACTGGCGAGGTCGGCTACGAGATCTACCTCCGGGACGGGTCCCGGGGCCTCGAGCTGTGGGACCGCGTTATGGAGGCGGGGCGGCCCTACATGATCCGCCCCATCGCCCCCAGCGACCAGCGTCGCCTCGAGGCCGGGATCTTCAACTACGGCAACGACATGGGCGTCGAGGACACGCCGTTCCACGTCACGGGGATGGAGCGGCTGGTCGAGCTCGAGGCCGACTTCATCGGCAGACCCGCGCTCGTCCGGCTCGCCGAAACCGGGGTCGACCGCAAGCTGGTCGGCGTGGAGATCGGGGGGGCGCCGTTTCGGATGTGGCTCGAGGAGTTCTGGCCGGTTCGGCACCGGGGCGAGGTCGTGGGCCAGCTGACGAGCGCCAGCCACTCGTTCCGCCTCAAGAAGAACCTGGGCTACGCGTGGGTCCCGATCGGGCTGGCCGAGCCGGGGACCGAGCTCGAGCTCGAGTCGCCGGACGGGGCGGTCTCGGCGATCACGGCCTCGTTGCCGTTCTGGGACCCGGCGAAAGAGGTCCCGAAGGGCTGATCCCGCGCGCCGTCGCGTTCGGGCATGATGGACGGCGTGGAGTCGCTCGGTGGGTCGCTGCTGATCGCCGGTCCGTCGCTGTGGGACCCGAACTTCCGCCGCACCATCGTGTTGATTGGGCACCACGACGATCAGGGAGCGGTCGGCGTGGTGCTCAACCGGGCCACCGAGCTCGAGGTGGCCGAGGCCGCCCCGCCGCTCGCCGAGCTGGTCGCTCCGGGCGACCGGGTGTTCGTCGGCGGACCGGTGCAGCCGCAGTCGGCGGTGGTCGTGGTCGACTTCGAACATCCGGAACGAGCCGAGGTGGTGGCATTCGGCAGCATCGGCTTCCTACCGGACGCGGTGGAACCTGCGGAGATCGGAGCGCTCCGCCGCGCGCGCGTCTTCGCCGGGTACGCCGGGTGGGGGCCGGGCCAGCTCGAGCGGGAGCTGGACGAGGGGTCGTGGATCGCCGAGGCGGCGCGGCCGGACGACGTGTTCACGAAGCGCCCCGATCGCCTCTGGAGCGAGGTCGTGCGGCGACGGGGCCCGCAGTACCGGCTGATGGCCACGATGCCCCTCGACCCGTCGGCGAACTAGCCGGTACGCTCCGGGGCCGATGAGCGGCTCCATCCCCTTCGACCGCGCGGCGGAGTTCTACGACCAGACGCGCTCCATCAGCGACGAGGCGATGGCGCGGAGCGTCGAGCTCCTCTCCGGAGAG
>DATHVC010000199.1:0-1900 GCA_035461565.1 Actinomycetota bacterium
GGCCGATCTCGGCGGCCGTGGACGCGACGAACTACGCCATGCTCGAGATCGGGCAGCCCCTGCACCCGTTCGACCTGCCGCTGCTGAAAGGCCCCGGGATCGTCGTCCGCCGGGCGTTCGAGGGCGAGACCATGGTGACGCTCGACGACGTCGAGCGGACGTTCGGCTCCGACGACCTGCTGATCTGCGACGCGGAGCGGCCGGTCGGAGTGGCGGGCGTGATGGGCGGAGTGGTCGCCGAGATCTCCGAGACCACCACCGACGTCCTGCTGGAGGCGGCGTCGTTCCAGCGCGAGGGGATCCAGCGGACGCGGCGACGGCTCGGCCTGTCCACCGAGGCGTCCATGCGGTTCGAACGCGGCGTCGATCCCGAGGCGGCGCCGGTCGGCGCCGACCGAGCCTGCCGCCTGATGATGGAGTGGTGCGGCGCGCGCGTGTTGCGGGGGGTGATCCAGGTGGGCGGCGCGCCCGAGCGGCGACGGATCCCCATGCGCGCCTCGCGGGCCTCGGCCGTGATCGGCTATGCGGTCACCGCGGCCGACGCGGCTTCCGTCTTCGACCGCCTCGGGTTGGCCCACGAGGCATTGGACGACGACACCATCCGCGTGGAGGTTCCCGGCTACCGGGTGGACCTCGAGCGCGAGGTGGACCTGGTCGAGGAGGTCGTGCGGGTGCAGGGCTACGAGCGGGTCGGCTCGACGCTGCCGCCCGTCCGCCAGCCGGGTGGCCTGCCCGAGCAATATGCGTTCGCCGGACGCGTCCGGCGCGCCATGGTCGCCGCCGGGCTGCGCGAGGTTCGACAGGTCCCCTTCGTCTCGGACCGGCATCTGGCGTCGATGGCGGAGGTCGAGGCCGTTCGGGTCTCGAACCCGCTTCAGGCCGATGAAGGGTGGCTGCGCCCGGGGCTGCTCCCGGGGTTGCTCGAGGCGGTCCGGCGAAATGTCTTCCGACACGTTCGATCGATCGCCCTGTTCGAGACCGGCACCACGTTCCGCATGGAGGGCGGGGGGGCTCGCGAGGGACTCGCCGCCGCGTTCGCCATGAGCGGATCGGCGGACGGCGGCTGGGCGCAGGCTCCGCGCGAGGTCGACGTGTTCGACGCGAAGGGGGCGGTCGAGGCGGTGATGTCCGAGCTGGGCGTGGCCTGGACCACCGGCCCGGCTCCGGGCGCTCCGTACCATCCCGGGCGCTCGGCCACCGTGCTCGTGGACGGAGAGCGGGTGGGAGCGTTCGGCGAGGTGCATCCGAAGGTGGGGGCGGCGTTCGACCTGGCGGGCCGGGTGGCGGTCGGCGAGCTGGACGTCGAGGCCTTGCTCCGCCGGGCGACGGCCACGTTCGCCGTCCGCGAGCCACCGAGGTTCCCGCCGGTCCGGCGGGACCTGGCGTTCACCGTGGACGCCGCGACCCCGGCCGGCGCGGTTCGGGGTGCCCTGGTCGAGGCCGGAGGGGACCTCGTCGACGCCTGCCTGCTGTTCGACGTCCACGTGGGCCCGCCGCTGACGACCGGCAGGAAGAGCCTGGCCTTCTCGGTGGACTTCCGGGCCCAGGACCGCACTCTCACCGATGCCGAGGTCACCGAGGCCGTGGCGGTCCTGGCCGCACGGCTGGAGCGAGAGCTCGGCGCGACGTTGCGTTCGGGGTGAGCGCGGCGGGCCGGCGCGCCGATAGACTGCGCCCATGGAGCGGGACTACCTCTCGGTCGACGATCTGACCCCCGAGGAACTGGCGGGGCTGCTCGACCTGTCGGCGAAGGTGAAGGCGCAGCCCGGAGACGTCGCCGACGCGCTCCGCGGCCGGGCCGTGGCGATGATCTTCGAGAAACCCTCCACCCGGACCCGCGTCTCCTTCGAGATCGCCGTGTCGTCGACCGGCGGCCACCCGGTCGTGTTGTCGTCGTCCG
>DATHVC010000200.1:0-3652 GCA_035461565.1 Actinomycetota bacterium
CTCCTCCGCCGTCGGGTCCGCCGCCTCGAGGATCTCGTCGGCCACGATCAGCGGCGCGGACGCCGCCGGGTCGTCGCGCACGTCCACCACGCGCTCCTCGACGGGCTCGTCGGGCTCGCCCGGCGGCTCGGTCGCGACCGCCGATGGCTCCGTCCCCCGATCGGCCACCACCACGCCGGGCGCCGGTGCCTCCTCGCCCGGGGGCTCTGCCGTTGCCACGATGGTCGACTCGAGGTCCCGAGCGACCCCCAACAGCCGCTCCCGCATCTGGGCGAGCTGGTCGACGAGCAGCTGCCGCCGCGTGGACAGCCCCGAGATCGCCCGGTCGGCCTCGTCCCGGGCCTGCCCGAGCGCACGTTCGGCGGCCGCCCGCGCCTTCTCGGCCTGGGACTGGGCGTCGGTGCGGATGCGGTCGGCCTCACCCCGCGCCTCGGTGACGACTCGATCGGCCTCCACCCGACCTTGGGTCAAGATCCGCTCGGCGGTGTCGTCGGCCTCTCGCAGCACCGAGGCCACGCGTTGCGCGAGCTGCTCGTACGGATCGGGCTGGTGCGCACCGGCGCGGGCGGCGGTCTCGGCCTCCAGGCGGGCCTCACGGATCATCGAACCCATGAGGTCGACCTGGTCGGCGATCTCATCCAGGTACCGGCGCACCTGGTTGGCGTCGTAGCCGCGCCGGGTCGTGACGAACTCGCGCCGGCGGATCTGCGCGCCGGAGACGAGGACGGGATGGTCGAGCCTGATGGCGGCCATGGGGAAGCCTCCTCGCAAAGCAGAGGGACGGCACGACGCTACACGCGCGGGTCTCGGATGCAAGCATTTCCGGCGGATCGGCTCCCCGACGCCTTGGCGCCGGCGCGGACGTCAGTCCGCGGTCGGGCTGCGATCCACGGGCTCGGCGGGCTCGGACGGCTCGGCCGGTGCCGCCGACTCGGCTTCCCGGCGAAGCACCTCGTTGAACGAGGCGATGGCGACCTCGATCTGATCGGGGTCGGGTGGTTGGGTGGTGATCTTCTGGAGCCACAACCCGGGGGTCATCACGACCCGCATGAACCGAGAGTCGGGGAACCGCGCCCCCAGGCGCAGGACCTCGAACGCGATCCCCGCGATCAGCGGGATCGCCAGGAGCCGGGATCCGATCCGCCACCACAACCCCGGGTTCCCGAACAGGGCGAACACGAAGATCGTGATCACCATGACCAGGAGCAGGAAGTTCGTTCCACAGCGGACATGGAGGGTCGAATACCGGTCGACCCGTTCGGGCACGAGCGGTTCGCCGTGTTCGTAGGCGGCGATCGTCTTGTGTTCGGCCCCGTGGTAGGCGAAGACGCGACGGATGTCGCGGGTCCGGCCGATCAGCAGCAGGTAGCCGAGGAACAGGCTCACCCGGAACAGGCCCTCGAGGACGTTCACCAGCAGGCTCGAGTCCACGTGACGACCGACCCAGCGGAACGTGGCCGCCGGCAACACGATGAACAGCCCGAGGAACAACACGGCGGCGATGAGCATCGAGAGCCCCATCTGCCGCGACGTCAGCTGCTCCTCCTCCGGCGCCGATTCCCGGGCCGAGATCGACAACGCCCGGAACCCGATGGCCAGCGCCTGCCCGAGCGCGATGACCCCGCGGACGAACGGCTTGCCGAGCCACGGCCGGCGTTTGACCACCGAGTCGATGTCGTGCGACTCGAGGTGGATGTCGCCGGTCGGCCGGCGCACCGCCACCGCCCACACCTCGCGGCCGCGCATCATGACGCCTTCGATGACGGCCTGGCCGCCGTAGAAGTGGTTGGGCCTGTTGGTCTCTGCGGCCATGCCGCTGCCGGTCAGGACTGCTCGGGGGCGGGCTCGGCCGGGACCGGTGGCGGTGCGGCTCGGCGGGCGCTCGCGGCGGCCTGCTGTTGCTCTCGCTGCTTGGCGTAGCGCCGCTGGAACCGCTCGACCCGGCCGCCCGTGTCCACGAGCTTCTGCTTGCCCGTGTAGAACGGATGGCAGTTGGAGCACAGCTCCACGCGCAGGTCCGATCGGGTGCTCCGCGTCTGGAACGTGTTCCCGCAGGAACAGTGCACCGTGACGATCTGGTAGTCGGGGTGGATCCCCTGCTTCATGGGACGCTCTCTCTCCTGGGTCTCGGCTCGTTCTCGAAGCTCCCAGCTTACGAGCCCGGGGGCACTAGGAGGCCGGGGCCTTGGCGATCTCCTTCAGGAACTGCTCGTTGGACTTGGTCTGGCGGATCTTGTCGGTCAGCAGCTCCAGCGCCGCGCTTGGCTCCAGGGCGTGCAGCACCCGGCGCAGGCGCCACACCAGCGCCAGCTCCTCGGTCGGCAGCAGCAGCTCCTCCTTGCGGGTTCCGGAGGCCTCGACGTTGATCGCCGGGAACAGCCGCTTCTCGGCCATCTGGCGGTCCAGGCGCAGCTCCATGTTCCCGGTGCCCTTGAACTCCTCGAAGATTCCCTCGTCCATCCGCGAGCCCGTCTCGACCAGCGCGCTCGCGATGATCGTGAGCGAGCCGCCCTCCTCGATGTTCCGTGCCGCCCCGAAGAACCGCCGCGGCGGATACAAGGCGGTGGAGTCGATGCCGCCCGACAGGATCTTGCCCGACGCCGGCGCCGCCAGGTTGTACGCGCGGGCGAGCCGGGTGATCGAGTCCAGGATGATCGCGACGTCTTTGCCCATCTCGGCCAGGCGTTTGGCCCGTTCGAGCACGAGCTCGGTGACCTGGATGTGCTGGTCCGGCGGCTTGTCGAACGTGGAGTAGACCACCTCGGCCGGCGTCACCGTCCGCTGCCAGTCGGTGACCTCCTCCGGTCGCTCGTCGACCAACAGGATGATGACGTGCGTCTCCGGGCTCGAGGAGATGATCCCGTTCGCGATGTTCTTCAACACGGTGGTCTTCCCGGCCTTCGGCGGCGAGACCACCATCCCGCGCTGTCCCTTCCCGATCGGCGCCACCATGTCGATGATCCGGCCGGTCACGTCGGTCGGCCCGGTCTCGAGCCGGAACCGGTCGTGCGGGAACAGCGGGGTGAGCTTGTCGAAGCTCGGGCGCGCCTTGGCGGTCTCCGGGTCGAGCTCGTTCACCGTGTCGATCTGCAGCAGCGCGAAGTATTTCTCGTTGTCCTTGGGCTGGCGGACCTTCCCGGTCACCGTGTCGCCCTTGCGCAGCATGAACCGGCGGACCTGCGACAGCGAGACGTAGATGTCCTGCTGCCCGGGGAGGAATCCGGAGGTCCGCAGGAACCCGTACCCCTCCGGCAGAATGTCGAGCAGACCCGTCGCCGTAGGGGCGTTCGCCAGCTCCTCCTCTCGCATGTCCATCTCGCGCTGACGGCGCTCCTCACGCATCCGCCGCCGCTCCTCGCGGGAGGGTCGGCGTCGACCGCCTTCGCGGTCGCGACCAGGCCCGCCGCCCTCGCGGTCCCGGCCGGGCCCGCGGTCGGCGTCCCGGCGTTCGAGCCGCTCGGGCGCGGGGCGCTCCTCGCGTCGCTCCGGTCCGTCGCGCCGCTCCCGCTGACGCGTCACGCCGCCGTTCCCCAAGGTCTCGGCGGTCTCGACGCTCCCCTCGGCGTCGGTCGGCGCGGATCGCACCGGCTCCCGCCCGGCAGGCTCGTCATTCGTTCGTTCGGATCGCTCGGCGGTCGCGGGCGCGGATGCG
>DATHVC010000201.1:0-6177 GCA_035461565.1 Actinomycetota bacterium
TTCTGGAGACGATCCTGCTCGTGGCCGACCTCGAGGACCTCAAAGGTGACCCCGAGGGGCGGGCGCGCGGCACGGTGCTGGAAGCCCACCTCGACAAAGGCCGCGGCCCGGTCGCGACGGTGCTCGTGCAGAAGGGGACGCTCGAGGTCGGGGACACGCTCGTCTCCGGCGTCGCCTGGGCCAAGATCCGCGCCATGCTCGACGAGAACGGCCGGCCGGTGAAGGTCGCCGGCCCCAGCAAGCCGGTGCAGATCCTCGGATGGTCGGCCACGCCAGAGGCGGGGGACGACGTCCGGGAGGTCGAGGATGAGCGGACCGCCCGGCACCTCGCACAGGAGCGCGAGGCCAAACACCGAGCGGCCGAGCTCGTCATGACCCGCCCGGTCACGCTCCAGGAGCTCACCGCCCAGGCCCGCCACGACCAGGTACCCGAGCTGAACCTGATCGTGAAGGCCGACGTCCAGGGCTCGATCGACGCGCTCGCGGACGCCTTCGGGAAACTCCCGCAGGACGAGGTGCGGGTGAACGTGATCCGCAGCGCCGCCGGGGCCATCACCGAGAGCGACATCAACCTGGCCCTCACCTCGAACGCCATCGTGATCGGCTTCAACGTGCGGCCCGACGTGCAGGCGCGCGACCTCGCCGAGAAGGAGGGCGTCGACGTCCGCCTGTACCGGGTGATCTACGACGCGATCGACGACATCCGGACGGCGCTTTCGGGCATGCTCTCGCCGGAGGAGCGGGAGAGCGAGCTCGGGACGGCGGAAGTCCGCGCGCTGTTCCGCGTCCCGCGGGCCGGCGTCATCGCCGGGTGTTACGTCACCCGCGGCACGATGCAGCGCAACGCACGCGCTCGGGTGGTCCGCGACGGCGTCGTCGTGTACGACGGACGGATCGGCTCGTTGCGGCGGTTCAAGGACGACGTCCGCGAGGTCGCCGAAGGGTTCGAGTGCGGGATCGGTATCGAGAACTTCAACGACATCAAGGAAGGCGACGTGATCGAGGCGTACGAGGTACGCGAGGTCGCCCGAGAGCTCTGATCCGCGGAGGGCCCGCGATGCTCGTGGCGCTCGAACGCTTCGACTTGCGAATCCCCGCCTGTGGCTCCCTGAAGGAGAAGCGACACGTCGTGAAGACGCTGACGAACGCCATCCGGACGAAGTTCAACGTCTCGGTGTCGGAGGTCGACCACCACGACCTCTGGCAACGGACGGCGCTCGCCGTGGCCGTAGCCGCCGGGGACGGGTACCACGCCCGGAGGGTCCTGCACGAGGTGGAGAAGCTCGTGGAGCGGTGGGTCGAGGTCGAGGTGATCGACACCGACGTCTCGCTCCACTACCCGGAGTCCTGAGCGCGTGAGCGGGAGGGGACGTCCGAGCCGCGTGTCCGAGGAGTTCCGGGAGATCTTGGCCGAGGAGATCCCCCGGCTGAAGGACCCGAGGATCGGCTTCGTCACGGTGACCGGTGTGAAGGTGACCGCCGACCTGCGGCACGCACGGGTGTTCTACACGGCGCTCGGCGACGAACGGGCCCGTCGGGCCACGGCCGCCGCGTTGCGGTCGGCCCGCGGACACCTGCGCAAGGTGATCGGGGACCAGGTCCGCATGAAGTTCCTGCCGGACCTGGCGTTCGAGGAGGACGAGACGGCCGAGACCGCGGACCGCATCGAGTCGGTCCTGCGAGAGCTCCACCGGTCGGAGGAGGGCACGGAAGGGGAAGGCCAGTGAAGGACCTCCTGGCGGAGGCGGCTCGAGTGCTCGCAGGCGCGTCCGAGGTGGCCATCGCCGCTCACTTGAACCCGGACGCCGACGCACTCGGCTCCGCCCTCGGGCTGTCGAACTTCCTCCGCGCCCGCGGCGTCTCCACAGTGTGTTCTTTCCCCAACGAGCCATACGATCCGCCCAGGTGGGTGGAGCTGCTTCCCGGAAACGACGCACTCGTCCCTCCCCGCGAGTTCCCGAAGGCCCCAACGGTCATGGTCACGTGCGACGTCGCGTCGACCGACCGCCTGGGCATGCTCGCCCCGGCCGCGGCGAAGGCCCGGACACTGGTGTGGATCGATCACCACGTGAGCAACGAGGGGCACGGCACGGTCCCCCTGATCGACCCCTCGGCCAGCTCGACGGCCGAGGTCGTATGGCGGCTGATGCAAGAGATGGGCGGCGAGATCCCACAGGCATCCGCGGTGTGCCTGTATGCGGGGGTCGTCACCGACACCGGCCGGTTCCAGTACGAGGCCGTCACGCCCGAGACGCTCCGGCTCGGGGCCGACCTGCGGGAGTACCCGTTCGACCACACACGGCTCGTTCAGGCGCTCTATGAGGACAACGGCATCGCGTATCTACGACTGCTGGGTGTGGCGCTCGAACGCATCGCGCTCGAGTCCGACGCGGACCTGGTCTGGAGCTACCTCACGCAGGCCGACCTCGCGTCGGCAGGCGTGCATCCCACCGAGACCGACGACCTGATCGACGTCGTTCGCACCGCCAGGGAGGCGGACGTCACTGCGGTGATCAAGGAGCAGGTCGACGGGCGATTCAAGGTCAGCCTGCGCTCGAAGCGCCGGCACGACGTCGCGGCGGTCGCGGCCGGGTTCGGCGGCGGCGGGCACCGGCTGGCCGCCGGCTACACCTCTCCGCACGGGTTGGCGGAGACCGTGGAGCGGCTCACGGCCGCCCTGCGGGGCCAGGTGGAGGGCTGACCCCGGGTGCCTCGCGGACCGGACGGGGTGCTGCTCGTCGACAAACCGACCGGCGTCACCTCGCACGATGTCGTGGACGCCGTCCGGCGGGCGCTCGGAACGAAGAAGGTGGGCCACGCCGGGACGCTCGACCCCATGGCCACCGGCCTGCTCCTGGTCGGCGTGGGCCGCGCCACGCGCCTGCTCCGGTTCTTCGGCGACCTGCCCAAGGCGTACGAGGGAACGGCGCGGCTGGGTGTCGAGACCGACACCCTGGACGCGGATGGGGCGGTGGTGCGCACCTCGGACGTGTCCGTCTCTCGGGAGGAGGTCGAGCGCGCCTTCGCCGAGCTGGTCGGTGAGTCGCTCCAGCGCCCTCCGGCGTATTCGGCCGTGAAGGTGGGGGGCCGCAGACTCTACGAGGCTGCCCGTGCCGGCCAGGCCCTGGAGGCGCCGCCGCGCGCCATCCGGGTCGACGAGATCCGCGTACGCGCGTTCGACGGCACGGACGTCGAGTTCGCCGTGGTGTGCTCCGGGGGGACGTACGTGCGGGTCCTGATCGCCGACGTGGGGGAGGCGCTCGGATGCGGGGCCCACCTTCGACGGTTGCGCCGCACCGGCATCGGGCCCTATCGGGCCGAGGACGCCTCCTCGCCCGACGCCCTCGGCACCCCGCTGCCCCTCGAGGAGGCGGTCGGGCACCTGCCGAAGATCGAGCTCGGCGACGAGGAGGCACGGGCCGCCTCCAACGGACGCATCCTCGCCCCGGCGGGGATCGACGGGCCGTACGCGGCGTTCGGGCCGGGAGGTCGTCTGATCGGGATCTACCGGGACGAGGGGGCAAAATCGCGCCCAGAGGTGATAATCCCGCCGTGACGGAGCCGGGCACCGCCGAGCTCGCGCCGGAGGTCCCGGCGCCCGCGAGTGCACGCTGGCCGAAACTGGCGCTGCAGATCGCCGTATCCGCGGCGATCGTCGTGGGCATCTTCGTCTTCGCGATCCCTCGGATCGCGGACTACTCCGACGTCTGGGCGACCATCTCCGGACTCACCTGGCTCGAGCTCTGGTCGTTGGTCGCCATCACGGTCCTCAACCTGGCCACCTACTGGTTCGCGAACATGGCGGCGCTGCCCGGGCTCACCATCGGCAAGTCGGCGGTTCTGACGCAGACCACGACGTCCGTGGCGAACACCCTTCCGGCCGGCGGCGCGGTGGCGGTGGGGTTGACCTACACCATCCTGCGATCGTGGGGCTTCCATCCGCAGTCGATCGCGCTGTACGTCGGCGTCACCGGCGTATGGAACATCTTCATGAAGCTCGCGCTGCCGATCTTCGCGCTTTCGCTCCTGGCCCTGGTCGGCGACGCCACCGCGGCGTTGGTGGCGGCGGCGCTGGTGGGCCTGGCCGTGCTCGCCGCGGCCGTCGCCTTGTTCGCGCTCGCCCTGTGGAAGAAGGAGTTCGCCCGTCGAATCGGCGACGGGTTCGGGCGCGTCGCGTCGGCGCTCCGACGTTTGGTGCGTCGCCCCCCGATCCGCGACTGGGGGGAACATGCAGTGGGATTCCGCAAACGGACCATCTCGCTCGTCCTGGGTCGCTGGCCCTGGTTGACGCTCACGACGGTCGTTTCCCACCTCATGTTGTGGGTCGTGTTGCTGCTGGCGCTCCGACATGTGGGTGTGTCGCAAGAAGAGGTGAGCACGCTCGAGACACTCGCCGTGTTCGCCTTCGGCCGGCTGCTCACGGCGCTGCCGATCACCCCCGGCGGCCTCGGCGTCATCGAGCTCGGGTACATCGGCGGCCTGGTCGCGGCGGGTGGAGACGAGCCCCAGGTGGTGGCGGCCGTCCTGTTGTTCCGGGTGTTGACGTACGCGGTGCCCGTCCCGCTGGGCGCCGGTACCTACCTCGTGTGGCGGGGCCGCTCGAGCTGGCGCCGGCCCGAGACCGCGCCCGCCGTGGCCGGCCCGACCGCCGAGGGTTAGGCCGACCGCGACGCCTCGTCCGACGCTGCGACCGGGGCGTGCGCGCCACGGTGGAGCGCCACGTCCCGGATCTCGGTGACGACGGCGGCGACCGCCACGGCGACGCCGGCCCCGAGCAGCACGCCCGCCACGACGTCGGACAACCAGTGGGCGCCCAGGTAGACGCGGGACGACCCCATGACGAAGGCGAACGCCCCGGCCGCCCATTCCCATCTGCGGCGCGCCGGGCCGGCCGGCATGACGACGAGAACCAGCGCGACGGCGATGGCCCCGCCGGCCACGGCATGGCCGGACGGGAACGAGAAGCTGCCCCCCGTATCGACGAGGGTGTCGGGCGGCCGGCCCCGGTGGAACGTGCTCTTTGCCACGGTCAGCAGGAGCTCGGCGACCGCCGCGGTCATCACCCAGACCGCGAAGGCGCGCCACCGCGTCTGGACGACCAGCCAGGCGCCCACCAGGATCCGGACCGGGATCGTCACGACGCCGGCCCCGAGGACGTTGAGCGCCCGGGCCACCGCCGTGAGCGGGCCGGTGCGAACGTCCTCCATCCACCCATGGACGGCCTGGTCCCACTCGCCGATGAAGCCGAGACTGGTCCGCGGTGCCTGGTCCGCCGGGTGCACCCCCACCCCGGCGAACACGAACGCCACGACCGCGAGGAGTCCGAGCGCGTACCAGAAGGCCTTCCGGTGGTCCGCGAGCACGGTCAGTCCCCGCCGGGACACGGCGGGGCGCCGGCCCCGCACAACACGATGCCGAGATCTGCGAGGCGTTGGACCAGGCCGTCCCGGGAACGGAACCCGATGGCCTGGTCGGCCTCGAGAACCAACGTGGGGTCGTCCGAGCCGAACCGGTATTCGACCTGGACACATCCGCCTGGGAACGTGTAGTAGCGGTTCGCGGCATAGACGGGGTCGAGCGACAGCGGTGCCTCGAATCGCCGGGTGCCCTCTTCGCCCGGTCCGGGGACCACCTCGACTGCTCCGGAGACGTCGCAGCTGGAGACCAGCTCGACGCGTACGGTGCGCAGCCCGGTTCGGTCCGAGGAGAGCCAGAACCGGTAGGCGTCGTCGGTGATCTGGATCCCGTCGAACGTCCAGCCGGGCAGCAACAGGTCCAGGCAGGGCAACATGGTCGCGCTCGGCACGGCCTGGGCTGCCAGGGTGAGCACCCGGGTGGAGACGTCGTTCACCCGGCACTCGGGCGCGGCGTCGCCCGCCTGCACGCAGGCGGGCAGCGCCGCCACCAGGGCCACGATGGCAAGCGCGGCCCTCCGCCTCACGCGAACACCGCCCAGTTGCTGACGACCAGCCCCAGGAGCAGCAGGGCAACGATCAACACCCCGAGCGTGCGCATGACCCGCCGGACGCTCCAGCTCTGGATCGGGATGGGATCGAGCGGCGGTGCGAGTCGCCGAAAGTGCTCGATGAGGTTTCGGCCGTCGCGTTTGAGCATGGACCGCAACTGCGTGGGGCTGGCCGCGCCCCGGGTGGCCGCGAACGCCTCGGCGATCTCGTC
>DATHVC010000202.1:0-9213 GCA_035461565.1 Actinomycetota bacterium
CGGAGCTGGTCTCGGTCGAGCGCGCTCGCCAGCCGGTCGGGCGTTCGCAGCGCCGACGTGGGCCGAATGGCTTCGTGCGCCTCCTGCGCGTTGCGGGAGCGCGTCTTGTACCGGCGAGGAGACTCGATCGTGTACCGCTCGCCGAACTCGCCCCGCACCACCTCGGCGATCTCCCGAAGCGCGCTCTCGGCCAGGTTGACCGAGTCCGTCCGCATGTAGGTGATGAGACCGACCGTGCCTTCGCCGGGGAGGTCCACCCCTTCGTACAGGCGCTGGGCGATCGACATCGTCTTCCGCGCGCCGAAGCCGAGCTTGCGGGCGGCCTCCTGCTGGAGGGTCGACGTCGTGAACGGCGGAGACGGCGAACGTTTGCGCTCCTTGCGTTCGACGTTCTCGACGCGATACCCGGCGCCGCGCAGCCGCTCCACGTGCGCCGCGGCGTCGGCCTCGGTGGAGAGCAGGAGCCCCTTCTTGTCCGGCGATGCCGCGAGCTTGTCCTCACCGACCCGCGCCAGCCGGGCCACGAACGGCTGCTCGTCCGGAGCCTCCGGAGTCAACCGAACGTCCACGCTCCAGTATTCGACCGGCTCGAACGCGCGGATCTCTCGCTCGCGTTCGACGATCAGGCGGACGGCGACCGACTGGACGCGTCCCGCGGACAACCCAGGCCGGACCCGTCGCCACAGGATCGGGCTGATCTTGTAGCCGACCAGCCGGTCGAGGACCCGCCGGGCCTCCTGGGCATCGAACAGTCGGCGGTCGATCTCGCGCGGGTGGCGGAACGCCTCGAGGATCGCGTCGCGGGTGATCTCGGTGAACGTGACCCGCCTGGCGTCGGCGGGATCCACTCCCAGGAGGGTGGCCACGTGGAAGGCGATGGCTTCGCCCTCCCGGTCGTAGTCCGTGGCGAGCACGAGCTCGCCGGTCTGTTTCAGGGCCTTCTTGAGCGCGGCGACGTGTTTCTTCGAGTCCTCGGGGACCTCGTAGGTCACCTCGAAGTCGTCGTCCACGGCCACGCCGAGGTCGCTCTTGGGCAGGTCGCGGATGTGACCGTAGGAGGCCCGAACCGCGAAGTCCGGACCCAGGTACTTCTCGATGGTCTTCGCCTTGGCCGGCGACTCCACGACCACCAGGGTTTTCGCCATACGCAACCACGTCCGTCTCGAGAGGGAGCCGGAGGCCCGGCGCCGCCGAGGGGGGCCTCCGCGGCGCAGGGTACCAGCCCCCCGTCACCTGCCGGGGATTATCGGTCGCCCGGGGGCGCCGGGTGTCTCACCCCGGCAACCGGCGCCGATCCCCCGAACGCGGTGATAGGGTCGTTGCATTCCCGATCCGTCCGGGGTTCACGCTGCTCGCCATCTTCAACACCTTCATCACCGAAGAGATCGCCACGTACGGCCTGGTGGCGATCTTCGTGCTCATGGTGCTCGAGTCCGCCTGCGTCCCCATCCCCTCCGAGGTCACGATGTTGTTCGGCGGGGCCCTGGTGTCGGCTTCGTTCCTAGCCCCCGAGCAACAGCTCGCCTTCTGGCCGGTCGTGCTGGCCGGCACGATCGGCAACCTGGTCGGCTCCTGGCTCGCGTATTGGGCCGGCTATGCGGGCGGACGCCCCCTGATCGACCGCTACGGCAAATACCTGCTGATCCGGGCGCACGAGGTGGATCGGGCCCACGACTGGTTCGAGCGCCACGGCGAGCTGGCCGTGTTCGGCGGCCGACTCCTTCCGGTGATCCGCACGTTCATCAGCCTGCCGGCGGGAGTGGTCCGGATGGGCTTCTGGAAGTTCTCGGTCTACACGGTGCTCGGGTGTTTCCCGTGGGTCCTGGTCCTCACCTGGCTCGGCTACCTGCTCGGCGAGCGCTGGGAGACGGTCGAGCGGGTCATCAGCCCGGTCGCCTGGGCCATCGCCATCGTGGTCGCCCTCGCCGGCACGTGGTTCGTCTGGCACCGGGTCCGAGCCATCCGTCGCGACGAGTCAGAACGCCGCGCGAAGGCCGCGGAGACCCAGTCGGCAGCGAACGTGGACTGACCGGGCACCGGGCCCGGTCAGCCGTTCCACACGTTCACGGGGGATCGCAGGTCAGCGGCCCTCGCGCACCTCGTAGATGTGCTGGGCCACCAAACCATGCGCCTCTCGATGCACGGTTTTCGCGGTGTCCGCGTCCGGGGCCTCGACCAAGCAGAAGACTTTGCCCGCCTGCTCGTCGACCCAATACCGGAGGTACCGGACGCCGAATCGATCCTGGATCGCGAGGTCGGCGGCATGGGCGGCCGACACGTCGTCGAGCGTCGCTCCTTCCGGCAACTGCTCGTGCAGGTCCATGAACAAGGGCATGGTGTCCTCCTTCTCGATAGGGCTCCGAGATCGACTTGGTCAACCCCCCGACAGCAGCAACCAGATCTCGACGGCGCCGGATCGGCCACCGCACGCCTCTTCTCGAACCTCGGCTCGCAGCGCGGTCCCGGCGATACGCACGTTCGACCAGATCGTGCGATCACCCTCGGTGCATTGCCGGGACTCGGCGCCGCTGGTGAACGTGATCGTCCCGCGGTCGTCGATGGCGAACCGGCCGACGTCGTCGGGATCGGTGTCGAGCGAGCCGCCGTCGTCGATCCGGTAGCTGCCGTCGACGCCGAACCGGAGCAGCTCCCCCGTGCCCTGCCGGAGCCAGATCCCCGCGAGGTCGAACGCCAGCTCCGGCCGATCGCCGTCGCGGCCCGGCTCGGGGCGAGCAAGCCCCGCGCCAGCCGGTGATCTCGGCGACACGCGCGTGAGGTTGTAGATCGACCCCACGGGTTCGGAGCAACCGCCGTCCGTGAAGACGGCCTGGAGGCGACCGCCCTCGATCATGTCGACTCGCCACGCGAACTCGTCGCCGACCGGGCACACGGTGCCGTCCTCGTTCGTGAACCGGATGGTGTCCCCTGCGACCTCGTACGTGCCGAGCGCCGCCGGCCCGCTGCCGAGATTGCCTCGGTCGTCGATGGCATAGGTTCCGTCGGCGCTGAATCGAGCGACGATCGAGAATCCGCTCGACCAGATGCCCTCGAGCTCCGAGACGAGGGACTGGTCTGCCGCTGGAGACGGGGTCGGCCGGCCCGCGATGGAGTCGCCGCCCTCCCGCGCCGCGGCGAAGACGAGGAGGCCGCCGGCGGCGAGCGTCGTCGCGACCACGACGTACACGGCGACATTGCGCCGCCGGGCACGCCGCCGCTGGCGCCCGAGCTGCCGTTCGAGCGCTTGGGGATCGGGTCGCACCTTCTGCGTCGCCACCCGGAACACCTCCTCGAGATCAGGCATCCCGCGCTCCTTCCAACGCTCGGAGGGTCCGCCGACCTTTGGTGGCCAGGGCCCGCACGGTGGACGGTCGCACGCGCAGGATGCGCGCCGCCTCCTCGGACGAGTAGTCGAGCAGGTCGACGAGCAAGAGGGCGGCCCGCTGACGCGGGCTGATCCCCAAGAGGAGGCGCCGCACGTCGGCTCGCACCTCCACATCGCGGAACGCATCACCCTGGTCCGGGGCCGGGAGGGCCTTCCGGATCGCCATCGCCGCCCGGCGGCGGCGCATCCGAAAGCCGTTGAGCGCCACCCGGAACAGATACGCGGTGGGTTCCTCGATGCGACCGATCTCGTCCCATCGCTCCCAGAGCTTCAGGAACGCCTCCTGCATCAGCTCCTCCGCGTCGTGGCGGTTCCCGGTCACGAAGTAGAGGGCTTTGAACAGGCGCTCGTGCTCATCCTCGAAGAACTCGTCGAAGCGGGCCCCTGCTTCGACCCGGTCCGCGGGGAACGGCACGACCTCACCCTCTGCTCGCACGGAGCATGGATGCACGAGGGCTGTCCTGCGCTGACGCCGCCCTCGAATCGATCAGCCGAGCTCGGCGCGCATCACCCACGTATCGCCGCCGGGGTCCTCCCGCACCTTCTCGAACCCGACCCGCTCGTACATCATCCGCGAGCGGTTGTGGACGGCCACCGAGAGCGAGAGCGACCGGTAGCCCTCCTCTCGCGCCTGCACCATCAAGGCGCGCAGGAGGGTCTCGCCGATGCCTTTGCGGCGGTGGAGCGGGACCACCGCGATGCCGAGCTCGGGGGTCTTCTCGTCCACGAAGCCGAAACCGGGCTCTTCATGGGTGAACAGGCGGTACCAGGCCGCCCCGACCGGCTCGCCGTCGAGCTCCGCGATGAGTCCGGCGTCGCCCGGGCGAGGCCAGTCCCGGTGATATCGCTCCAGGAGGGGGTCCGCCAGCGCGGCGATCGTGCGTTCGCGCGGCCAGTCGGGGTTCCAGGCCGCCGCCTCGTAGAGCATCGTCTTCAGGAACCCGATGTCGTCTGGTCCCGCGGGGCGGATGTTCACCTGCGCCCTCCGTTCCGCAGCGGCTCGAACGTCGCCGTGAAGTGCCGCAGCTGCGGCGGCTCGTGCACGATCCGGTAGCCGGGAAGCTCCGACGCGCTCGCGGCGACGGCGCCCGCCACCTCGATCACGTAGTCCACGTGGCTCTGCGTATACGTGCGGCGGGGAACGGCCAGCCGGACGAGGTCCATGGGGGCCTCGGTTTCGGTGCCGTCGGGATGCCGTCCGAACATCACCGTGCCGATCTCCACGCTTCGGATTCCGCCCGCCTCGTAGAGCGCAACCGCGAGGGCCTGTCCCGGGTAGGCGAGGGGCGGGACGTGCGGGAGCAGCGCGCGGGCGTCCACGTACACCGCGTGCCCGCCGGCCGGCTTGACGGTCGGCATCCCCGCGGCCTCGAGGCCTTCGGCCAGGTATTCGGTGGAGCGGATGCGGTAGCGGAGATACTGCTCGTCAACACATTCCCGCAAACCCTGGGCGATCGCCTCGAGATCGCGCCCCGCCAGGCCGCCGTAGGTCGGGAATCCCTCCGTGAGGATCAGCAGGTTGCGACAGCGTTCGGCGAGCCCGTCGTCGCGCAGGGCCAGCCATCCCCCGATGTTGGCCATGGGGTCCTTCTTGGCGCTCATCGTCATGCCGTCGGCGAGCGAGGCGAACTCCCGCACGATGTCGGGAATGGCTCGGTCGGCCTGCCCCGGTTCGCGCTGCTTCACGAACCAGGCGTTCTCGGCGAACCGGCAGGCGTCCAGGAACAGCGGGACGTCGAAGCGGTCGCACAGGGCCCGGACGCCCCGGACGTTCTCCAGCGAGACGGGCTGGCCCCCACCGGAGTTGTTGGTGATGGTCACGAACACGACGGGGACGTCCGCCCCGCGCTCCTCCAGCAGGCGTTCGAGCGCGTCGAGGTCCATGTTGCCCTTGAACGGGTGCAGCACCGCCGGCTCTCGTCCCTCCGGGATCACCAGGTCCACCGCCTCGGCCCCGGTGAACTCGACGTTGGCTCGAGTGGTGTCGAAGTGCGTGTTGTTCGGCACGACCCTGCCCGGCCCGGCGATCGCCGTGAACAGGATCTTCTCGGCCGCCCGGCCCTGGTGCGTGGGGATCACGTGGGGGAACGGGAACAACTCCCGTACGGCGTCCCGGAACACGAACCAGGAGGAGGACCCCGCGTAGCTCTCGTCCCCCCGCTGGATGGCCGCCCACTGGTCGCGCGACATGGCACCGGTCCCGGAGTCGGTGAGCAGGTCGATCAGGACGTCGTCGGCGTGCAGGTTGAACAGGTTGTAGCCGGCCTCGCGGATCTTGCCGAGGCGTTGGTCACGCGTGAGGAACCGAAGTGGTTCGATCGAGTGGATCCGGAACGGCTCGATGATCGTGCGGTACCCGTGCGGCACGCCCCGATGCTAGCCCACCCCTTGTGTGGTTCACGGGGGTACGCTCATGGGAAAGAGACCTTGCGTGAAGGTCGACGAGCCAACATGAAGAGCCCGTTTCGATTCCCCGAACCCGAGCACCAGACCGAAGCCGTGTTGGGCTGGCGCGCTTGGCGCCTGCACCGCTCGGAGGACGGGTTGCGCATCGTCCCGACCACGCCCCGTTCGGCCTGGCAGCCAAGGGAGGCCATCCACGCCACCTGCAGCGGCAGCCACACCCGCGAGTACATGGTGCACAACCCCCACCTGGTCAAGTTCCACCGGAGCCCCGAGCCCGGGTGCACCTGCGGGGTGCACGCGATCAGGGATCCGTCGCGCCTGGCCCGATCGGGCCGGGCGGCGGCCGTGGTGGGCCGGGTGGCGATGTGGGGCCGGGTGATCGAACACACCAAGGGGTACCGCGCCGAGTTCGCCTATCCATCCCGCCTGCGCCTCGTGTGTTCGTGGTGCCTGTGGTACGGACGGCTCCCGGCGATCCCCGATCGGGTGCTCGAACGCGACGGTGCGATGCGGCCCGTCTGCGCGGGGCACGCCGGACGTCCGGCGGCGGTGGGAACCCGGCTCGACGTCCGGGATGTCCAGCAGGAGATGCTCGCCGCATACGGCGTCGAACTCCTGCCGGCCGAGTCGTTCCGGCCGCTGGACGAACACCGCCCTCTCGACGCCATCACGCGGTTCCTGCGAACGTTCGACCGGGGCTGGCGGCCGGCCGCCGAGGCCGGCTGACGCATCCCTAGAGATCGATCTCGCCGGCCACCTGCTGGAGGCCTTCGATCGAGACGGCCAGGAACTCGTCCAGGGGCAACCCGATCCCGTCCTCCACCCCGGTCACCTCGTCGCGGTTCACGCCGGGAGCGAACGCCCGCTCCTTCAGCTTCTTCTTCACGCTCGAGACCTTCATGCCGGCACTGCGTTCGGGGCGCACCAGCGCGGCGGCGACGAGCAGGCCGGCGACGGCATCGGCGTGCACGACCGCCCTGGACATCAAGTCGGTGCGGTGTTCGGGCCATGCGTGGGCGAGCACGCCGTTGATCACCCGTTCGTCCACCCCGGCCTCTCTGAGCCACCCGGCCGCGACCCGGGCATGGTCGTCGGCGGCGTCGCCGGTGTGGTCCTGATCGAGGTCGTGGAACAGCCCGGTCAGGCCCCACAGGTCCTCGTCTTCGCCGAACCGGCGAGCGAGCGCTCGCATCACGCCTTCGACGGAGATGAGGTGCCGGACGGTCGTCTCCTTGAGGCACCGCTCGCGGACGAGGGCGTGGGCGCTCTGTCGGTCCATCATCCTGCCTCCACGGGGGTCTCGACGGGCGCCGCTCGGAGGTGGAACGGCACGCTGGTCACCACGACGCGCGGCTCGAACAGCAGCAGACGCTTGATGTAGAAGGCCGTCTGGTTGTGGAGCAAGTTCTCCCACCAGTGCCGCGGGATGAACTCGGGGAGCACGACGGTGGTGATCGTGTCTCCGCGGGAGGTGTGCTTGCGGATCTCCTCCAGCAGGGGCGGACCGATGTCGCGGAAGGGCGACTCGGTCAGGACGAGGGGAACGTCCATGCCGCGTTCGTGCCACTCGCGGATGATCGCCTCGCCCTCTTCCCGGTCGCTGAGGTAATACAGCGCCTCGACGGTGGCCGGGCGCAGCGACTTGGCGTAGACGATGGCTCGTACCGTCGCATCGTGGACCGCGGAGACCGGGACGATCACGACGCTCCGCTCCGGCTCGACGACCTGTTCCCGGGTGGAAACGCTGCCGGCCTCTTCGGGGAGGAGCGGGACGTCGGTAACGACGACCCCGCTCTCGAACAGGAGGGAGGTCTTCAGCAGGAGCGGCGTCCGGCGCCGGACGAACTGCAGCCAGCCGCGGCCGGTCAGGGCCTCCGGGATCATGACCGTGACGAAGTCGCCGGGCTCCCGCGGCAGCGACCGTATGTATCGGCGGAGCCGGCGCCCCAGCCGTTCCCCATCGGCCTCGCCGAGCCGCGCCAGATGGCCGAGGCGGGGCGCGCGAACGTCCCACGCCGCGGCGGCCTCCACGTACCCCCCCGCCGATCCGACGTACAGCGCGCGGAACTCCTCGGGCCGGATCGCCCGGACATAACTCACGGCGTCGAGTGTGGCCGGGCCGAGATCGTCGACGATCAGCAAAACGAGGTTGCGGGGCTCCGCACGGGGGTCGAGGTTCTGGCGCCGATGCAATCGCCCGGTTCGCGCGTAGTGGTGGTGGACGGCCAGGAAGAACGACACGATGATCGGCATCGCTGCGATCACGATCCATGCACCGTGGGTGAACTTCGTCGTCGTCACGATGACCAGGACAACCCCCGTCGTCATGGCCCCGATCCCGTTGATCACGGCGCCCCTGGCCCAGTTCCCCTCCTTCAACCGGAACCAGCGGCGGACCATGCCCGACTGGGAGAGGGTGAACGCGGTGAAGACACCCACCACGTACAGCTGGATGAGGCGCGTCAGGTTCGCGTCGAACACGTAGATCAACGCGCACGCCAGCCCCGCCAGGACGATCACGCCGTTTGAGAACACGAGCCGATCGCCCCGGTTTCGGAACTGCGAGGGCATGAACCGGTCCCGGGCCAGGATGGCCGAGAGCCTGGGGAAGTCCTGGTACGCGGTGTTGGCCGCCAGGATCAGGATTCCGGCGGTGAAGGCCTGGAGCACGTAGAACGGCCACCCACCGGCGAAGACCGTGTCGCCGATCTGGGCCAACACCGACATCTGGCTCGGCAGGTCCTCGCTGACACGGACGTGGAGGGAGCGGGCCAGGATCGTGATCCCGATGAACATCGAGACGCTCATGGCGCCCATCGCCGTCAGCGTGGTGGCCGCGTTCTTGGACTGGGGACGCCGGAACGCCTGCACCCCGTCGGCGATGGCCTCCACCCCGGTGAGGGCCGTGGCCCCCGAGGAGAAGGCGCGCAGGACCAGGAACAGCGTGAGCGCCGAGTGTTGCTCGAGGACGAGGCTCGCCGAGGCCGCCGTCGGGCACCCTCCGAGGCAGCGGAAGAAGCCGGTCACGATCGTCGCCATCACGATCAGGAAGAACCCGTAGGTGGGAACGGCGAACAGGGTTCCCGCCTCCTTCACGCCGCGGAGGTTGGCGATGGTGATGAACGCGATGAACCCGAAGGCCAGGATCACGCGATGCTCCTCGAGCCCCGGCGCCGCGGAGGACACAGCGATGGTGCCGGCCGTGATGCTGACGGCGACCGTGAGGACGTAGTCGGTGAGGATGGCCGCCGCCGCGATCAGGCCGGGGAAGGTGCCGAGGTTCTCCCTGGCGACGATGTACGAGCCGCCGCCCTGCGGGTAGGCCCGGACGGTCTGCCGGTAGGACGTGATGACGATGACGAGCAGGACGGCGATGGCGGAGGCGATCGGCAACATCAAGGAGAAGGCGCCCGCCCCGGCGAGCG
>DATHVC010000203.1:0-4871 GCA_035461565.1 Actinomycetota bacterium
CGTCCCCGACGTCGGCCTGGTGCGGCTCGAGCGGGTGGCCTCGGCGATCGGGGGGGACCGCGAGCTCGCCGATGCTCTCGCCGCGGACCCGGGAGCGGCCCGCCGGCTCGGGCACCTCGTGGCGAGCAGCTCGTTCGCCACGGACCTATTGATCGCGGCCCCGGCGCGCGTCCGCGCTCTCGAAGACGGCACCGAGCCGCCCGACCACGACGGCGCCCTGGCCGCGTTGGTTGCCCGATACGCCAGCCGGGAGCTCGAACCCAAGGAGATCGGCCGGGCCATCGCCACGATCGCCGACGGCGTGGTGCGCGCGGCCGTCGAGGCCGCCGATCCCGACCTGCCGTTCGCGGCGATCGGGCTGGGAAAGCTCGGGGCGTCCGAGCTCAACTTCGCTTCCGACCTCGACCTCGTGTTCGTCTACGAAGGGGAAGGGGCTGAGGAGTTCCGACGGGGGGCCGAGATCGCCGAACGCGTCCTCGCCGGCGTGCGCGAGCGCGGTTGGGACCCCGACGCGGACCTGCGCCCCGAGGGCCGCAGCGGCCCGCTGGCCAAGTCGTTCGCCGCCTACCTCGAGTACTGGGAGCGGTACGCGCAGACCTGGGAGTTCCAGGCGCTCACCCGAGCCCGGTTCGTGGCCGGCGACGACCCGCTCGGCCGGCGGTTCTGCTCGTTCGCGGCCGATTTCGCCTATCCCGAGTACCTGCCGATCGAACGCGTCGGCGAGATCCGGAGGATGCGCGAGCGGATCGAACGCGAACGCGTGAAACCGCCGGAGGCGACCCGGTTCCACTTCAAGCTGGGGTACGGATCGCTCGCCGACGTCCAGTTCGCCGTGGAGCTCTCGATGATGCGGCACGGTGGGGCTCACGCCGAGGTGCGGACGCCGCGGACGCTCGAGGCCATCGAGGCGCTCGCCGAGCTCCGGCTGATCGAGGATTCCTCGGCGCTCGCGCTCGGGGAGGCGTTCGTGTTCCTGTCCGACGTGAAGAACGCGATCGAGGTCGACCGGCGCGTGCACGCGGAAGCCATCCCGGCGACCGCGGAGGAGCAGCTCGCGCTGGCGCGCCGGCTCGGGTTCGAGGAGTACCCGCGGCAGGCGTTCCTGGAGGAGTACCGGCGGGTGACCCGCCGATGCCGCCGCGCGATGGAACGCGTGTTCTACGAGGAGGGGTGATGCTGAAGGAGTTCCGAGAGTTCGTGGCGCGCCGCAACCCTCGTCGAGCGGCGCGCGAGGGCCAAGACCGCGTAGCCGTTCAGATCCGGTCGATGGACGCCGGCTCCATCCGCGGACCGTAGGCGGGCGGTCGGATCCCGCTCGCCTTCAGCAGCGCGTACACGCGGCCGCGATGCGGTCGGAACGGCTCGAGCAGCTCGAGCATCCGCTCGTCCGAGCCGCGCGGCTCGCGCGCGAGGGCCCACGAGACCACGTTCGGCATGTGGTAGTCGCCTACCGACACGGCGTCGGCGTCGCCGAGCGCGGTCCGGGCCACCTCCGCCACGGTCCAGGGCCCGATCCCGCCTAACAGCCCGAGCCGGCGCGCGGCCTCCTCGATCGGAAGGTCCGCCGTGGCGTCGAGCCAGTCCGCCCGGCGGCCCACTTCGCGAAGGACGTGCGCGCGTCGCGACTCCACTCCGAACGGGTGGAACGCGTACGGTGGGAGCGTCCCCACCCGGGCGGGATCTGGCGGCAGAGTGAGGCCGAGCGGCCCCGGCGCCGGCTCGGCGAGCGCGGTGGCGAGCCGCCGGTACGCGCTGCGGGCTTCGATGCTCGTAACCTTCTGTTCGAGGATCACCGGGATCAGCCGCTCGCTGACGAGCCCAGTGCGGGGGATCCGGAGCCCGGGACGGCGCCGGTGGAGCTCTCGAACTGGCCCGGGCGGCGGGTCGAACCCCTCGGCGCCGTCCAGCGCCCCGCACCAGGCCGGGGCATGCTCGAGCAGCCAGGCCCCGCCGGGGCCCCACACTTCGACCTCGACCCCATCGTCGACCTCGGCGAAGCGCACCGTGCCGGGTCCGGCGGCTGTTCGCGACGCTTTGTGGACCACGCCGCGGTCGACTCGCATCGTCGGGTCGCCCGACCCGCGCCGGATCGGTCCCAGCGTGAGGGCAAGATCGATGCGTCGGGGCGTTTCGACCAGGCGCGTGGACACGACGAGAGGGTAAACCGTGCGCGTCAGCCGTCGCCGGCCCCGAGAACGGTGAACAACGTGAGCTGGAGGCCCGTGGGTGCCTGGATGCGGACGTTGCGATGCGACCACGGCGTCGTCACCGGATCGGCGATCGACACCGCGCCGACCTGGACCAGCGCGGCGGCCGTTGCCTCCAAGTCCTCGACCTCGAGCGCCAGCCGCACCGGATCGGGCCGTCGGCCGCCGGCCTCGATCTCCTCCACGTGGTCGGCCAGCTCGGCCGAGAGCACCTCGATCGTCGCGCGGCCCGCGGCGAGGACGGCGCCGCGGCCGGAGGGCCCGTCCCACTGCTCGACAACCGGTAGGCCGAGAGCGTCCCGCCAGAAGCGGAGCGCCGTCTCGTAGTCCTCCACCGCGAGCGCGATGCGTGTTTCGCGAACCGGGCTGTTAGACGACATCGTGGCCTCCCGGGCCCCCATCGGATCGTTCAGCGTACGGCGAGAACGGCGAGAGCCGGCTCGAAGCCGGCTCTCGACGCGGCAGTGCGACCGATGTCACAGGTCGTAATAGAGGCTGAACTCCCACGGGTGGGGTCGCAGGCGGACCTGGTCGAGCTCGCGAAGGCGTTTGTATTCGATCCAGGTGTCGATGACGTCCTGGGTGAACACACCGCCCTCGAGCAGGAACTGGTGGTCGGCCTCGAGTGCGTCGAGCACCTCCTCGAGCGACCCGGGGACCTGCCGGACCGACGCCTTCTCCTCCGGTGGCAGGTCGTACAGGTCCTTGTCGATGGGCTCGGGCGGCTCGGTCTTGTTCTTGATGCCGTCCAGACCCGCCATCAACATGGCCGAGAACGCCAGGTACGGGTTGCACGAGGGGTCGGGTGTCCGGAACTCGAGCCGCTTCGCGCCCGGGTTCTTGAAGTACTGCGGGATCCGAACACACGCCGAACGGTTCCGCTGCGAGTAGACGAGGTTGATCGGCGCCTCGTAGCCGGGAACCAGCCGCCGGTACGAGTTGGTCGTGGGGTTGGTGAAGGCCAGCAGGCTCGGCGCATGCTCGATCAGCCCCCCGATGTACCAGCGGGCGGTGTCGCTGATGCCCGCGTACCCGACCTCGTCCCAGAACAGGTTCTCGTCGTCCTTCCACAGGCTCTGGTGCGTGTGCATGCCCGAGCCGTTGTCCATGAAGATGGGCTTGGGCATGAACGTCACGGTCTTGCCGGCCGCGCGCGCTGTGTTCTTGACGACGTACTTGTACTTCATGACGTTGTCCGCCGTCGTGAGCAATGTGTCGTAGCGCATGTCGATCTCGGCCTGGCCGGCGGTGCCGACCTCGTGGTGGTGGACCTCGATCTTGATGCCGACCTTCTCCAGGTTCAGCACCATCTCGGTGCGCAGGTCCTGGTAGTGGTCCATCGGCGGCAGTGGGAAATACCCCTCTTTGTAGCGGGGCTTGTAGCCGAGGTTGGGGTCGCCCGAGGGCTCGCGTTCGCGGCCCGAGTTCCACACACCTTCGATCGCGTCGATGTGGTAGTAGCCCTCGTGCTGGTTCTGGTCGAAGCGGATCGAGTCGAAGATGTAGAACTCGCACTCCGGTCCCCAGTACGAGATGTCGGCGATGCCGGTCTGCTTCAGGTACAGCTCCGCCTTGCGGGCGATGTAGCGCGGGTCGCGCGTGTACATCTCTCCGGTCACGGGGTCCTTCACGAAGCAGTTCAGGTTCAGCGTCGGATGCTGGGTGAACGGGTCGAGGTACGCGGTCTCGGCGTCGGGCACCAGGAGCATGTCCGACTCCTGGATCTCCTGGAAGCCGCGGATCGACGAGCCGTCGAAGCCGAGGCCCTCGTCGAAGCTGTCCTCGGTGAGCTCGCCGATCGGGATGGAGAAGTGCTGCATCAGCCCCGGAAGGTCGGAGAACCGCAGATCGACGATCTGAGCCCCGGACTCCTTCGCGAGGGCGAGGACCTCTTTGGGCGTGGCCATGCCGACGCTCCCCCTTTCCCACGGGTCGACCAGGCAAGGGTAGGGGGCCCCGGGCCCGGATCGGTTTCGGCCGCGTTAACTCTTGGCGCGGGCCATAGGCGCCGGCTCCCAGTCGCGGATCAGGTCGGCGAGTTTGGCGATGGCCGCCGTCGTTCCGACCAGCCGGACCAGCCGCCCGAGTGGGGTCGTCCGGAACACCGGGTGTTGCAGGATCGCGGGGGCCGCCAGGACGAGGCCGCGGGCGGCCAGGGCCCGCAAGCGCTGGCCCGACGGCGACGCCAGCCACTCGATCGCGTCGTCCGCGCTCCGTTCGAGGGCGCCCTCCAGCTCATGCGCGAGGCGCCGGAGGTCTCGGCCGGTCGGAAGGTCGGGCACGGCGCCTGCGTACCCGGTTCGCTCGCGGTCGAACCGCTCAGCCGTCGGACGCTCGGTACCCGACGCCGCGAACGGTCTCGATCAGGCTCTCGAACTCGGGGCCGAGCTTGGCGCGCACGCGCCGGACGTGAACGTCCACGGTCCGCGTTCCGCCGTAGAAGTCGTAGCCCCAGACCTCGCGCAGCAGGGTGGGACGTGTGAATACGCGGCCCCGCCGCTCGGCCAGGTACCGCAGGAGCTCGAACTCCTTGTAGGTGAGGTCGAGCGTCCGACCCTGCACGGTCACGCGGTAGGCGTCCAGATCGAGGGTGAGCGGTCCCAGCCGGATCGTCGAGGGTTCGGCACCGCCGAAGCGGCGTCGGAGCATCCCGATACGAAGGCG
>DATHVC010000204.1:0-3996 GCA_035461565.1 Actinomycetota bacterium
CTCGCCGGAGTTCAACCCGGTGATCTCCTCGTCGCTCCTGATCAGCACGTACGCGGGCTCCCTGCGGCGCATCCGGTGGGATTACGAGCAGGAGTCGCCGCTCCGGGACGCCCGAGGGTACGAGCCGGTCCAGATCCGGGAGCCCGCCGAGGAGGATCTCGGGCTGGCCAACGTGATCCTTCCGAACGGCGCCCGGTACTACGTGGACCACGCCCACCCCGAATACTCCACGCCCGAGTGCGCCAGCCCTCGGGAGCTCGTGATCCACGACAGGGCGGGGGAGCGGGTCCTCGAACGGTCGCTGCTGGAGCTCGAGCGCGCCATGCCGAGCGGCCCGCGGATCGCGGTGTACAAGAACAACAGCGACGGCAAAGGCAACTCCTACGGCACGCACGAGAACTACCTGGTCGACCGGGCGGTTCCGTTCGCGAACCTGGTCCGCGACCTGACCCCGTTCTTCGTCTCGCGGCAGATCTTCTGCGGCGCCGGGAAGCTCGGCGCCGAGGCCTCCTGGGACGACCGGACCCGTCACCGCTACCAGCTCACGCAGCGGGCGGACTTCTTCGAGGCCGAAGTGGGTCTGGAGACCACGCTGAAGCGGCCCATCATCAACACGCGCGACGAGCCGCACGCCGATCCGGACAAGTACCGGCGCCTTCACGTCATCGTGGGGGACGCCAACCTGTGCGAGGTCGCCACCTTCCTGAAGGTCGGGACCACCGCGCTGGTGCTGAAGATGATCGAAGACGACGACGTCCCCGAGCTCACGCTGGCCAACCCGGTCGCGGCGTTGCACGAGGTCTCTCGCGATCTCACGTGCCGCACCCCGGTGCGCCTGTGGGACGGCCGGCGCCTGTCGGCCATCCAGCTCCAGTGGGAGTACCTGGAGCGGGCCAAGAAATACGTGGAGCGAGAGGATCCGGCCGCCGACAACCAGGAGGTCGTCGATCGGTGGGAGGCCGTGTTGACCGGTCTCGAGGACGATCCGATGCAGCTGCACCGCGAGCTGGACTGGGTGGCCAAGCTCCGACTGCTCGAGGGTTACCGCGACCGCGACGGGCTGGATTGGGGCGACCCGAAGCTGCGGTTGATCGACCTCCAGTACCACGACGTGAGGCGCGACAAAGGCCTGTACCACCGGCTCGCCGCGAGCGGAAAGGTGGAGCGCCTGGTCGCCGAGCACGAGATCGAACGGGCGGTCATGGAGCCGCCCGAAGATACGCGGGCGTATTTCCGCGGGCGGTGCATCGGCAAATACCCGGACGCCATCGCGGCGGCATCGTGGGATTCCATGATCTTCGACACGGGCCAGGACGCGCTCCAGCGGGTCCCCATGCGCGAGCCTCTGCGCGGGACCAAAACCCACGTCGAGGACCTCCTGGAGCGTTCGCCGGATCCGCAGACGCTCGTGCAGCTGCTGCAGGGCTAGTCCTGCCGCCGCCGGACGTAGAATGTCGGCCCCGAGAGCAAGGAGCCGCTTTCCGTGAGCCAGGAACAGGAACAGAAACGGACGCAGCGCAAGGCCGGAGGCGAAGGTGAAGACGCCGAGGCCGGACAGGTCCAGCAGGCCTCCCGGACGGAGAAGCTCAAGGAGGAGATGGACGAGATCCTCGACGAGATCGACGCCGTGCTCGAGGAGAACGCCGAGGAGTTCGTGAAGTCGTACGTCCAGAAGGGCGGAGAATGAGGCACGATCCCCCCGCCCCCCTCGCTTCCGGCGGACCGATCGGCGCCAATCCCAGCTTCTTCGATCTCATCGCCGGGGCGCGTCCGGAGGCCCTGCCGCGTCCCGCGGCGACGAGCGGCGGGGAGGTCGCCGTGCCCCACGGCACCACCGTCCTGGGGCTGAAGTTCTCAGACGGCGTGGTGTGCGCCGGCGACCGGCGCGCCGTCGCCGGGTTCTCCATCGACGACGACCGGATGGAGAAGGTCTTCGTGGCCGACGCGTTCTCGGCCATCGGCATCGCCGGGGCCGCGGGCCAGGCCGTGGAGATCGTCCGTCTGTTCCAGCTGGAGCTGGAGCATTACGAGAAGATCACCGGCGACCGGCTCTCGCTGGAGGGCAAGGCCAACCGCCTCGGCCAGATGATCCGCGGCAACTTCTCCCTGGCGGTGCAGGGGCTGGTGGTGGTGCCGCTGTTCGGGGGGTACGACGAACGCCGCTCGGAGGGGCGCATCTTCTACTACGACGCCACCGGGGGCCGCTGGGAGGAGGACGACTTCCACGCCACCGGCTCGGGGGGGCGCGCCGCCAAGAGCTCGATGAAGAAGCGGTGGCGCCCCGGCATGGACCGGTCGGAGGCGCTTCAGGTGGCCGTGGAGGCGCTCGTGGACGCCTCGCAAGAGGACGCGGCCACCGGCGGGCCGGACCCGGCGCGCGGCATCTACCCGACCGTGGTCGTCGTGACGTCGGCGGGGGCGGAGGAGGTCTCGGCCGATGAGGTCCGGGCCGCACACGATGCCCTCGTGGCGCGCGACGCGGGAGGCGCGTCGTGAGCTTCATGCCCTACGTGCCGCCCGAGCAGCTCATGAAGGACCGTTCGGAGTTCGCACACAAAGGCATCTCCCGAGGCAAGTCCGTGGTGGGCCTCGAATACGCGGACGGCATCCTCTTCCTCGCCGAGAACCCCAGCGCCACGCTGCACAAGATCAGCGAGATCTACGACCGGATCGCGTTCGCCGGCGTCGGGAAATACAGCGAGTTCGAAGACCTGCGGATCAGCGGCGTCCGGCTGGCCGACCTGCGCGGGTACTCCTACGGCCGCGAGGACGTCCGGGCCAAGGACCTCGCGAACGCGTATTCACAGGCGCTGACCACGATCTTCACGCAGCAGATGAAGCCGTACGAGGTCGAGGTGCTCGTCGGCGAGGTGGCCGACGACGGCGGGCGCAACGAGCTCTACCACATCCTGTTCGACGGAACGGTGACCGACGAGCAGGGGTTCGTCGCCATCGGCGGCCATGCCGAGCAGCTCACCGAGGCCGTGCGCGGCGCGTACGAGGCCGGATGGGATCTCGGCACCGCCGTTCGGCAGGCCGTCGCGGCCTTGTCCACGGCCGAGGGCCGGGACGTCCAACCCGACTCGGTGGAGGCCGGCGTGCTCGACCGGACCCGCCCCGGCCGCCGGAAGTTCCGCCGCCTCGCCGCGGACGAGGTCGGTACCATCCTCGCCCCCTCGCCATCCTGACGGTTCCCACCGCGTCGTCTCGACGCGCCTACACTCGTGTGGTGGACCGCCGGATCTTCGGGCTGGAGAACGAATACGGCGTGACCTGCACGTTCCGTGGACAGCGCCGGCTTTCCCCGGACGAGGTCGCCCGGTACCTGTTCCGACGCGTGGTGCACTGGGGCCGGTCCTCGAACGTGTTCCTCGAGAACGGGGCTCGCCTGTACCTCGACGTCGGGTCGCACCCCGAATACGCCACGCCGGAATGTGACTCGATCGCCGACCTCGTGGCACACGACAAGGCGGGGGAGCGGATCCTCGAGGCGCTGCTCTCGGCGGCCGAGGTCCGGCTGCACGAGGAGGGGATCAGCGGCCAGGTCTTCCTGTTCAAGAACAACACCGACTCGGCCGGCAACTCCTACGGCTGCCACGAGAACTACCTGGTGGCGCGCCAGGGGGAGTTCGCCCGGATGGCGGATCTCCTGATCCCGTTCTTCGTCACGCGTCAGATCTACTGTGGGGCCGGGAAGGTGCTCCACGGACCACGCGGTGCGCAGTTCTGCATCGCGCAGCGAGCCGAACACATCTGGGAGGGCGTCTCGAGCGCCACCACGCGGTCGCGACCGATCATCAACACGCGGGACGAACCGCACGCCGATGCGGAGCGGTTCCGACGGCTCCACGTGATCGTGGGCGACTCGAACATGAACGAGTGGACCACGTTCATGAAGGTCGGCATCACCGACCTCGTGCTGCGGATGGTCGAGGGCAACTCCGTGATGCGCGACCTGACGCTCGAGAATCCCATCCGGGCCATCCGGGAGATCAG
>DATHVC010000205.1:0-1926 GCA_035461565.1 Actinomycetota bacterium
CGTCGCGCAGCCCGAACTCGCGAGCCACGCCCGCCTCGGGCACCACCGTCATCTGTTCGAACAACGCGTCGGCGGCGGCGACGGTGCCCGCGCCCACTCCCTTCGCCAACCGATCGGGGAACGTGGCGGCGAACAACGCCGTCGCCTCGATCGCCGCTCCCTTGGTCACCACCACCCGGTCGCCCACCCGGGCCATCTCCGGCGTGACGAAGCGGTCCTCCGGACCCGAGGCCAGACACACGGCGCCGCCGACCATGGGCCACGTGCACCCGTCGTACCGGGCGGTGTGACCGGTGACGATCGCCAGCCCCATTCCTTCGCAGGCGCGGTGGAACGCGTCCCACAACGCGGTGAGCTCTTCGTCGGTGATCTCGGGCGGCAGGTTGAGGTCGATCGCCATCCAGCGCAGCGGGAGCCCGCTCGTGCTCGCGTCCGACGCCAGGATGTGCGCGGCGAACCACGCCGCGCGCTCCCACCCGTACGCCGGGACCACGAACACCGGGTCGGCCGAGAGCGCCATCGCGACGCCGTCGGCCACCCGGACCACGCCGACGTCGACGCCGTGCCTCGGCCCCACCAGGACGTCCGGATCCTTCGCTCCGAGCCGCCGATGGATCACCCGCTCGAACAGCTCCGCGGTCGCCTTGCCCGTTCGTTGTTCGCTCATCGCTCCCCCACTCGTTCGCCCTTTACCACCGCCACCAGCCGCCGCGTGGCGGCCACCGGGTCCGCCGCCGCGCCGACGGCCGACACCACCGCGATCCCGGCGGCGCCCGTCTCCATCACGGCCGGCGCGTTCGTCGCGTCGATGCCGCCGATGGCCACGACCGGCAGCGACACGGCCCGCACCACCGTCCGCAGCCCCTCCAGCCCCATGGGTTCGGCCTCCGGCTTCGTCGGAGTGGCCCAGACGGTGAGCCCGAGGTAGTCGGCGCCGGCGCGCTCGGCGGCGACCGCCTCGGTCGGGGTCCTTACGCTGATCCCGAGCGGCCGGTCGCCGAGCGCCGCTCGGGCGTGCTCGGGATCGTCTCCCTGTCCCACGTGCGCGCCCGCGCCCGCCGCCGCCGCCACGTCAACGCGGTCGTTGACCACGAACACCACGCCGGCGCGCCGGCAACGTGCGGCGAGATCATCCGCCAGCGCGAACAGCTCGTCATCGGACAACTCGGGGGCGCGCAGCTGCACCGCGTCGGCTCCGCCCTCGAGGGCCGCGTGCGCCACCGACCGGTGATCGCGTCCGGGGGCAAGGCCGTTCGAAGTCACCACGTAGACGCGCAACGAGCGCGGGTCGAGCCTCGCCATCGACTCCCTCCGCCGGTCTTAACCGGATCAGGTTCGTCGGGTCGCCGTCGCCGGCCGGTTCAGCGGCGCGGTCGCGCGCCGCGAACCCCAAGACGGCCTCTCAGCTCGTTGCCCGAGCTCCCCGGTGATGCTGCCGGCAAGGATAACCAACCCGCCGCGATCAGGCCCCGGAGGCCTGGGTACGCGCGACGCGCCGCTCCCGGCGCACCTTCCTCCAATCGCCGGAGCGGACCGAGAACACCAGATCGGTCCCGATCATGAAGGCCGCGATCCCGAGCAACGCCCACGCCGCCCACGCCGGGGCTCCGGTCGCCGGCCAGAACGCCAGGGCCGTGAACGGCGCGAGTTTGGTGGCGATGGCCCCCGCGGCATGCATCCAGGCCCGTCCCATCGGCTCGGTTCGCAGGTAGGAGGCGTAGTCGATCTTCAGCCCGGGCCGGGGCGGCAACGGACCGGTCAGGAAATACCAGGTGAACCGGATCCCCACGATGCGGCCGAGCAACCAGTGCGCGAGGTCGTGCCAGGCCACCGCCCAGATGCCGGCCCCGACGAGCAGAGCCACGCCGGCGACCGTCTCGTCGTCGGTGCCGAGGGCCAGGCCGATCGCGAACGAGCCGGCGAAGG
>DATHVC010000206.1:0-4436 GCA_035461565.1 Actinomycetota bacterium
GATCGCCGCCCGCAGGGCCAGGTCCTGGGCGAAGGCCAGGTCGCTGCCGTCGTACACCCGTCCGGACTCGGTCCAGGCGAACTGCATCGCCCCCAACACACGGTCCGCGATCGAGATCGGCACCGTCATCATCGACCGGACCTCGAGCCGCTCGACGAGGTCCGCCAGCGCGCGATCGTGCTGCCGGGCGTGTTCGAGCAGCTCGGGCGGGATCGTCTCGAACAGCTGCGAACGCCCCGTCCGGATCACCCACGCGGGCCCCGAGGCCGCGCGGGGATCGGCGGGGCCCCGTCGGATCTCGCGGATCCGGTCGGCGATCACCGGATTCGCGTGCGCCGCGGCGACGAGGCGGATGACGCCCCCGTCGTCGACCATGTCCACGGTGCACAGATCGGCCAGGCGCGGGACCGCCAGCTCGGTCAGTCGCTGGAGCGTCGCGGCGACGTCGAGGGATTCGGCCAGGATCGTGCTCGCCGCGGCCAGGTACGCGAGGCGATCCCCCGCGGCCTCGAGCTCGCGCCGTGTCGCGATCTCGCGCTGGTTCGCGGCCATCTCCGCCGCCCGGCGTTCGTGAACGTCCGTCACGGTGCCGACCCACTCGAGGATCCGGCCCTGTTCGTCGAGAACGGGTGCAGCCCGGGCCACGAAGCGCCGGAAGGCATTCGACCCCGCGTGCCAGAGCCGGCCCTCGACCTCGAGGATCTTTCCCGTGTCGCGAACGTCGAGCCATCGCTGCATGACGCGTTCGCGGTCTCCCTCATGGATCGCGTCCAGCCAGCCGAAACCGCGGTGCCGATCCCATGGCTGGCCGGTGTAGGCCTCCCAGGAGGACTGCAGTTCGACGAACGCACCGGCGGGATCGAGCGTCAGCTCGATGGCGGACGTGGCGCTGACCAGCGATCGGTACCGGCGCTCGCTGCGTTCGAGTCGTCTGGTGGCGGCCGTCTCGACCTCGCGGAGCTCGGCCTGCGCCAGCGCTTGTGCTGCCTGGTCCACCAGGGCGCGCAGGAAGTCGCGGTCGGCGTCGGTCCAGCGGCGGGGCTCGGCCAGCTGGAGAGCGACGGCTCCTAGGACGCGGTCGCCGACCGCCAGCGGCAGAGCGGCGAGCGCTCCGCGGAACCCGAGGCGCGCCTGCACCTCCGCGAGCGCCGGATACGCGGCGGCGAGTTCGACGTCGGAGGACAACCACACCCCCGTTCGGGTTCGGGCGGCATCGGCGAGCGGGGTCACACCCCCCTCTGCGGTTCCCGACCACGCGGCCTGCTCCGGCGGCGGGTACCCACGGGCCGCGTCGACGTCGATCCGTCCGTCGCGGAGACGGCCCGCGATCGCGGCGACCCCGTCGGCGGCGAGCACGAGCTGATGGGTCAGCACGGACGAGACGTCCGAGGTCGACTCGGCCTCGGTCAGCGCGGTGGCGAGGGCCTGGAGACGGTCGGCTCGCTCGCGGGCTCGTTCGGCCTCGTGACGGGCGCGTCGTTCGCTCTCGGCCAGGCCGATGCGCGCCATCGCCTGGGCGACCAGACGGCCGAGGGCCTCCAGCGCCTCGCGGTCCTCGTCGGCGATCGAGCCGGGGGTGTGGAAGGTGAGCACGAGCGAGCCCACCGCGCGACCGTCGTCGACCAGCGGCACGGCAACGGTGGACTCGGAACTCCCGAGCCCGGGCCCGGCCGGGCTCGGGCTCGGGGCGACGATCTCGGCCCGACCCCCCTCGACCGCCTCCCGCATCGGGCTGGCCAGGTCCAGCGGGATCCGTTCCCAGGCCTCCGCCGTCTCCGGAGGCAGCCCTTGCGCGGCCGCGAGATCCAGGTGCCGGTCGTCGTGGAGGAGGTGGAGCGCGGCGGACCGGGCTCCGAGGGCCGCCGGCGCTTCGTCGACCACGATCCGGGCGACCTCGGCGGGTGAAGCCGCGGCCGCGAAGCGTTCGGTGAGCCTCTGGAGCAGGGCCAGCAGACGGGTGCGGCGGTCGATCACCTCCCGGTCGTGGCCCGCGCGTTCGCGGAGGAGCGCTCGGTCGAGGGCGTCCGAGCATTGCGCCGCGATCGCCGCCATGAGGTCCACGTCCGGGGTCGGGAACTCGCGGGAACGCTCGAAGCTCAGCACCAGCACCCCGAACGTCCGGTCGTCCAGGGTGAGCGGCAGGGCGGCCCACGACCGCCCCACGGAGGGTGTACCGGCGAGCAGGGGGAAGCGCCGGTCTCGCTCGAGCTCGGACTCGAGCAGGATCGGGCGGCCCTCCCGGACGGCGGCGGCCGCCGGGAGGTCGGCGTTCACGGGGAAGCTCCGCCACGACTGGACGGTGTGCTCGTCGTACCCGACGCTCGCGACCACTCGGATCGATCGTCCGACCGGCTCCAGCAGGCCGATCGCCCCGGCGGTGGCTTCGAGCGCGGGCGCCACCTGGCGGAGGATGGAATGTGCCGTCTCCGAGACCGGTAGGTTCGTCGCGAGGCCGCTCGCAACGGCCTCGACGAGACGGAGCCGTCTGGTCTCCTCCTGGGCGACGGCCCGGGCATGACGTTCGGCGTGGTGCAGGTCGGCGTTTTCGATCGCCGGAGCCAACCGCGAGGCGACGAGCTCCAGGAGCACGACGTCTTCCTGGGTGAAACGCCGGGGCCGGACGCTCCCCACGTGCAGCACGCCCCATACCCGTCCGTGCTGCATGATCGGCACCCCGACCAGGGAGCGCAGGGTGCGTCCGAGGAACGGGCTCACCGCCCGGGTCCGGCCGAGGTCGGCCACGATCGTCGGCCGCGCCTCCGCGGCGATCCGTCCGGCCACGCCGACCCCGAAGGGGACCTCGAGCCGCTGCTCGGCCTCTCGCTCGAGCCCGCTGGTGGCGCGGATGCGGAGCACCCGTTCGGCGTGATCCAGCAGGAGCACCGTGACCGAGTCGGCACCCAGGGCCTCGCGAAGTCGTCCCAGGAGCTCGTCGAAGAGTTGATCCAGCGAGAGGTGGACCAACGCGGCGTCGGTGATGGCCTGGAGCTGCGCGATCCGTCCCCCGACTCGTTGGGCCTCCGACGATGCGGCCTGCTCGGCGGCCGACAGCCGTTCCTGCTCCGCCTCCGCGGCCTCCAGGGCCTCGGTGAGCGGGTCCGCCGGCCGCGGGGACAACACCACGACGTGGACCGGCTCGTCGTCGCCCACCAGCACCACGGACCGTGCCAGAGCCTCCACCGTCGTCGAGTCGGGACGGCGAATCGTGATCCGTCCTTGCCAGTTCCCTCGGGAGGGCGGTCGTCGCGAGGGGTCGTCCTCGACGATCTCGGAGAAGAGGATCGGTTCGTCCGGCGTGCGGCCCAAGAGCTCCTCGGCGCTCCGGTTCATGTCGACCACGGTCCCGCCGGAGTCCACGACGACGACGGCGTCCGGGAACGCCTCGAAGGCGCGCTGACGCGTGTCGTGCTCACGGAGCAGGAACAAGAGCTCGTCCGTGCCCTCGGCCCGGTCCCCTTTGTCGCCCTGTGCCATCTCCGCCGACCTCTGCGCGACGGGATCCCCCGCAGGGGAAGAGCATAAGCAGCCTGTCGCGCCCTTCGGCAAGGGGACTCGTCGTTTGTCACGGGCGGCGTCCGGGTAGCCGTCAGCGGTCGGGCCCAACGGAGCTCGGCGTCCCCCCAATGGCGATCCGAACCCGACCCACCACCAACGGCCGATCCCGGTCCGGGCCGCTCCGGGTGATCCCCGGAGCTGCCTCCTCCGGCGGACTGCCGCCGCCGCTGCGGCTCCTTCGCTTCACGCTGCTCGCGGCGATCCTGGCGGCCGGCCTGGTTCTCGCAATGGTGCTCTCCCTCGTCGGCTACCTGGGCTTTCGCGCCTCGATCGTCGAGGTTCCCCGGGAGCCGGAGCTGCCCGAGACCACCTTTCTCTTTTCGCGGGCGGGCGACCGGATCGCCCAGCTGTCCGGTCCCGAGCACCGGATCGTGGTCGAGCTCGAGGACCTGCCGGCGCACCTGATCGGCGCCGTGTTGGCGGCGGAGGACAACGGGTTCTTCGAACATGGGGGGATCGACGCGCGCGCCATCGTGCGCGCCGCCCTGACCGATCTCGGGCGCGGCGCCTTGGTCGAAGGCGGCTCGACCATCACCCAGCAGTACGTGAAGAACGTGTTCACCGGCTCGGACCGGACGTTCGCCCGCAAGCTCGAGGAGGCCGCGCTGGCGATCGAGCTGGAGCGGCGATGGACCAAAGAGGAGATCCTCGAGGCATACCTCAACACCATCTCGTTCGGCCGGCGGGCCTACGGGATCGAGGCGGCGGCGCGGAGCTACTTCGCCAAGTCGGCGCACCAGCTCACCGTGGCCGAGGCCGCGGCTCTCGCCGCCCTCCCCAAGGCGCCCAGCTTCTACGACCCGCGCCGGAACCTCGGGGGCGCCCGCGAGCTCCGCGACCTGGTCCTCCGCGAGATGGCCGGCGCCGGGTTCATCGCCGAC
>DATHVC010000207.1:0-3319 GCA_035461565.1 Actinomycetota bacterium
CAGGAGATCCTCACCCCACTGAACCCCGAGCAGCGCGCGGTAGCCGAGGCCGTCCGGGGCCCGGTCGCCGTCATCGCCGGCGCCGGGACGGGCAAGACCACTACCATCACGCATCGGATCGCCGCCCAGATCGCCTCCGGAGCCGTTCCGGCGCCGGCGATCCTGGCCGTCACCTTCACGGAGAAGGCGGCGCGCGAGCTGAAGGAACGGTTGGCCCGACTCGGGGCGCAGGGGGTCGTCGCCAGGACGTTCCACGCGGCCGGGCTGGCCCAGCTCTCGAGGTTGTGGCCCGAGCTGGTCGGCGAACCCCTTCCGGAGATCCTCCCGTCAAAGGCCCCGCTGATCGCCTCGCTGGCGAACGCGCTCCCGCCGCCCCACCGGTTCCTTCCCCGCGGCGAGCTCGCCAACGAGATCGAGTGGGCGAAGAACCGGCTGGTGCAGCCGGACCGGTATCTCGCCGAGATCGCCGCCTCCGCCCACGAGCCGCCGATCCCGGCCGAACTGATGCACCGGGTCTTCGATGGCTACGAACGGCGGAAGCTGCGAGCCGGCCGGATGGACTTCGAGGACATGCTCGGCCTGCTCGTTCGCCTGCTCGACGAGCGACCCGAGGCGGCCGAACGCGTCCGCGCCCGGTTCCACGCGTTCACCGTCGACGAGTATCAGGACGTGAACCCGCTCCAGCAAACGCTGCTCGAGCGGTGGCTCGGTGGCCGCGAGGAGATCTGCGTGGTCGGCGACGACCATCAGACGATCTATTCGTTCACCGGCGCCACGCCCGCGTACCTGCTGTCGTTTCCGGAGCGATACCCGAACGCCGCGGTGATCCGGCTCGAGGAGAACTACCGCTCGACTCCCCAGGTGCTCACCGTGGCCAACGCGCTCGGCGCCCACCTGGGCGGGTTCCACAAACGGCTGCGCACCACGATCGGGGACGGCCCGGCACCGTCGGCCCGGTCGCTGCCGGACGCCGATGCCGAGGTGCGGTTCGTCGTGGACGAGGTTCGACGGCTGCACGGCGAGGGCGTCCCCCACGACAAGATGGCGGTCCTGTACCGGATCAATGCCCGATCGGAGCCGTTCGAGGAGGCGTTCGCCGCCGCCGCGATCCCGTACCAGGTCCGCGACGGCTCGTTCCTGCGGCGTCCCGGCCCCCGGTCGGTGATCGCCCGGCTCCGCCGAACCACCACCGACGACGTCCTGACCGCGGTCGAGCAGGCCACGGACGCGGTCGGCTTCGACCCGAACGCGGAACCGGACGACGCCGAGGAGGTGACGCGGCAGGCCGATCTGGCCCGGCTCCGGTCGCTCGCCTCAGAGTTCGCCGCCTCGGAGCCGGTCGGCGGGACGGCAGCCTTCCTCGATGAGCTCGGCCGACGCTTCTCGACCGAACACCAGGGCCGCGGCGTGAACCTGCTCACGTTCCACCGGGCCAAAGGCCTGGAGTTCGAGGCGGTATTCCTTCCCCGCCTGCTCGACCGGGAGCTGCCCTTCCGCTCCGGCCGCGCCGTGGCCGATCCCGAAGAGGAGCGACGGCTCCTGTACGTGGGGATCACCCGGGCGCGGCGGCACCTGTACCTGTCCTGGCCGAGCGAGCCGAGGTTCCAGCCAAGCCCATTCCTGTCGCTGCTCGGCGTCACCGCAGCCGAACCGAGCCCGAGCCGGCGCCGGGGGCGGAGGCCCGTCTCCGTGGCAGAAGGCTCGCTCTTCGAGCGGCTCCGGTCGTGGCGGGCCGCTCGAGCTCGGGCCGACGGCGTTCCCGCCTATGTCGTGTTCAACGACACCACCCTGCGTGAGATCGTCGATCGCCGGCCGCGGGACTGGGCGGACCTCGCCGACATCTCAGGTGTTGGACCGGTCAAGCTCGAGCGGTACGCCGACGAGGTGCTGAAGCTCGTCGCCCTCGACTGAGTGTGCTTCAGCTCTGGCCGAGCCGGGCCACGAGCATGGCGACGGCGATCATCGGCACGGCCAGCGACAGCCAGCGCAGGGCCCCCTCGGGCGCCGAACGCAGGACGGTCGAATCGATCGGCTCGGCCGACCCGTCCGCGAGGATCAGCTCCCCCCGGACCTCCCGCACCGATCGGCGGAGACGCCGGACCGGGGTGGACAACACCCGCTGGGCCGCCGAGATCGCCGCACAGGCCGCCGCCGCCGCGACGGCCTCGGGTCGTACCTCTGCCGTCTGCGCGAAGAACGCGGTGAGCGCGGGAAAGGCCCCCCAGGCCAACGCGAACCACAGGTCCGAGTGGAAGGTGCCGCCGACCAACTCGAGGTTGTACGCGAGGACGAGGAATGCGCCCACGACGATGAACACCCAGATCCAGGGGGATACCTCGAGCGTTCCGTGGATGCCGAACGCGATCGCGCCCGCCAGGCCGACTGCGGCCAGCGTCCACAACACGCCGTCGGGGATCCGAGTCGCGAGCGGACGGCCCTTGAGCTCGTCGAGCGCGTGCGCCGAGATGCCCATCGCCAGGAAGAACGCCGCCAGGGTCTCCAGCAGCCATCCGACTCGGACCTCAGGCGCCAACGACGCCCCGATCACGACGTACGACAGGTGCCACACCGTGTACGGGGGATGGAGAAGCGTCCAGTAGTCGCGCCAACCTCCGGAGTCGAGGGCGTAGAAGGCCGGACGGTCCGAGCCGCTCACGGGTCGCCGGCCGGACGGTCACGCATCGACGAGCACGTTCTCCTTGACGCCCCAGATCACCACCGCAACGCCGAGGGACAGCTTCCTCGACCGGACTCGGCGGATTCCGGCCTCTTGCCACAGTCTCACCTGCTCGGCCAGCGGGTACCGCCGATAGAACTCGGAGATGTTCGGGCCGAGGAACCTGCCGGTGCGGTACCACGCGTTCGTTACCGCGCCTCCCACCAGCGGCATGATCCCCCGCGTGTAGGCGTACCACCCCGCGTGCACCCACGGGTCCTGCGGGACGTGGAACTCCAGTGCGGCCAGGACGCCTCCGGGGCGCAACACCCTCGCCAGCTCACGCAACGTGGCGCCGGGGTCGTCCACGTAGCGGAGCAGGTAGGTGAACGTCACAGCGTCGAACGCCTCATCGGCGAATGGAAGCGCTTGCGCCTGGCCGAGGGCCAGCTTGACTCGCTCCTCGAGCCCGCGGGCCCGGACGGCCGCCGCGGCCCGGCGCACCATCGCGGGGCTCTGGTCCAACCCCACCACGCGCAGGTTCTTCCGCGCGAGCTCCCTGGCCACCAGGCCGGTGCCGCTCGCCACGTCGAGGACCCACGACCCCGGGATCGCCCTGACCCGGGAGACCAGGAACCGGCGCCACCTCGGATCCTGACCCGC
>DATHVC010000208.1:0-16426 GCA_035461565.1 Actinomycetota bacterium
GTCGGCACCGCCGCCCGTGGCCTCGCGCACCTCGGCCACGACCGCCGCCTCACCGGCAGGGATCGTCACGGAGGCGCCGAGCTCTCGGGCCAGCCGCAGCCGGGATTCGTCGCGGGTGACGCCGATCACCGGATCGGCGCCGCGCATCTTGGCAAGCTGGAGGTGCAACAGCCCCGTCACCCCGAGCCCGAGGACGACGACGGCGTCGCCGGGAAAGATCTCGACCAACCTATGGCCGTGGACGCACGTCGTGAGGACCTGGATCAATGGCGCAAGGTGGTCCGCGACAGTCTCCGGCAGGAGGTGAAGGTTCGTGACCGGCGCGGAGAGCACCGGGCCGAGCGCCCCGTCCAGGTCCCGCCCCAGGAGCCCGCCGAACGGGCACAGGTTCTGCCGCCCCTCGAGACATCGGGCGCACCGACCGCACGAGACGTTCGGGTCCACGATCACCCGCGTTCCCATGGGCGGGCCGTCCTCGACAGCGGCCAAGGTTCGGCCGACGACCTCATGCCCGAGAACGCGAGGGTACGAGACCGGGATCTTGCCTCGGTAGATGCCGACGTCGGTCCCGCAGATGCCGACGGCGTCTACGGCGATCTCCACCAGCCCCGGGCCGCCCGCCGGCGCCGAGAGGTCTCGCAGCTCGAGGTGTTCTGGTCCGATCAGGACGGCTGCCGGCAGTTCGATTCCCTCGCGCTCGACCGATGGAATAGGCGGGCGTCAACCAGATATCGTGCATACTACACGATGAGGGGAGGTTCAGTGCAACTCGTCGACCTGTCACAGGACATCTACGAGGGAATGCCCGTCTACCCGGGCCACCTGAAGACCGTCCTGTTCGACCACGCAAGCCACGAGGAGACGGCCCCTCGGTTCGACAGCGGCTTCTCGTTCCAGACCAAAGGTTTCCTGCTGAACGACAACGGGCCCACCCACGTCGATTCGTTCAGCCACCTCGACCCCGACCCCGGCGCGCACACCATCGACCGGATGCCGCTGGACCTGTTCTTCGGCGACGCCGTCTGCGTCGACGTGACCGGCGCCGACCCGGGCACCGACATCCCGGTCTCCAGGGTCGAGGAGGGGTTGGTCGAGGCGGGGCTGGAGGTGCACGCCGGTGACATCGTGTTGTTCCGGACCGGCACCTACGAGACGGTGGGCGGGACCAAGGCCTACCTGTCCGAGTTCCCGGGCCTGGGCGCCGACGTCGCGGACTGGATCGTGGAGCGCAAGGTGAAGAGCTTCGGGATCGACACCTGCACGCCCGACAACCCGACCAGCCGCATCTACCCGATCCACATGATGGGGCGCCGCCACCACATCACGCATTACGAGAACCTCGCCAATCTGGACCAGGTCAGCGGGCGCCGATTCACGTTCGCCGGGTTCCCGCTGAAGCTGCGAGGCGCACACGGCGGGCCGACCCGAGCCGTGGCCATCCTCGATCACTGACCATGCGCGAGCCCTCCACGCCCGCCCCGCTCTCGACGCGTGCGCGGGCCACCACCGTCGGCGTCCTGAGCGGCATCCAGCTCCTGATGGCGCTGATCCCGTTCGGGATCGGCGCGCTGGCCCCGATCGTTCGCGACCGGTTCGACCTCTCCCGCGGCGAGGTGGGTCTCGCGACCACGGCGGTGTTCACATCGGTGGCGCTGCTGTCGATCCCGATGGGGCGGCTCGCAGACGGGATCGGGGTGGCCCGCTCGCTCGTGGCGGCCGGGGCGCTCGTCGCCGCCGCGACGGCGGGGCTCGCTCTTGCCGAACGCTTCGAGGTCTTCCTCGCGCTCCTGCTCATCGTCGGAGTGGGCTACGCCGCGGTCACGCCCGCCACGAACAAAGGCATCGTGCGCGCCGTCCCGGCGCGGGTCCGGGGACGAGCCATGGGCATCAAGCAGATGGGCGTGACCGGCGGCGGGATGGTCGCCGCCGCCGTGTTGCCCGCCACCATACAGTCGGTCGGATGGCGCCCCACCCTGCTCACGACGGGCCTGGCGATCGGGCTCCTGGTCTGGGCGGGAGCCGGCGTCTACCGCCAGCTGGTCCGCGACGACACGTCGACCCCCGGCGCCGGCGCGCGTGCCGCCCACGGCGTCGCGACGCGCCGCCTCCTTGGGCTCGGCGTCATCATCGGCCTGATGATCGGGGCCCAGCACGCCGTCGGGACCCATCTGTCCTTGTTCCTGGTGGACGAACGCGCCATGACGGTCACTGGGGCCGCGGCGGCCCTGACGCTGCTGCATTCGAGCGGCACCGCGGCTCGGCTCGGTTGGGGGTATGTCAGCGACCGTGTCCCGGGCGGGAGATGGCGAACGGTTGGGTTGATCGGCTCCACGTCCGTGGGCGCGCTCATCCTCCTGGCGCTCGTCGGTCGGGTGCTCCCGGCCGGCCCGCTCATCGTGCTCGTCGTCCTGCTCGGCGTGTCCACGCAAGCGGGAAACGCCGTGTTCCAGACGGCCCTGGCCGAAGAGGACGAGGAGCGCGCGGGGCGCGTCAGCGGGATCGGCATGAGCATCGGGTTCGCCGGCGCCATCGTGGCTCCGCCGACGTTCGGGATGGCGGTGGATGCCGCCGGCTCCTACACGGGGCCGTTTCTCGTGGTGGCCGGCGTGGTAGCGGCGGCCACCGTGGCGGCGTTCCGACTGGCTCCGGCCCCGGGGCCGGCAGCCGCGATCGTGAGCGAGGTCGATGGATCTCTCGCTTGAGGGTCGACGGGCCTTCGTCACCGGGGGGAGCCGAGGCATCGGCCGCGCCATCGCCCGGCGGCTCGCCGAGGAGGGGGTCCGCTGCGCCGTCTGTGCCCGGACCCGCCAACCCCTGGAAGAGGCGGCGGCCGAGATCTCCTCCGCGACCGGCCTGGAGGTCGTCCCGGTCGTGGCCGACGTGCTCGAGAGCGCCGCGGTCGAGTCGGCGGTCACCCGTGCCGCCGAGCGTCTCGGCGGGCTCGAGATCGTCGTGAACGCCGCCGCCCGGGTGAGCGGCGGCGGGATCCCCGAGGACCTGCACGGGGTGTCCGAGGAGACGGTCGCTATGGACTTCGACGAGAAGTTCCTCGGGGCGTTGCGGGTCGTCCGGGCGGCCCTCCCGCACCTGCGGCGGGCGGGGTGGGGTCGCATCGTCACGATCGGCGGGTTGATGTCGCGCACGGCCGGGAGCGTTACGGCGGGGGCCCGCAACGCCGCCGTTGTGCACCTCACGAAGACCCTCGCGGTCGACCTCGGCCGCGAGGGGATCACGGCCAACGTGGTGCACCCCGCGCTGACCGTCACCGATGGTCTCGAGCGGCGGCTGGCCGCGAGGGCCGAACGGGAGGGCACCACGGTCGAGCGCCTGCTCGAGGACCTCTCGAGCAAGAGCGCGATCGGCCGTCTGGTGACGGCGGATGAGGTCGCGGACGTCGTGGCGTTCCTGGCCTCGCCGAGGTCGATCGCGATCAGCGGGGAGTCGATCTCCGTCGGCGGCGGGACCGGCACGTCCGTCCACTACTGAAGCCCTGGAGACAAGGAGGGATCCGATGGAGGGTCTCGAGATCGAACGACGCGATGCCGCGCTCGTGGCGACCGTCGAGCGCGGCGACCAGAACTCGTTCAGCGGCGAGATGATCGACGCGCTCGCCGACGCCGTGGTCGACGCGTCGACCGACTCGACGTGCCGGTTCGTCCGGCTCCGCGCGCGGGGACCGGTCTTCTGCGTCGCCCGGGACCGCCAGGGCTCGACACCCGACGAGCTCCGCGCCGAGGCGACCAGGATCGTTCGCATCAACCAGACGCTCGCGACCACGCCGCTGGTGGTCGTGGCCGAGGTCTCCGGCGATGCGGCCGGATTCGGGTTCGGGCTGGTGGCCGCGTCGGACGTGGCCGTCGCCAGCGAGGCGGCGCGGTTCTGGTTCCCGGAGATGTCGATGGGGCTGCCGCCGACCGTCGTCATGAGCTGGGCCTCGAAGGCGCTGCCGCACAAGCGGGTCTTCGACATGGTCGTGACGAGGGAGCCGATCGACGCCGCGACCGCCCTCGCGTTCGGGCTGCTCACCGAGGTGGTGCCGCCCAACCGGGTGACCGAGCGGACCGAGGAGCGGATCGCGGCGATGGAGGCGCTCCCGACGTCGGCGCTGCGGGACGTGAAGCGTTTCCTCGTGCAGGTCCGCGGGATGGACGGCGCCGCGGCCGCCCTTGCGTCGGTGGACTCGCTCGTGATGGGGTCGCTGCGGCTGCAACGCACGTGAAGGAGGAGCCCATGGAGGAACCGGTCCTCGCGGCGGTCGGCGATCGCGCCCCGGAGTTCGCGCTGCGACGCACGTTCGAAGAGACGGTATCGCTCTCCGAGCTTCTGTCCCGCGGGCCGCTCCTGCTCGTCTTCTACGTGTTCGACTTCGGGCCGGCCTGAACGAACGAGCTGTCCCAGTTGGGACAGAGGGCGCAGGAGATCGAGGCGATGCCGGCCTCGGTGGCGGCCATCGCCAACACGGCGACGTTCTCGCAGATGGCGTTCGCCGAACACTTCGACATGCAGTTCCCCCTCCTGTCGGACTGGGGCGGGAGGACGGCCGCGGCCTACGGCGTCCGCTACGACGTCTGGAAGGGGCACGAGGGGCTGGCCAAGCGGTCGGTGTTCGTGATCGACCGCGAGGGGATCATCCGGTACCGATGGGTGACCGACGACGCCCTGGTCCTGCCGGATCTGAACGAGTCGATCGAGGTCCTGACGACGCTGGTCTGACCGTTACGCGATCGCTGCCAGGAACTCGGCGAGGTCCGGCGCGACGTGATAGCTCGGCTCCACGTGGCCCTCGAGGGCCTCGATGGTCTTGTAGCCGTTGCCGGTGACGTACGCCACCGTCTCCTCGTCGGGCCGGATCGCGCCCGAGTCGGCCAGGCGCTTCAACACGGCGATCGTCACGCCGCCCGCCGTCTCGGTGAAGACCCCCTCGGTCTCGGCCAGGAGCCGGATCCCATCGATCACCTCGGCCTCGGCGCACGCGTCGATCACCCCGCCGGTCTGGTTGGCGATCCGGACCGCGTAGTAGCCGTCGGCCGGGTTCCCGATGGCGAGCGAACGGGCGATCGTGTCCGCCTTGACCGGCCGGACGTCCTCCGTGCCGGCCCGGAACGCGTTCGCCACGGGCGCGCACCCCTCCGGCTGCGCCCCCGAGACGCGATAGGGACGTTCCGCCACCGCTCCGATCGCGATCAGCTCCCGGAACGCGCGGTGGATCTTCGTCAGCAGCGCGCCCGAGGCGATCGGCACCACGACGTGGTCCGGCAGGCGCCAACCGAGCTGCTCGGCAGTCTCGAACCCGAGCGTCTTCGAGCCCTGCGTGTAGAACGGCCGCATGTTCACGTTCACGAACGCCCACGGGAGCGCGTCGGCGACCTCGCTGCACAGGCGGTTCACGTCGTCGTAGCTGCCCTTGACCGCGACGACCTTCGCCCCGTACGTCTCGGTAGCGAGCAGCTTGGCCACCTCGAGGTCGTCGGGGCAGAACACGTAGGCGGGCATGCCCGCCTTGGCCGCGTGGGCCGCCGTGGCGTTGGCCAGATTGCCGGTGGAGGCGCAGCTGATGGCCTCGAACCCGAAGGCCCGCGCCACGGTGATCGCCACGGTGACGACGCGGTCCTTGAACGAGTTCGACGGGTTGCCCGAGTCGTCTTTGATCCACAGGTTCTCGAGCCCCAACCGATCGCCCAGCCGCTCGGCCCGCCGAAGTGGGGTGAAGCCCGCCCCGAGGTCGATCCGCTCCATCCCGGGCCCCCCGGGCAGCAGGAGCTCGTACCGCCACAACGAGTCGGGCCCCGCCTCGGCGTGTTTGCGAAACTCCACCCCGTCCACGGCCGAGAGGTCGTACCAGGGCTCGAGCGGCCCGAAACACTCCTCGCAGATCGTCCGCGGCTCCGCCGGGTACCGGGCGCCGCACTCGCGGCACTCGAGCGCCTGAGGGCTCGCGAGCGCGATCACCAGGTGACCGCCCCCTTCGAGGCCGAGCCGACCAGCCGCGCGTATTTCGCCAACGCGCCCGTCGTGTACCGAGGGGCGGGCGGCACCCACACGGCCTTCCGCCGCTCGAGCTCCGCCGTATCCACCGACACGTCGATCCGGCGGTTGGCGGCGTCGATCACGATTTCGTCGCCCTCCCGCACGAGCGCGATCGGCCCGCCCACGATCGCCTCCGGCGCGATGTGCCCGACGCTGTAGCCCTTGGTGGCGCCGCTGAACCGGCCGTCGGTGACCAGCGCGACGTCGGCGCCCAACCCGGCGCCGGCCACCGCCGCCGTGACCGCGAGCATCTCGGGCATGCCGGGCGAGCCCTTCGGTCCCTCGTACCGGACCACGATGACGTCGCCGGCGGCGATCCCCCCCGCGGTAACCGCCTCGAACGCCGCCTGCTCCGAGTCGAACGTCCGCGCCCGCCCCCGGAACCCCAGCGAGGCCGCACCGGCGATCTTCATGACGGACCCCTCCGGCGCGAGCGAGCCGTACAGGATCGCCGTCCCCCCCTCGACGTGGATCGGGTCGGACATCGGATGGACCACGGCGCCGTCCGGCGACGGGATCTTCATCGCCGCGAGGTTCTCCGCGACCGTCTTGCCGGTGACGGTCATGGCGTCGCCTTGGAGCAGGCCGGCCTCCAGCAGCTCCTTCATCACGACCGGAACGCCCCCCACCCGATCGAGGTCGCTCATGACGAACTTGCCGGCGGGGCGAACGCTGACCAGGTGCGGCACCCGGCGCGAGATCCGGTCGAAGTCGTCGAGCTCGAGGTCGACCTGGGCCTCGTGCGCGATCGCCATCAGGTGCAACACCGCGTTCGTCGAGCCCGCCAGTGCCATGGCGACGGCGATGGCGTTGTGGAAGGCGTCCTTCGTCATGATGTCCCGGGGACGCAGATCCAACTCGAGCAGCGCCGTCACGGCGAGGCCGGACTCGCGCGCCAGGACCTCGCGTCGGTAGTCGACCGCGGGTGGCGAGGCAGCGCCGGGCAGGGACATGCCGAGCGCCTCGGCGGCCGCGGCCATGGTGTTCGCCGTGTACATGCCGGCGCACGAGCCCGTGGTCGGGCACGCCGCCCGCTCGATCCCCAGCAGCTCCTCGTCGCTGATCGCGCCGCTCGCGTGTGCGCCCACGGCCTCGAAGGCGTCCTGAATGGTCACGTCGCGCCCTTGATACGTGCCGGGCAGGATCGTCCCTCCATACAGATAGACCGACGGAAGGTTCAGGCGAGCCATCGCCATGAGCATGCCGGGCTCGGACTTGTCGCACCCGGCGATGCCCACGAGGGCGTCCATCCGTTCGGCATGCATGACCAGCTCGACCGAGTCGGCGATCAGGTCGCGGGAGACGAGCGACGCCTTCATCCCCTCGTGCCCCATGGCGATCCCGTCGCTCACCGCGATCGTGGTGAACTCGATCGGCACGGCGTCGCCCTGCCGGACGCCCTCCTTGGCAAGGGCCGCGAGCTTGTCCAGGTGGTAGTTGCACGGCGTCACCTCGTTCCAGCTCGACGCCACGCCCACCTGGGGTTTGCCGAAGTCGTCCTCGCCGAACCCGACGGCCCGGAGCATCGCGCGCGCACCCGCGCGTTGCGGGCCTTCGGTGACCTCCCAGCTGCGCGGACGCTTGCGATGCGAGGCCATCGGTCCTCCTGCTCTTGGGCCAGAATGGGCTGGCACGATACCGCACGAGCCGGAGAGGGGCATGGGGAGAACCACGTTCGATCCGCCGAGGGCGGCGCGGCGATCGTGGTGGCTCGAGGAGGCGATGTCCCACGAGGAGTTCGCCGGACCGCCCACGCCTCCCCTGACCGGTGACACGACCGCGGACGTCGTGATCCTGGGCGGCGGCTACACGGGCCTTTGGTCGGCATGGTTCCTCAAGGAGCGCGAGCCCGGCCTCGACATCGTGCTCCTCGAGGCGGACATCTGCGGTGGAGGCCCGAGCGGCCGCAACGGCGGGTTCTGCGACGGCTGGTGGGATCACCTCGAGGATGTGATGGCCTCCTACGCCGACGCCGACGCGATGGAGCTGTTGATGGCGGCGGGTCGTTCGCCGACCGAGATCGGCGCGTGGTGCGAACGCAACGGGATCGACGCGTGGTTCCGCCACGCCGGCGACCTGGCCGTGGCGGCGAGCCCGGCTCAGGAGACGGACTGGTCGGGACTGCTCGAAACGGCCGAGCGCCTGGGCATCGAGGACGAATACCTCCCGCTCACCCGCGAGGAGGTCCGCGCGCGGTGCGACTCGCCCGTGTTCGGCTCGGGCCTGCTCATCCCCGACGCCGCGAACCTGCAGCCGGCCCGGCTCGCGCGCGGGCTCCGGCGCGTGCTCGTCGAGCTCGGCGTCCGGATCCACGAGGGTACTCCCGTGGCCCGGCTCCGACCTTCTTCACTGGTCGAGGTCGGGACGCCGACCGGCACCGTCCGGGCCGGCCAGGCCGTGGTGGCGCTCGGCGCGTGGGCGACGTGGTGGCGGGCCCACAAACCGTTCACCACGGTGCGCGGCTCCTACATGGTGATCACCGCTCCGGCGCCGGACCGTCTCCGGGAGCTCGGGTGGACGGGCGGCGAGCAGATCCGCGATCTCCGGTCCTCGATCCACTACGCGCGGACCACGCCCGACGGGCGGATCGCGCTCGGGCTCGGCGGGCTCCAGCCGGACCTGGCCCTGCGGATCGACCACCGCTACGACTACGTGCCGAAGTACGCGGCTCGGGTCGCGCGCGACCTGGTTCACCTGTTTCCGAGCTTCGACGGCGTCCCCATCGAGGCCGCTTGGGGCGGCCCGATCAACGTGTCCGGGCTCACCATGCCGTTCTTCGGGACGACCGGCCCGCATCGGAACGTCCACCACGGGCTGGGGTACACCGGCAACGGCGTGGGGCCGTCGTACCTCGGCGGCAAGATCCTGGCCGCGCTCGCCCTGCGCGCCGAGGACGGGTTCACGCGGCTGGCCGTCGTGACCCGGCGGCCCAAGCGGTTCCCGCCCGAACCCATCCGCTCGCCAGGCATGTTCGTCGCGAACGCGGCCATCCGGCGCAAGGACGACCTCGAAGACGCCGGCCGGCGCGTCGACCCGGTCACGCGGTTCGTGGCCCGGCTGCCCCGGCGGCTCGGATTCAAGTTGGGACCACGATGACCCGGGAGGTACCCCGCGCCGCCGACCGCAGCTGGTGGCTCGAGCAGGCCCTGGCCGATCCCGACCTCGGGGGCGAGCCGGCTCCGGCGCTCGAACGAGACACCACCGCCGACGTCCTGGTGGTCGGTGGCGGCTACACGGGCCTGTGGAGCGCATGGGTCCTCAAGGAGCGCGAGCCCGACCTGGACGTCGTCCTCCTGGAGCAGGACATCTGCGGTGGGGGCCCCAGCGGCCGCAACGGCGGGTTCGTGAACGCCTTCTACGACGAGACCGACCTGCTGACGGACCGCTGGGGCGAGCCGGGGCGGCGAACGGCCGACCTGGCCGCGAGCTCCATCGACGAGATCGGCGCGTGGTGCGACGACCACGGCGTGGACGCCTGGTACACGAAGACCGGCAACCTGGCCGTTTCGACATCGGTCGCACAGGACGCGGAGGTCGAAGACGCCCTCGACCGGGCGGCTCGGTACGGGTACGACCACGTGTACCGGCCCCTCGACGCCGGCGAGGTGCGCGAGCGGTTCGACTCGCCCGCGGCCCGACGGGGGATCGAGGTGACCCGCGCCGCGACGGTCCAGCCGGCGCGGCTGGCTCGCGGGCTCCGACGAGTGCTGATCGAACGCGGGGTCCGCATCCACGAACACACCCCTGTCCGCCGGTTCGCCGCCCGGCCGACCGTCACGGCGGAGACACCCGGCGGCAGGGTCCGAGCAGGCCGGGCGATCCTGGGTCTGAATGCGTGGGCGGTGGGGTGGCCCCGGTTCCGTCGCACGATCATGATCCGCGGCACCTACGTCTTGATCAGCGCGCCCGCGCCCGAGCACCTCGAACGCATCCGGTGGACCGGCGGCGAAGGCGTATACGACCTCCTCACGGCGGTGCACTACCTGCGAACGACCCCCGACGGCCGCATCGCCTTCGGCGGCGCAGGCATTCGCGTGGCGCCCCAGCGGATCACGGCGCGGTACCGCTACGACGAGCGGTCGGTGGTCGAGCTGGTCGCGGATTTCCGGCGGTGGTTCCCGTCGTTCCACGACGTGCCGCTCGAGGCCGCCTGGGGGGGGCCGGTGGACGTCTCGGGATGGCACCTGCCGTTCTTCGGGACCCTTCCCGGCGGCATGGCGCACTACGGACTCGGCTTCACCGGCAACGGCGTCGGCCCCTGCCATCTCGGCGGCAAGATCCTGGCCCGGCTGGCCCTCGACGTGGACGACGAGATCACCACGCTCCCCCTGGTGGGCGCCGAACCCAAACGGTTCCCGCCCGAGCCGCTGTTCACCCCCGGCGAACGCCTGGTGAGCCACGCCATCCTGCGCAAGGAGCGTCTCGAGGAGGCCGGGCGGCGACCCGACCCGGTGACGACCGCGATCGCGCACCTGCCGCGGCGCCTCGGCTACAACCTGGGGCCGTAGACCCGCGTCAGCGGGGGGCCCGGCCGGGGTCCACGAGCGTCTTCGGCGCCGGACGGTTCGGCACCCGCGGCCGGGTCCCCGCCAGGACCCCGGCCACGTCCTCCAGCCCCACGACCTCCGAGATGAGCGGCTCCGTCCGGATCCTGCCGGCCGCGAACAGCTCGATGGCCCCGTCCAGCCCCGCGGACGCCGCGAGGATCCCGATCACGCTGAGATCTCGAAGGACGACCCGCCGGGTGTCGACCAGGCTCGGCTCGTCGGCGATGCCGACCAGCACGACCCGGCCCCCGGGCTCGACCACCTCGACAGCCCGGGCCGGCGCCTCTCGTGCGGTCGACAGGTCGATCACGGCCCGGTAGTCGTCGGGAACCTCGTCCGGCTCGAACGTGCCGCCGGCCCCGAGATCGCGGGCCAGATCGAGCTGCTCGGGCTGGACTCCCACGACGTCCACGATCGCGCCTCGGTCGAGTGCGAACTGCAGCGCCAGCAACCCCAGCGTGCCCGACCCCCACACGCAGACCCGGTCGCCCGGCGAGGGATCGGCGGCGCGGACGGCCCGCAGGGCCGACCCCGCGGGCTCCACCAGAGCGCCCGCCTCGGGGTCCACGCCCTCCGGCAGGCGCCGGAGGGCCTGCCCAGGGATCGAGGCCCGCTCGGCCAGGGCACCCGGCAGGCCGTCGCGGATACCGAGCTCGAGCCGATCCGCACACACGTGGTGGCGGCCCCGGCGGCACCGGTCACAACGTCCACACCCGATCATCGTGTCGCCGGTCACGAACGCTCCGCGCCAGCCGCCGTCGACGCCCGGCCCCACGTCGAGCACCCGGCCGGACCACTCGTGCCCGATCCGGACGGGATAGGTGGTGGACCCGTCGTGCAGGTACGGCATCGAACCCGTGAACAGCTCGACGTCGGTGCCGCACAGTCCGGCCCGCAGGACCTGGACGACGACGTGGCCGGGGGCCACCACCGGATCGGGGACGTCCTGGACCGATGCCTCGCCGGGTCCGGTGATGGTGAACGCGCGCACCTCCCGTCTGATATCACGTCGGCGGTCCCAACGAACGGTCGCGCTCACGTACGCTGCCCCGGCCATGGCCACCGTGATCGAGCTCGAGAACGTCACGAAGTGGTACGGGCGCCGCCGCGGCATCGAGGACGTGACCTTCTCCGTCGAGGCGGGCGAGGTGTTCGGCTACCTCGGCCCGAACGGCGCCGGCAAGACGACGACGATCCGGCTCCTGGTGGACCTGATCCGCCCGACCGGCGGGCGGGCGCGCGTGCTGGGGATGGACCCGCGCCGGGACGCCGTCGAGATCCATCGGCGCCTCGGTTACCTGCCCGGGGAGTTCGGGCTGTACGATCACCTCACCGGCCTCGAGTACCTGACCTACCTGGCGAACCTGCGCGGCGGCCTCGACGAACGGTCCGTTCGCCAACTGGCGGACCGGCTCGATCTGGACCTGACGGTGCGCATCCGGGCGCTGTCCCACGGCAACAAGCAGAAGCTCGGCCTGGTGCAGGCGTTCATGCACGAGCCGGACGTGTTGATCCTGGACGAGCCGACCCAGGGGCTCGACCCGCTCGTCCAGCAGACGTTCCACGCGCTGCTCGCCGAGTCCCGCCGAGCGGGTCGCACGGTGTTCCTCTCTTCCCACGTGATGCCGGAGGTCGAGCGCCTGTGTGACCGGGTCGGGATCGTCCGCGAGGGACGGCTCGTGGCCGTGGAGGACATCGCCGAGCTCAAGGCGAAGGAGTTCCGCACGGTCGAGGTCCGGATCGCCGGGCCGACCCCCGACGCCGAGCTCACGGCGGTCCCGGGGGTTCGGGACGTACGTTCGGACGGCGAGGTCGTCCGGTTCACGGTCGTCGGCGAGATGGACGGTGCCCTGAAAGCGCTCGCGCGCCACCGGGTCATCGACCTGGTCAGCCACGAACCGAGCCTGGAGGACCTCTTCCTGGCGTTCTACGGGGGGGCCGACGGTGCTTCGTAACGTCCTGGCAAAGACCATTCGCGATCAGCGGGTCTCGCTGGGGTGGTGGGCGGTCGGGCTCGTCGCCGCGTGCCTGCTCACGACGATGCTGTATCCGAGCGTCCGCGAGAACGCGGAGTCCTTGTCAGAGGTGATCGAGACCCTGCCGGAAGGTTTGCGGCGCGCGCTCGTCGGCGCGAGCGCGGACTTCTTCTCCCCGACCGGATACCTCCAGGCGCGTCTGTTCGCGCTGTTCGTCCCACTCCTGCTCCTGATGTACACGATCGGCGCCGGGTCACGGGCGATCGCCGGTGAGGAGGAGCGCAAGACCATGGACGTCCTGCTGTCCACGCCGGTGACACGGCGCCGCGTGTTGCTCGACAAGACGCTGGCGATGGTCGCCGCCCTGGCGGGCCTGTGTGTGGTGATCTGGCTGGCGCTCGTGGTGACGGGCCCGCCGTTCGACGTCTCGGTCGGTCCCGGCACGCTCGCCGCGGGCGTGGCGAACGCGTTCCTGCTCGCCCTCGCGTTTGGAGGGATCGCCCTGGCCGTCGGCGCCGGGACGGGACGACGATCGCTCGCGGTGGGGGTGGCCGCCGGCCTGGCGTCGGGAACGTACCTCGTGGACGTGCTCGCCCTCTCGGTGGACGGCCTCGAGTGGCTCGAACGCGCCACGCCGTTCTTCTACTACCGCTCCACCGAGGCGCTCGTGCGAGGATTGGACGCCGTCAACGCCGGGGTTCTCCTGGGCATCGCGGCCGTCGCGATCGGCGTGGCGTTCGTGACGTTCGAGCGGCGCGACCTGGCCGCCTGACGCGGCATCGGCGGTTACCCCCCGGCGGGGGACGAGAGCCCGTCGAGCGAGAACGGGGCGTAACCCGGCGCCGCCCCCGGCCACGGCCGCACCCGCTCCCACGCGTCGGCGAGGCCGAGCACGAGGTCGTCGCGGTACCGGGGCCCGTTGATCTGGAGGCCGAACGGCAGACCGTTCGCCGACAGGCCGGCCGGCACCGACAGCGACGGGTGGCCGCTCAGGTTGAACTCGCCGGTGTTGTAGCCTTCCCCCGCGGCCGGCCGTTCGCTCCCCGGCAACAGCCCGTCGGCCAACCACCCCGGGTGCCCGTGGGTCGGGCAGACCAGAACCGCGTCGTCGCCGAGCAGCCGGTCGAGATCCGCCGTGTAGCCGAACCGCCGATGGCGCGCGGTGAGGTACTCCTCGATCGTGTAGCCGAGGGCGAGCTCCATCTCGCCACGGAAGGCGTCGCTGAAGTCCTCGAGGTGCTCCCGGACCCACGCGCGCCCCAGGAACTGCAGCTCTTCGACCGCCACCGTGACGTGCCAGTCGTCGCGGCTCATCCCGGCGGACGCGCCCACCGTGGGGAACACGTGCGCCAACGTGAGCTCTTCGACCGGCAGGCCGAACTCGCGGTCCAACGCGTCGAGCGCCGTGCGGAAGGGCCCGCCGACCTCGGGCGGGAGCGGGCCGTAGTCGCGGGTCCGCGGCACGGCGAACACGCGGCGCGGCAGCCCGCCGCGCGGCTCCCAGCTCGGGGCGGCGCACGGGTCACCTTCGACGGGGCCGCGCATCACGTCCAGGAGCAGCCGCGCGTCGGCGACCGTCGTGGCGAGCGGCCCCTGCGTGGAGACGTCGAGCCACGAGGGGATCGGCCGGCGGCCGATCAACCCGGCGGTCGGTTTGAGCCCGACGAGGCCGCAGAACGCGGCCGGCGTTCGGATCGAGCCGCCGCCGTCGGTGCCCGTCGCGAGCGGCGTCAGGCCCGCCGCCAGGGCGGCGCCCGAACCGCCCGACGAGCCGCCGGGCGACCACTCGAGCCCCCACGGGTTCCGGGTCGGACCGTGCAGGTCGTTGTCGGTCCAGCCCTGGAACGCGAACTCGGGGATGTTCGTGCGGCCGACCACGATGGCTCCGGCCGCGACCATCCGCTCCACCGTGATCTCGTGCGCCCCGGCCGGGGGCCGGTCGACCATGGTTCGCGACCCGAACGTCGTCACCATCCCGGCGACGTCGGTGTTGTCCTTGACCAGGAGCGGCACCCCCGCGAGCGGTCCCTCGGCCCCCCGATCGTCGAGCGCCCGGGCGTCCTCGAGCGCCCGCTCGCCGCGGAGCTCGGTCACCGCGTTGAGCTGTGGGTTCCACCGCTCGATCCGTTCGAGCGACGCCGTGACGAGCTCGACCGACGAAACCCGCCGCGTGCGAACCGCGCGCGCCAGCTCGGCCAGCATCAGCGACCGAAACTCTTGATGCGGTCGACGAACTCGCCGCGTTTGTGGTCGCGCAGGACCACCGTCGCGGCGTTGCGTCCGGGAACGCCCATCACTCCGCCACCCGGGTGGGTCCCCGACCCGCACAGGTACATGCCGGCGACCGGCGTCCGGTAGTCACCGTAGTTCGGGATGGGACGGAAGCTGAACATCTGGTCCGGGGCGAGCTCTCCTTGCATGATGTTGCCGCCGACGAGCCCGAACCGCTCCTCGATGTCTCTCGGCGCCAGCACCTCGACGTGTTCGATCGAACCCTCGAGCTTCGGGGCGTAGGCGCCGATCGCCCCGAGGGCGCGCCGGGCGAACTCCTCGCGCCCCCCGTCGTCCCAGGAACCGTCGCGGAGCTCGTACGGGCCGTATTGCGCGAACCCCAACATCAGGTGTTTGCCCGTCGGCGCCAGCCCCTCGGGTTCGTGCGCCGTGGGGAAGACCACCTCCAGGTACGGCTCGTTCGACATCCGGCCGTATTTCGCGTCGTCCCAAGCGCGCTCGAGATATTCGATCGACGGCGATACGGCGACGAGCCCCGTGTGCAGCGCCTCGGCCCCCGCCCAAGCCGGGAACTCGGGCAGGTTCGACAGCGCCACGTTGATCTTCACCGAGCCCGATCGCGACCGGTACCGCTTCACGTCGCGAACGACGTCGCCGGGCAGCCGCTCCTCGCCGATCAGCGACAGATAGGTCGTCACGGGATGGGCGCCGGACACGACGCGCTGCGAGCGGATCAATGTCCCGTCGGCGAGTGCGACCCCGACCGCTCGACCGCTGGCGTTGATCGCGATGCGTTCGACCTCGGCACCGGTCCGCAGCTCCGCGCCGGCGGCCTCGGCCGAACGCGCCATCGCCGCGGTCACACCGCCCATCCCACCGTGGACCCATCCCCACGCCCCGCGGTGGCCGCCCACCTCGCCGATCCAGTGGTGCATGAGCACGTACGCGCTCCCCGGCGTCATCGGTCCGCACCAGCCGCCGATGATGGCCTGCGTGGCGAGCGCGCCTTTGACCCGATCGTCCCGGAACCACTCATCGAGGAAGTCCGCCGCGCTCATCGTGAACAACCGGACGGCCTCGTGAACGTCTCGACCGCTCCACTTTCGGAAGCGGCCGGCCGTGGCGGCCCACTTCGGGAGCTCGCGCAGGTTGAGGTTCGGGGGGATCACGAACAACAGGTCTTTCAGCAGCCGCGCCACGCGTTCGAAGTAGCGGTCGAATGCTACGTACCGCTCGGCGTCGGCTGGGTCGAGCTTGGCGATGTTCTCCGCGTCACGAGCGACGTCGCCCCACAGGGTGAGCGACGTCCCGTCGGGGAACGGCACGAAGTAGTCGGGCGTCACGATCGAGACCTGGTATCCGAACCGCTTGAGATCGAGCTCGCGAACGATCCTCGGCGGCATCAGCGACACGACGTACGACGCGCTCGAGACGCGATAGCCGGGCCACGGTTCCTCGGTCGCCGCCGCGCCGCCGAGGACGTCGCGCTTCTCGAGGACGAGCACGTCCAGCCCGCCTTTGGCAAGGTAGGCTGCGCAGGCGAGGCCGTTGTGGCCTCCTCCAACGATGATCACGTCTCGCTCGAACACGCCCACGGGAGGCCGAGGTTACCGGGGGCGCAAGCACGCCCGCAAACGTTCCGTC
>DATHVC010000209.1:0-2270 GCA_035461565.1 Actinomycetota bacterium
TGGCGAAGCGCGGACCCATACAGCGGCCCGGCCGCACCGCCGACCGACAGAACCAGGGTGGAGCCCGCGGTTTCGAGCAGCTGGCCCGGAGGCCGGTTCGAATCGGACTCGAGAGCCTCGACGGCGGCGGCGAAGCCGCGATCCATGTTCAACCCGTGGTCGGCGTCGCCGATGGCCGCGTCGAGCTGGGTCAAGAAGTCACGGTGCTCGTGGATCGCCGCGGCCGCCTCCCGGATCCAGCGGACGACGAACGGGCCGTCCAGCTCCCCTAGCGGATCCGTCAACGCCTCCCCTCGGCTCCGGGACCCTACGCCTCTGGGCCATTCGACCATACCGAACGCCGTCCGGAGATACCAATCTCGCCACGGTCAGATCGCCGATTTGACTACCGAGCCCGAACCGGGTTCTGTTATCCACGAGGTGCCCGCCGGGGCACGGACAGGGGGTGGTCCGAGACATGTTCCTGGGCGAAGTTGTCGGTACCGCGGTGCTGGTCCTGCTCGGGGATGGGGTCGTCGCCGGGGTCCTGCTGAACAAGTCGAAGGCGCAGAATGCAGGCTGGGTCGTCATCACGCTCGCGTGGGGGTTCGCCGTGTTCATGGGCGTGCTCACGAGCATCGCGGTGACGGACGGCCTGGGGCACATCAACCCGGCCGTGACCATCGGCCTGGCGGCCGCGGGCGAAGACGCGTTCGGGATCGCGTGGAGCGACGTCCCGCAGCTGATCGCCGGGCAGTTCCTCGGCGCCTTCATCGGGGCGACGCTGGTGTGGCTCGCCTATCTGGCCCACTGGCCGGAGACGGACGACCCCGGCCTGAAGCTGGCGGTCTTCTCGACCGGTCCCGCCATTCGTAACCCCGGGGCGAACCTGATCACCGAGATCATCGGCACCTTCATGCTGGTGTTCGGCGTGGTGTCCCTCGCCCACGGGTCCGTGGAGGCCCTGGGCCCGCTCGGTGTGGCGCTGCTCGTCGTGGTGATCGGCATGTCGCTCGGTGGACCGACGGGGTACGCGATCAACCCGGCTCGAGATCTCGGCCCGCGGATCATGCACTTCGTCTTGCCGATCGCGGGCAAAGGTGATTCGGACTGGGGCTACTCGTGGGTCCCGGTGGTCGGTCCGATCATCGGCGGGATCATCGGAGCGCTGGTCGGCAACGCCGTCATGTTCCAGTAGGCGCCATTCGATCGAACTCGCCCGGTGAGCGCGACGCCCGCAGGTCGGAAGGAAGGAGATGAGGCCCGGGTGAAGAAGCTGATCAACAAAGCCGAGGACGTCGTTCGGGAAGAGCTGCAGGGCATCGAGCAGGCGCATCCCGATCTCGTCCGCGTCTCCTACGACCCGCACTTCATCGTGCGCGCCGACGCGCCCGTTCAGGGCAAGGTGGGGCTCATCTCCGGAGGTGGCTCCGGGCACGAGCCGATGCACGGCGGGTTCGTTGGGATGGGGATGCTCGACGCCGCCTGCCCGGGCGAGGTCTTCACCTCCCCGACGCCGGATCAGATGGAGGCCGCGACCAAGGCGGTCAACGGCGGCGCCGGCGTCGTCCACATCGTGAAGAACTACACGGGCGACGTGATGAACTTCGAGATGGCGGCGGACCTGTGCCGCGCGGAGGGAATCGAGGTCGAGTCCGTGCTCGTGGACGACGACGTCGCCGTGCAGGACAGCCTATACACGGCCGGCCGGCGCGGGGTGGGCACGACGGTCCTCATGGAGAAGATCGGCGGCGCAGCCGCCGAGGAGGGCCGGCCGCTCAAAGACGTCGCCGACGTCTGCCGCGAGGTGAACACGAACGGACGCTCGATGGGCATGGCCCTCACGTCCTGCACGGTCCCCGCGGCCGGCAAGCCGACGTTCGAGCTCGGCGACGACGAGATGGAGATCGGCATCGGCATCCACGGCGAGCCGGGGCGGGAGCGGATGAAGCTCAAACCCGTCTCGGAGATCGTGGAGATGATGGCGACCGCCGTGGTCGACGACCTGCCGTACACGCAGGGCGACCAGGTCATCGCGTTCGTCAACGGCATGGGCGGCACCCCGCTGATCGAGCTCTACGTGGTGTTCAACGAGCTGGCGAAGTTCCTCAAGGGGCGTGGCGTCACGATCGCCCGAAACATCATCGGCTCCTACATCACGTCGCTCGAGATGGCGGGTTGCTCGATCACGCTCCTGAAGGCGTCCGACGATCTCCTCCGGCTCTGGGACGCGCCGGTGAAGACGCCCGGACTCCGCTGGGGCGCCTGATGCGGACGGGGTGCGGGCCGCC
>DATHVC010000210.1:0-2727 GCA_035461565.1 Actinomycetota bacterium
CCGGCGGGGCGGTCGACGTGAGCGCCGCGCAGGTGAACGGCGAGGTGAGGATCTCCGTAGCCGACACGGGTCCGGGAATCGCCCCAGAGGATCACGAGCGGATCTTCGAGGAGTTCCAGCAGGCCGACATCGGACTCGAACAGCGCGACGGGACCGGCCTCGGCCTCGCGCTCTCGAAGCGACTCGTCGAGCTCCACGGCGGACGGATCTGGCTCGAAAGCGAGCTCGGCAAGGGAAGCACCTTCGTCTTCACGCTGCCCGCGAGGTCGGTCCGGTCATGACCGGCGAACGGATCCTCGTCGTCGAGGACAACGTGATGAACATGAAGCTGTTCCGGGATGTCCTGCTTGCCACGGGCTATCGGACCCTGGAGGCAACGACGGGCGGCGAGGCGGTCCAGCTTGCGGCCGAGCACGCGCCGGATCTCGTGCTCATGGATATCCACCTTCCGGACGTCGACGGCGTCCACGCTCTTCGCCGGCTACGTGCGGACGAGCGCACGGCCGGGATCCCCGTGCTCGCCGTGACCGCCCAGGCGATGCATGGAGACCGCGAACGGTTCCTGGCGGCAGGCTTCGACGGGTATATCTCGAAGCCGGTGAACATCCGCGAGCTCGTCGGCACCGTTCGGCAGCACTGCGACGGCCGCGCCCGATGATCGCAGACGCCCGCATCCTCATCCTGGACGACGTATTCCCATCAAGGGGAAGGCTCCTGTGACCAGGGTCTTTGCTGGTGGGCGCTAGAGGATTTGAACCTCTGACCTCTTCCGCGTCAAGGAAGCGCTCTACCCCTGAGCTAAGCGCCCGAGGTCCGCATGGTACCGGACCGCGCGACGGGGCTTCGAGGCGGGGACCGGAATTGAACCGGTGTACAGGGTTTTGCAGACCCTTGCCTAACCACTCGGCCACCCCGCCGGCAGACCCGGCGATCCCCGGGCCGAACAATCAGTCTATCGGACTTGCAGGTGCATCACGAGCCCCCGCCTCCTCGCGGGGCTCGGGATTTGTCCCGCTCCTCTCCGGCGGTCGGAAGACGGCGGAGTCGTGCGCGGTTGTTAACATCCCGCCGTGATCCCCTCGATCCCGGTCGCCGAGCCGAGGTAACGACCCTGGCCGTCATCGCCGCCTCGATTCTGGACGCCGACTACGCGCAGCTCGAGCGCGAGGTCAGGCGGATCGCGGACGCCGGGGTGGACGCCTTCTCGCTCGACGTCATGGACGGCCGGTTCGTGCCGCGGCTCACGTTCGGCGAGCTCGTGGCGGCGCGCGTCCGCGAGTGGACCGATGTCCCGATCGAGGTCCATCTGATGGTGGAGGATCCCGACTCGTGGGTTCGCCGGATGGCCGACGCCGGGGCCGACCTGATCATGTTCCACCTCGAGGCGGTGCACGATCCTCTCGAGGTCGCCGCGCGGATCCGCGACGAGCGACGACTGGTCGGGCTGGCGCTGCGGCTCGAGACCCCGATCGAGCACCTCCCGGACGAGGTCCTGGCCGCGGTGGATCTGGTGAACCTGGTGGCGGTCCCTCTCGGATACGGCGGCGCCGCCTCCGCCTCGGACACGTTCGAGCGCATCGCCGAGCTCCGGAGCCGGATAGACGAGCGGGGGTTCGTGGCCGGCATCGAGGTGGACGGCGGCGTGAAACCCTCCAACGCGGCGGCGTACGCCGAGTCGGGGGCCGACATGTTGACCGTCGGGACGGGCATCTACCACGCGCCGGATCCCGAGCAAGCGGTCCGCACACTGCGCGAGACGACCGCCGGTCCCGGGGACGAACGGGCCCGGGCCCGGCTCCAACGGTTCCTGGCTCGCCCGAGCGCGAGGGAGGAGGACGAAGGTCGCCTGGAACGGCTCGACGCCATGCGCGCCGACCTCGACATCCCGACGACCGTCTGGGACCCGCGGTCTCGGTAACGGGGTCGAACGGCGTACCGGTCGGGTGCCGTCCGACCCTCCGGTCGCGACCGGCGGTACGCGACGCTGATCGAACGAGATGAGCTCGACCTCCGTCGACCTGTACTGGCTGCCGCTCGGCGCGGGCGGCCATTTCGTCCGCCTGAACGGGCGGATCTACGAGGCCATCCTGGCTCGTCGCGACCGGCGTCCGCGCTTCGACCTGTACCACTCGGCGCTCGAGGTGCAGGTCCCCGACGGACGGTTCGCCATCGAGATGGCCTGGCCCATCCCGGACGCCGACGGCGCGTCGCGCGGCGTCGTGCTCGATGGCCCGGTCGGCGATCGGCGCCTCGGGCGGTTTCGCGCCCTCCGGTACGAGGTGCGGTGCTGGCGAGACGGTGTCATCCCCGACCTCGCGTACGCGATGGCGAGCCAGCGGGTGAGCGCCGACCCGGGCCAGGCGGTTCGCATCCTCGACCTCGTCGGCTCCGCGCCGGCACTGGTCTGGGGACGGGACGAGCTCCGGACCGACGACATGTGGAACTCGAACTCGCTGATCTCGTGGGTCCTGACCCGAAGCGGGCTTCCGATCGACTCGATCCGACCGCCCGAAGGGGGCCGGGCCCCCGGATGGAGGGCGGGCATCGTGGCCGCCCGGCGACCCGCCAGCAGCGGCGATTCGCCAGCTACGGTTGAACCGGCCAGGAACCCGTCGTCAGCTCGACCGGATGGAGCTCGGTAACCGGAACACGCCTCGAGGCTGCCGGCCGGCCCCCCGGTCACCGTCCCGCCCCTCGGGTACACGAGACCATGTTCCGCCCACCAGC
>DATHVC010000211.1:0-3381 GCA_035461565.1 Actinomycetota bacterium
AAGCTGAAGGACCTCGAGGCCTTGGGGGTCCACCAGTTCAACATCTACTCGATGGTGGACGACGTGCCCGGCGTCATCACCGGGTTCGGGAAAGACGTGATCCCGGAGTTCAGGTGATCATCGCCGCGCCCGGCGCCGGGAAACGCTCCCGGAGCGTGAATGCCTCGGGCGAAGGCCCTCGCTCCCGGAGCTTGTCGAGGCGCGCGGCCGCCTCCTCGATCGTGGGGATCGTGCCCGCGGGGATCCACCACAACACCAGGTAGGCCCGGTCCATCTTCTCGAACCACTCGCGGCGGCGCCGGAGCACGTCGAGATGGCGCCCGGCGAGCACGAACGCCTCGAGGGCTTCGACGTCCTCCCACACCGTGAGGTTCACGATGATCCGGTCGTCGTCGAACGCTCTGATCGAGGTGGCGTCGCCGTCCTCGGTCTGCAGGCGCCAGACGAACCCGGGGCTGGCATCGGCCACGGCGTTCACCGGCTCGAGGGCCTCGACGAACCCCGCGAGCTGCGGCGTGTCCAGGGGCGCGAGCAGGGTCGCGATGTTGAGCTGGGCCAGGTGCCACGCCGGATCCGGCATCGACGCAGCATAACGGTCCCCTCGAGCTGGACCGGGTTGCCGGGCCGGGCGGGCCCGTCGGATGATGCCCCTTCTCGGACAGTTCCGAAGGGGGCCGAACCCACATGACCAGGACGTTGATCCGCGGCGGCACCGTCGTCACCGCCACCGAGACGACGACGGCCGACGTCGTGATCGAAGACGACAGGGTGGCGGCGATCGGGACGGGGATGTCGGTCGAGGCCGACAAGACGATCGACGCCACCGACCGGTACGTGATGCCGGGCGGGGTGGACCCGCACACGCACTTCGACCTGCCGTTCGGGGGGTCGTTCTGCTCGGACGACTTCGCCACGGGGACGCGCGCCGCGGCGTTCGGCGGCACGACGACCATCGTGGACTTCGCGCTCCAGGGCACCGGCGAGGGGCTCCGCGAGGGCCTCGACACGTGGCACGAGAAGGCGCAGAAGTCGTTCCTCGACTTCGGCTTCCACATGATCGTCAAGGAGGTCAACGACCAGGTCCTGAAGGAGATGGACGAGCTGGTCGGCGAGGGCGTGACCTCGTTCAAGCTGTTCATGGCCTACCCGGGCGTGTTCATGCTCGACGACGCGTCGATCTTCACGGCCATGCAGCGCGCGGCGAACAGCGGGGCGTTGATCATGATGCACGCGGAGAACGGCGGGCCGATCGACGTGCTGGTCAAGCAGTACGTGGCCGAAGGCAAGACCGACCCGGTCAACCACGGGCTCACCCGGCCCTCCGCGATGGAGGGGGAGGCCGTGCACCGCGTGTTCGCGCTCGCCGAGCTCGCCGGCACGCCCGCGTACATCGTCCACCTGTCCTCGCGGGACGCGCTGAACGCCGTGCGCGAGGCCCGCGACCGCGGGCTCCCCGCGTACGCCGAGACCTGCCCGCAGTACCTGTACCTGTCGCAGGACGACATGGCGCGTCCGGGGTTCGAGGGCGCGAAGTTCGTGTGCTCGCCGCCGCTGCGTCCGAAGGACCACCAGGAGGAGCTGTGGTCGGGTCTGCGGCAGGACGACCTCCAGATCGTCGCCACCGACCACGCGCCGTTCAACTACGTCGGGCAGAAGGACCTCGGCAAGGGCGACTTCTCCAAGATCCCGAACGGCCTGCCGAGCGTCGAGGACCGCTACACGCTGATCTACCAGGGCGTGCACGAGGGGAGGATCGGGCTGAACCGGTTCGTGGAGCTGGTGGCCACGGCGCCGGCGAAGATGTTCGGCCTGTACCCGCGCAAGGGAACGATCTCCCCGGGGTCGGACGCGGACATCGTGGTGTTCGACCCGAACCACGAACGCGTGATCTCGGCCGAGACGCACCACATGAACGTGGACTACTCGTGTTTCGAGGGGATGAAGGTCAAGGGCCTGCCCGAGGTCGTGATGCAGCGCGGCAACGTGCTCGTCGAGAACGGCGAGTTCCACGGCACCGAGGGACACGGGCAGTTCGTCGCCAGGAGCAGGATGGGGGTGTGACGATGAGCGCGTCAACGGTTCCGAGCCTGATCGCCGGACGGTTCGAGGCGCCCGGCTCCGATGAGGTCGACCCGATCTACGACCCGGCCACCGGCGAGACCATCGCCATGTTGCCGTATTCGACCTCGGAGGAGATCGACCGCGCCGTGCGCGCGGCCAAGGAGGCCTTCCCGGCGTGGGCGAACACGCCCGTGCCGGACCGGGCACAGGTCATGTTCAAGTTCAAGGCCATCCTCGAGGACCACTTCGAGGAGCTCGCGCAGCTCGTCACGAAGGAGAACGGGAAGACGCTGCCGGAGTCCCGGGGCGAGGTCCGCCGAGCCATCGAGGTGGTCGAGCTCGCTTGCGGCGCGCCGACGCTGTTGATGGGGACGAACCTCGATCAGATCGCCAACGGCATCGACGAGGAACTCGTGCGGTTCCCGGTCGGCGTGTGCGCCGGGATCACGCCATTCAACTTCCCGCACATGGTGCCGCTGTGGATGATCCCGCTCGCGCTCGTGTCGGGAAACACGTTCGTGCTGAAGCCGTCGCAGCGGACGCCGCTATCGGCGGTTCGCCTGGCCGAGCTGCTGATCGAGGCCGGTGTGCCCGAGGGCGTGTTCAACCTGGTGCACGGGGCGAAAGACGCCGTCGACACGCTGCTGGCGCATCCCGACGTGTCCGCGGTCTCGGTCGTGGGTTCGGTCGCGGTAGCGAACTACATCTACGCCACGGCGGCCTCGCACGGGAAACGCGTGCAGGCGCTCGGCGGGGCGAAGAACCACCTGCTCGTCATGGACGACGCCGAGCTCGACAAGACGGTCACGGCGATCTTGTCCTCGGCGTTCGGCAACGCCGGCCAGCGGTGCCTGGCCGGGAGCGTGGCGGTCGGCGTGGGGACGGTCGGCGACGCGCTGGTGCGGGAGCTCACGGCGCAGGCGGAGCGGTTGACGGTGGGCAACGGCATGGACCCGCAGACCGACATGGGTCCGATCATCCGCGACGAACGCCGCAAGGAGCTGATCGGCTACATCGAGCAACACGAGGACACGGTGAACGTGGCGTTCGACGGCCGCGGCATCGGCCCGACCGACGGGTTCTTCCTCGGGCCCACCGTGCTCGACGGCGTGACGCCGGACATGTCGCTGTGGAAAGACGAGATGTTCGGGCCCGTGCTCTCGGTCATGCGGGCCTCCGACCTCGACGAGGCGCTGAACGTCATGAACGCAAGCACGTACGGGAACGCGGCGTCGATCTTCACGACGTCGGGCGCGAACGCCCGCGAGTTCAAGCGCCGGGCCGAGGCCGGGATGCTCGGCGTGAACATCGGCGTGGCGG
>DATHVC010000212.1:0-4418 GCA_035461565.1 Actinomycetota bacterium
AACCCGTCTCCCCAGTCTCCGCCGACCAGCTTCGAGCTCCCGCCGCCACCCACGGCGTGGGACGCGACCGAATCTCCCCCGCCGAAGCGGCGCAGAGGCACGTTCGGCGTGATCGGGCTGGCCGTCGTGCTCGTGGCCGGCGCCCTGGCGTTCGTCGTCACGCGCGGCGGCGACCCGGCCGAGGCGCGCCCGCTCGCGCTCAGCTTCGAGGAGGGCGCGTCGGAGTCCTATCGGATCCACATGACCATGGATGGGACCGTCGGCTCGGACCTGTTCGGCGAGATGCCCCTCCAGATGGAGATGTCGCAGGTGACGACGTGGCGGGTCACGTCGGTGGCCGCGGACGGGACGGCCACGATCGACGTGTCGACCTCGGAGGTCTCCGGCTCGGTGAGCGGGATCGAGATCCCCGCCGAGGCGGCGGAGACCCCGCCCATCGAGATCGTGGTGGCCCCGGACGGACGGGTGGTGTCGGCGGGCGGCTTCGCCCTCGGCGGGGCGAGCCAGACCCAGGGCTTCGGGTTCCCGGGGATGGGACAGCTCACGCCGATCCTGCCGGAGGACGGCGGCCCCGTGGCGCCGGGCGATTCGTGGGAACGCGAGTTCTCGCAGGAGTTCCCGTTCGGCGAGGGGACCATCTCCTACGAGGCGCGGAGCACGTACGAGCGCAACGAGGTGGTGGACGGCCGCGACGCGGCGGTCATCGTGACCGATCTCACGGTGCCGATCGAGTTCACGCTGCGATTCCGCGACATGATCGAGGCCATGGGTGAGGAGCTCGGCGACGTGGGCGCCACCGGCGTTGCCGAGCTCGAGGACGCGTCGATCGCCTACGCCGGGGGCGGGACGTTCACCCAGACGAGCTGGGTGGACCTCCAGGCTCAGGAGCTGCTCCGGATGCGGAGCGACGGGGAGTTCGAGCTGTCGATGGAGTTCGGCGGCGTGTCCGGGTTCGAGGGCGAGATCACCTTCGACGGGTCATTCACGCAGGACCTGGAGCGCGTGGGGTCGTAGGGTCGAGGCCAGCCCTCAGAACCTGCCGACCACGCCGACCAGTACGACCGTCCCCTCCGCGTCGACCACTTGGACGGTGGTGAACCCCGTCAGGTCGCGCTGCCGATACTCGTGGAACACCTGGGCGCCCCCGTCCGCGTCGAGCTCGTCGATGCGCCCGCCCTTAACGACCTCCCCGGCCTCGTCGAGGAGCTGGACCCGATAGGGCAGGCGTTCGACGGCTTCGGGATCGAGGCCGTTCACGATCACGATGGTGAAGTCGATGATGGTCGGCGACACCAGCTGGAGGACGGCCCCTCCCCCCTGCCCTCCGGCGGTCGCGCGAAGCGTCCCGAGCTGCGCGCTCTCTCGCGTCAACTCCTCGACGGGCAGCGGCTCGTTGAACACCCGCTGGAAGTTCTCGAGCGCCTCGAGCCATCGCGCCTCCGCGAGCTGCGCCCGGTCCTGGAGCCGGTCGGCGCGTCCGGCCATCACCGCTCCCCAGCCCAGGCCGGAGACGGCGACCATCGCGGCCACGATCGACGCGGCCGCGGTCTTGACCCGCCGGACCCCGGCGCCACGTCCGGCCGCCGCGGCGACGCCTTCGACCACACGATCGTCCAGGCCGTCCGGCGGCGGCGCGGGATCGAGCGCGAAGCCGATGGTGGCGGACCCGAGCGACAGGTCCTCGGACTCCTTGCGGCATCCGGCGCACCACCGCAGATGGCGCTCGGCCTCGTCGCGGTCCTCCGGGTCGAGGATGCCCAGCGCGAGCTCCGGCAGACGATCGCGGACCTCGAGGCAGGTCACGGCCGCTCCTTGTCCTGATTGGCCCGGCGGACCTTGATGAGCGCGCTCCGCAGCCGCGTCTTGACGGTGCCGAGCGGGATGCCGTCGCTCTCGGCGATCTCGCGAGCGGTGAGGCCGCCGAAATACGCTCGCGCCAACAGCCGCTTCTCCGCGTCGGACAGCATCGCGATGGCCCGGATCGCCGCGTCGCGTTCGAGCAGCACCTCGTCTTCGTCGGCGGTCGGGGTCTCGGGCACCGTGTCCACCAGGACCAGGTAGGGCCGGGTCACGCCGGTCTCCCGGCGCAGCCGGTCCACGGCCAGGTTGTGCGCGATCGTCATCAGCCACGTGGACAGCCGGCCGCGCGCCGGGTCGAACCGAGCGGCTTTTCGCCACGCCGCGAGGATGACGTCCTGGGTCAACTCCTCCGCCGCCTCCGAGCTGCCGAGGAGCCGCAAGCCGAGCGTGAACACCGGTCGCCCGTACCGAGCGTAGAGCTGTCGCACCGCGTCTTCGTTCCCGGCAAGGAGCCCCTCCACCAGTTGTTGCTCCTCGCGTGCGAGGAGCGGTCCCTCCGGCCGTCCGGCCATCGGTCTCCTTCCCGGTATACGGCGAGCGAGTTGGGACGAGCTTTCGTCCGTCCGGTCATCATCCCACGGCGGCCGGCCGGGGGCCGACCGGCGTCGCAGCGGCACCCGGCGGATGCCATGATGGTGGCGTGAGCCTGCTTCGGCGCGCCGGTGCGTTCGTGCTGTTCGCCGCCGGGCTGGCCGCGATCACGTGGCCGGCGGCGGCTCAGGACGCGGGCGACCCCGTCCTCCAGCTTCGCCTCGACGGGGTGGTGGACCCGTTCGTCGCCAACTACCTGGAGGGCGGGATCGCGGCCGCCGGGGACGAGGGTGCCGCCGCGGTGCTGCTCACGATCGACACCCCGGGCGGCCTGGACTCGTCGATGCGCCAGATCACCCAGGCCATCCTGAACTCAGCGGTTCCCGTCGTCTGCTTCGTATCGCCCGAGGGCGCCCGGGCCGCGTCCGCCGGAGCCTTCGTCCTGCTCTCGTGCCACGTGGCCGCGATGGCGCCGGCCACGAACGTCGGCGCGGCGCACCCCGTCGGCGTGGCCGGCGCGATCGAATCGGAGAAAGCCACGAACGACGCCGCCGAATACATCGTCAGCATCGCCGACCGCCGGGGGCGCAACGCCGAGTGGGCCGAACGCGCCGTGCGGGACTCCGAGAGCGCCTCGGCCTCCGAGGCGCTCGAGCTCGGCGTGATCGACCTGATCGAGTCGAACGTCCCGGCGCTGCTCGAGGCCGTCACCGGCCGGGAGGTCGAGCTCGCCGACGGACGGCGACTCACGCTGGACCTGGCCGGCGCGCCGATCGAGGACCGTCAGCTCGGTCTGGTGGCCCGGCTCCTGCACACGCTCCTCGATCCAAACGTCGCGTTCATCCTGTTCTACCTGGGGATCATCGCGCTCTACTTCGAGCTGGCGAACCCGGGTCTGGGCGTGCCGGCCGTGGTCGGCGTCATCATGCTCGTGGGGGCGTTCCTGTCCTTCGGCGTCCTGCCCGTGCAGCTGGCCGGCCTGCTCCTGCTGGTGGCCTCGGCGATCTTCTTCGTGATCGAGCTGTTCACGCCCGGCGTGGGCGTGGCGCTCGGCGGCGGGATCGCCACGTTGATCCTCGGCGGCCTGTTCCTGTTCGACAGCTCGGTGCCGGACGTGCAGGTGTCGCCGCTCGTCATCGCGCCGGTGGCCGTCGGCGCCGCGTTGTTCTTCGGCATCGTGGTCCGGGCCGTGACGCGGGCGCAACGTTCCCCCGCGACCGGTCCGCGCGATCTCGTGGGACGGGAGACGGTCGTCGTCCGGGCCCTCGATCCCGAAGGGGTGGTGCACCTGGCGGCCGAGGAGTGGACCGCCGTGTCGTCCACCGGCGCCGAGATCCCGGCGGGGGCGACCGTGCGGGTGTCCGAGGTGGACGGGCTCGTGCTTCACGTGGAGCCCGTCCCGAGGTCGTCGGAGACCGAACCCGACCACGACGCGGAGACCAACGACCTCCATCGGGTCCCGGGAACGACGAAGACCGACGAACCAACCAGAGAATGGGCCAGAGAACAGGCCACAGAACCAGAAAGGAAAGGTGACCGGACGTGATCCAGCTGCTGATCGGCGTGGCCATCGTCGTGATCGTGCTCGCCCTGCTGCTCCCGGCGGCGATCAAGATCGTGCGCGAGTACCAGCGCCTGGTCGTGTTCCGACTGGGTCGATTGCTGGCTACCAAGGGACCGGGGCTCGTGATCCTGATCCCGCTGATCGACAAGGCCGTGTGGGTGGACCTTCGCGAGTTCTTCCTCGAGATCCCGCGCCAGGACTCGATCACGAAGGAAAACGCCCCCATCTCCGTTGACTTCTTCATCTTCTACCAGGTCCTGGACCCCACGATGAGCGTGGTCCAGGTGCAGAACTTCGTCGGCGCGGCCCAGGGCATGGCCACCACCACCCTCCGGGCCGTGGTGGGCGACATCCCGCTCGACGACGTCCTCGCCAAACGCGACGAGATCAACCAGATCCTGCGGACCAAGCTGGACGAGGTCACCTCGCGCTGGGGCGTCAAGGTCACGAACGTCGAGATCCG
>DATHVC010000213.1:0-32867 GCA_035461565.1 Actinomycetota bacterium
CACGGGCGAGACGCCCATGGCCATCGCGTACAAACATCTGCACGAACGCGTACCCGCTCCGTCGTTCCGCAACCCGGCCGTGCCCGGCGGCCTCGACGGCTGGGTGGCGTCGATGACCGAGAAGGACCGCGAGCTCCGCCCCGAATCGGCGGCGGAGGCGCGCCGCGATCTCGAAGCCGAACGCCGGTCGCTCCCCGTCGCCCCGAACGTCGGGACGCTCGTCCCGGAGCTCACCGTTCACCCCTCCCCGGGGGACCCCGGCCGCGCCACCACGGTGACCATCGCCCGCCCGGGCGGTCGATCGCAGAAGGGGATCACGCGGCGACGGCTTCGGTGGGCGATCGGGCTCCTTCTCGCGGTCGCCGCGCTCGGCGCCGCGGCCTGGGGCGCATGGGAGTACCTCCTGCCCCGCGAGGTCGAGGTGCCGGCGCTGCTGGGACTCCCCGTCCAGCAGGCCCAGCGGCAGCTCGAGGAACTCGAGTTGGTGGTCCGGATCGCCGACGGCGTCTATTCCGACCGGGTCGAGGAGGGCCACGTCCTTCGGATCGATCCCGCCGGCGGCACGGTGCTCGAGCAGGGCGAACGCGTGAGGATCGTCCCGTCGCTCGGGCACGAACCGGTCCCCGCCCCCGATCTCGCCGGCCGCACGCTCCCGCGGGCCCGCACACTCCTGCGCGAGGGGGACCTTCGCCTCGGCCAGGTGATCCGCGAATACCACGACGACGTGCCGGACGGACGCGTCGTGAGCCAGAGCGTCGACCCGGGCCAGGATGCGCCGTATCAGAGCCGGATCGACCTCGTTCTCAGCAAGGGCCCGTTCCCGAAGCCGGTCCCGAAGGTCGTCCGCATGCCCGAGGCCGAGGCCCGAAAGATCCTGACCGCCGAGGGGTTCGTCGTGACGTCCACGGAGGAGTTCTCGGACCGGGTTCCGGCCGGAGCCGTCATCTCGCAGGATCCGACGAAGGGGACCGAACTCCAGCCGGGCAACACCGTCGCGATCGTGGTGTCGCTCGGCCCCCCGGCCTTCGCCATGCCCGACGTCCGCGGGATGGCGCGAGAGGCGGCCGTGGCCCGGCTGACGGAGCTCGGTGCCGACGTGGACGTCGTCGTCATCCTGCCCCCGGGGGCGACCGTGATCTATCAGGAGCCACCGCCCGGCACCACGGTCCGCGTCGGGGACACGGTCACGATCGCCGTCCGGTGAGGATCGGCGCGCACCTCCGGACGCCGGGGGGACTGCGCAACGCCGTCGACGCGGCTCGAGAGGTCAGCGCCGAAGCCGCGCAACTGTTCCTGTCGAACCCGCGGTCCTGGTCCGGCCCTCGACTGGAGACCGCGGAGACGTTCGGGGAAGCGTGGCGTGAAGGCGGGATCGGCCCCCTGTTCGTCCACGCGCCGTATCTGGTCAACATCGCCTCGCCGAACCCGGAGTTCCTCCAGAAGTCGCTGTCGCTCTGTGTCCAGTCGGTGCGAGCATGCGGCGTGATCGAGGCGGGCGGGTTCGTCGTTCACGCGGGCGCCGGCGGCCCCGGCGAACCGGGCCAGTCGGTGGAGCGTTCGGCCGCGGTGCTCCAGGCGATCCTGGCCGAGACGCCGGACACGACGCGGCTGCTGGTCGAGCTCATGGCGGCGACCGCGGGGGCGGTGGCGTCCACGATCGAGGAGGCGGTGCGCCTGTTCGGTTCGGTCGGCGACGAGCGCCTCGGTCTGGTCCTGGACACCTGCCACCTCTTCGTGGCCGGCTACGCGCTCGACGAGCCGGCCGGGGTCGACGAGTTCTTCGACGAGCTCGCCGCGAGCGGCCTGGCCGATCGGCTGTCGCTCGTCCATCTCAACGACGCGAAACACGAACGCGGCTCCCGGCGCGACCGGCACGAGGTCGTAGGGAACGGCGCGATCGGCCCGGCGGGATTCGGCGCGATCCTGCACCGGCCGGAGGTCCGGGATCTGTCGCTCGTCGTCGAGACGCCCGCCTCCGGCGAGGCCCGGCGGGCCGAACTCGAGCGGATCCGGTCCCTCGCCTCCGGCTAAGGCTCGAGCTCGGCCCGGGGACCCTCCTGGTAGCTGTAGCGCTCTTCGCGCCAGGGGTCGGCGTGGATGTGGTACCCACGAACCTCCCAGAACCCGCGGTTGTTGTGGTTGGAGAACTCCAGCCCGCGCAGCCACTTGGCGCTCTTCCACGCGTACCGCTGGGGCACGACCAGCCGGAGCGGGTACCCGTGCTCGGGCGTGAGGTCCTGACCGCCGTGCGCCCAGGCCACGAGCACGTCATCCTCCACCATGGCCTCGAGCGACAGGTCCGAGGTGTACCCCTGCTCGCAGTGCGCGATGACCCATTTGGCCTCGGGAAGGGGTTTGGCCCGTTCGGCGAGCGCGCGGAACGGGATGCCGGTCCACGTGTTGTCGAGCGTGGACCAGCCCGTCACGCAATGCATGTCCGCGGTGACGTCCACCGGCCCGAGCGCCTTCAGCTCGTCGTACGTGAGCGAGAACGGCTCCTCGACCAGCCCGGAGACCTCGAACCGCCAGTCCGATAGGTCGGCGGTCGGGATCAGCCCGTAGTGCAGCACCGGCCAGGTCTTCACCAGGCGCTGGCCGGGCGGGACTCGCTTCGCGATCTCCTCCGGGTATTTCGTCCCGAACAGCTTCATGCCGCGCCTACCTCCCATCGACGACCACGGCCTTCCAGGCCGCGATCGCCGTCTCGATGTCCCGGTCGGAGACGTCCACGTGGGTCACCATCCGAACCTTTCCCGACACCAGAGTGGCCCCCACCCCTTCCCCTTCGAGTCGCCGGATGGCCTCGAGCGGTGATATCTCCACCGGCTCCGTGTCCAGGAACACCATGTTCGTTTCAACGGAGGCCTGGTCGATCCCGCCGGGCACGAGCTCGGCCAGCGCGTCGGCCAGGCGCCGGGCCCGGACGTGGTCCTCGTGCAGGCGTTTCGGCCCCTCCCGCAGCGCCACCAGGCCGGCGGCGGCCAGCACGCCGGCCTGGCGCCACGCCCCCCCGAACAGGATCTTCAGGCGCCGCGCCTCCGGCATGAGCTCGGCCGGGCCGCAGATCAACGAGCCGACCGGAGCACCGAGGCCTTTCGAGACACAGAACATCACGGTGTCGGCCTCGCGGGTCCAGTCCGTGACGTCCAGCCCCGCGGCCGCCGCGGCGTTGAAGATCCGGGCGCCGTCGAGGTGGATGGGCACCCCGGCCTCGTCGGCCACCTTCCGGATCGCCCGCAGGTCCTCCACCGACATCACGCAACCTCCGGCGTGGCCGTGCGTGTTCTCGACGCTGACCAGGTCCACCACCTCGACCCCGTACGGCTCGTCCTCCTCGAGGGCCCCCACCACCTGTTCCGCGGTGACCTGCCCGCGATCGTCGCCGGCGATCGTGCGGTAGGCGATCCCGGAGAGGGCGGCGGCGGACATCACCTCGGTGGAGGCGACGTGGGAGGTGCGTTCGGCCACCACGAAATGGCCCGGTCCGCGGAAGTGCAGCCGCAGCCCGATCTGGTTGGCCATGGTCCCGGTGGGGACGTAATGAGCGGCCTCGGTGCCGACGGCCTCGGCCGCGGCCTCTTGGAGGCGGTTGACGGTCGGATCGGTTCCGAACCAATCGTCGCCCACCTCGGCCTCGGCCATGGCGCGGCGCATCGCGTCCGACGGCGTGGTGACGGTGTCCGAACGCAGGTCGACCCGATACATCAGTAGAGGAACATCGGCTTGCCGTCCACGTGGCGGATCTTCGGCCGGTAGGCCTCGACGTCGTAGAGCGCCCCGACGTCCACCCGTTTGACCCCCTGCCGCGTCACGTCGATCGGGACGTTGACGTAGTTGCCGTTTCGTAGGGCCACCAGCCTACCGGTCTGTCCCTGCACGAGCAGGTCCACGGCCATGACCGCGTAGTTGATCGCCACCATGAGGTCGAGCGAGTCGGGCGACCCCGACCGCATCAGGTACCCGAGCTGCTGGTTGATGATCCCTTCGCCGGTGATCTCGTGCAGAACCTCGCCGGTGATCTGGCCGATGCCCCCGAGCTTGCGGTGGCCGTACGCGTCTTCCTTCCCGGCCATGACCATGTCGCCGCCGACGTACGTCGCCCCTTCCGAGATCGTCATCATGGCGTAGCTGCTCGGGTTGGTACGTTTGTCGTCCATCAGGTAGCTGGCGAGGCGTTCGATGTCGAACGGCACCTCGGAGATGATGGCCCGCTCGACGCCGGACAGATACGCCGAGACGAGCGAGGTCTCCCCGCTGTACCGGCCGAACACCTCGACCACCGCCAGCCGCTCGTGAGAGCCCGCGCTGGTGCGGAGCTGGTGGATGAAGTTGACGGTCCTCGTGACCGCGGTCGAGAACCCGATGCAGTAATCGGTGCCGTGGACGTCGTTGTCCATGGTCTTGGGGATCGCGATGGCCGGGAACCCTTCGTCGTGCAGTCGCAGCGCAAAGGACAACGTGTCGTCGCCGCCGATCGGGATCATCGCGTCGATCCCGACGGACGAGAGCACCTTCAGGACGTGCTCGGTGTGGTCACGTGGGCCCTCGTCGGCCTCGGCCGCGCCTTCGTCCCCCGCCTCGGCCGCCCGGCGCGCCGCGAGGAACGCCGGCTCCTCCGACGGCCGCACCTTGGCCGGATTCGTCCGAGACGTGTGCAGGATGGTGCCGCCCGTCCGGTCGATCGTCCGGACCGCGCCCGGGTCGAGCTTCACGATGTTGGCCGCCACGGACTCTACGTCGTCGGGGTCGCACTCGAGCAGGCCGGCCCACCCGCGGCGCACACCGACGACCTCGTGTCCCTCCTCGATCGCCCGCAGCGTGGCGGCCTTGATGCACGGATTCAGGCCCGGGACGTCTCCCCCACCCGTCAGGACCCCGACCTTCATCTGCCCGACCTCCCCGTCATACGAAGAAGACCTCCGCCACCCGGTACAGATCCTCCGGCACCGGCCGCACCTTGGCTGCCTCCGCGAGCGCGATGTCGACCACGTCCACGCCGTGAATCGCCACCATCCTGCCCCACCCGTCGCGGGCCGCGAGGTCGACCGCGGCGCTGCCGAACCGCGTCGCCAGCACCCGGTCGGCCGCGACCGGGCTCCCCCCGCGCTGGACGTGCCCGAGGACCGTGACGCGCGTCTCCCAGCCCGTGGCCTCTTCGAGCCGCGGGGCGAGCAGCGGCGCGATCCCGCCGAACCGCGGGAAGCCGCGTTCGTCCAGCGGGTAGTCCGGCAGCTCCATGGTCCCCTCCACCGGGATGGCCCCTTCGGCCACCACCACGATCGAGAAGGAGTGCCCGCGCCGGTGGCGGCGGCGCAGATGGGTCGCGACGTCGGCCACGTCGAACGGCCGCTCCGGGATCATGATCGCGTCGGCGCCGCCGGCCAGACCAGCCTCCAGGGCGATCCACCCTGCGCTCCGACCCATGACCTCGACCAGCATCAGACGGTCGTGGCTCTCCGCCGTCGTGTGCAGGCGGTCGATGGCGTCGGTGGCCACCTGGACCGCCGTGGCGAACCCGATGCAAGCGTCCGTGCCGGAGATGTCGTTGTCGATCGTCTTGGGGATGCCGATGACGGGGAGGCCGTCGTCGGCCATCCGGGCGGCCGCGCTCAACGTGCCTTCGCCGCCGATCGCTACGAGGCCGTCGATCTCCAGGTCCTGGAACGTCGAGCGGATCCGGTCGATCCCGCCCTCGTGGTACGGGTTCGACCCGCTGCTGCCCAGGATCGTGCCGCCGCGATGCAGGATGCCCTGGACGGATTCGGCGGTCAGCTCGCGAGCCGTGCCCTCCATCACCCCGCGCCAGCCGTCCCCGAACCCGAGGACCTCCCAGCGGTGGACGCCCACCGCCTTGCGCACGACGGCGCGGATGGCCGCGTTCAGCCCCGGACAGTCGCCGCCGCCGGTGAGGATGCCGATCCGCTTCACGTCGGCTTTCGGTCCTTCCCCTCGGATGCGCGGGCTCAAGCTCGGGCCCTCGCGGGTCGACGTCGATTCTACGGGTGGGAGCCGGAGGCTCCCGCCTCGGAGCGTACCGACAGGCCCACATCAGCGGATCTTTCGCTCGAGCTCGTCGTCGCGGCGGCCGTGGCAGGCGTTCGACGGCTACGCGAGCTGGTACGCGCCGAGATCCTCCTGTCCCGCGACGCCGTGAACGCCTGATAGGTTCCGGGTGTGCTCGGCGCCTGGGGTCTCCTCGAGTGGACGTTCGTCCTCATCCTGGTCGGCCTGACCGGCGCGGTGGGGCTGGCGTTCCTCTACATGGTCGCGACGCTGTTCGTGAACCCCGGCCGCCGCAAACGGTCTCCCTGACCGACGCCGGCCCTCACGCCGGGACGATGGTCGTCCCGGCCGTCCCCGTCAGCACCGCGACGGCGTCGTCGAGATCGCCGATCGCGGCACGCCGCCCGCCGCCCTCCACGAACGAGACGGCCGCCTGCACCTTCGGCCCCATCGACCCGGCGGCGAACTCCCCGGCGTCGGCAAACGCTCGAGCTTCGGCGGTCGTCAGGCGATCGAGCTCTTCCGCCTGGTCGGTGCCGAACCCACGCTGGACATTCGTCACGTCGGTCAGGATCAACAGCGTGGTCGCCTGGACGTCTCGGGCCAGGATCGCCGCGGCCGAGTCCTTGTCGACCACCCCTTCCACCCCGACCAGCCGCGGCCCCTGCTCGACCACCGGCACACCTCCGCCCCCCGACGCGATCACCACGACACCGTCGCCGACCAGGGTCCGGATCACCGGCGCCTCCACGATCGAATACGGCGTGGGCGAGGGCACCACGCGCCGATACCCACCGTGCGGGTCCGGACGCAGCGCCCATCCCCGCTCGGCGCTCAGACGGTCGGCCTCGTCCCGTTCGTAGAAGGGCCCGATCGGCTTGGTCGGATTCGCGAACGCCGGGTCGTCGGCGGGGACGCGGGTGAGGGTCAGGATCGTGGCGACCGGGCGCTCCATCCCCCGTTCGTAGAACACGTCGCCGATCGTGACCTGGAGCAGGTAGCCGATCTGCCCCTGGCTGAGCGCCCCACACACGTCCAGGGGCATCGGATGGACGAACTGCCGGGCGGCCTCCTGTTGCAGGAGGATCCGTCCGACCTGCGGCCCGTTGCCGTGGGTGACGACGACCTCCCAGCCGGCCGCGGCGATGTCCACCACACGTTCGGCGGCCAGCCGGGCCGAGCGATAGAGGTTGGCGAACGTGTCCTCCTCGCCGCGCCGCAGGAGCGCGTTGCCCCCGAGCGCCACGACGACGCGGTCCACGTCAGAGCACCGGCCCTAGCACGTCGGCCAGGGTCGGAGAGTCCGGCCGCACCGCGAGGTCGTAGCGGACGCGGACCGCGGGTTTGCGGATGTCGATGACCCGGCGAAGGTCGATGGGCGTCCCGATCACGACGAGATCGGCCCGCGAGGCGTCGATGATCTTCTCGAGCTCCCGAAGCTGCTCGTCGGAGTACCCCATCGCCGGCAGCACCGGTCCGACGTCGTACTTGCGGAACGTCTCCTCGATCGTGCCGACCGCCCAGGGGCGTGGGTCCACGATCTCGGCTGCGCCATGCGCTCGCGCCGCCACCACGCCGGCGCCGAACTTCATCTCGCCGTGGGTGAGCGTCGGACCGTCCTCCACAACCAGCACACGCGCGCCGGCGATACGGGCGGGATCGTCGACGGTCACGCGGCTGTCGGCCCGGACGATCGCGGCGCGCGGGTTGACGCGTTCGATCGTCTCGGTCAGCGCCGTTACCTGGTCCGGAGATGCCGAGTCCATCTTGTTGATCACGACGACGTCGGCCATCCGCAGGTTGGCCTCGCCGGGGTGGTACCTCGTCTCGTGGCCGGCTCGCAGCGGATCGGCGACCACCATGTGGACGTCGGGACGGTAGAACGGGAGGTCGTTGTTGCCGCCGTCCCACAACAACACGTCGCATTCGGCCTGCGCGCGGTCGAGGATCTCGCCGTAGTCCACGCCGGCGTAGATGATCGTGCCCGCGGCGATGTGCGGCTCGTACTCCTCGCGTTCCTCGACCGTGGTCTCGTAGCGGTCGAGGTCCTCCAGCGCCGCGTACCGCTGGACCCGCTGAGCCGCCAGGTCGCCGTACGGCATGGGGTGGCGGACCGCGACCACCCGTTTGCCGGCCTCCTTCAGGGTTTCGGCGATGGCCCGGGTGGTCTGGCTCTTCCCCGATCCGGTTCGGACGGCGCACACGGCCACGACCGGGACGTCGGCCTCGAGCATCGTCTCGCGCGGTCCGAGGAGGACGAAGTTCGCTCCGGCGGCGAGCACCTGGCTCGCGCGGTGCATCACGTAGTCGTGACTGACATCCGAGTAGCTGAAGACGACGTCGTCGACCTGCAGCCGCTCGATCAACGTCGTGAGCTCGTCTTCGTCGTGGATGCGGATCCCACCGGGATAGGCGGCGCCCGCCAACGCGGCGGGGTAGGTCCGATCATCGATGAACGGGATCTGGGTCGCCGTGAACGCCACGACCTCATACGCGGGGTTGTCGCGATACGCGAGGTTGAAGTTGTGGAAGTCCCGACCTGCGGCACCCATGATGAGCACGCGACGCGGCATCGCCGAAGTCCTTTCGGAGAGGGTTTGATGCGCGGACGGCCGGGCGGCCCCGCTCTTCGGGACGGACTCTACCCGGCCGGATCGGCCGCGGCACCGTCGAGCGACTCGGGCTCCCAACCGTCCTCCGTGGGCCGCCCGAACGGCCGGCCGAAATGTGAGACCCCGACCCGCCAACCCTGCGCCCGAGCCCACTCGAGCACGGCGAGGCGGGAACGGCATCCGCCATCGGGATCTCTGTCGTGGCTCGAGGGCCAGTGTGGCAGTGCCACCTGCGCCGGCACGTGGAGGAGATCGCCGGCCAGCACCAGCCCCTCCCCACCGGATTCGACCACGACGACCCGGTGTCCCGGCGTGTGGCCCGGGGAGGACATCGTCCGGACGCCGGTCGCGACGACGTGGTCCTCCAGGCGAAGGTCGAGCATCCCGAGGCGTTCGAGCTCCGACATGGGCCCCCGCGCCGTATACCCGTCGATCCGGTCGGGCTGCCCGAAGAAGTCCCAATCGGCCGGATGGACGTGGTGCACCGCGTTCGGGAAGACCGGCACCCCCTCCATCACGGCGCCGCCGGCGTGATCCGCGTGGAGGTGCGTGTGCACCACCGCGCGAACGGCTTTCGGATCGACGCCCGCCGCGTCCAGGGCTGCGGCGCGATCGTTCGCAGCGACCCACGGACGGTACGGCGGGAACGTTCCCAGTCCCGTGTCGACCATCACGAGGGCCCCGGCGGTCCGCACGGCGAACGCATGCACGTGCCACGTCCACTGGTCGTCACCGTGGAACGCCCACGGGAACCGACCCCGTTCGGCCGTCCAATCGATCGACGCGCCCGGCAGCTCCTCGTCGACGGGGAACGCCGCGTACCCCTCGCAGATCACCGAGACCTCGACGCGGCCGACCCGAATCGGTGGATGGGTCACGGGCGGAGCCTACCCGCGGCCGCTCGGCCTCGTCCGTGACGACCGGCCTCAGGCGGCGCGCCGCGGTGGAGGGGGAACCCGCCCCAGCTGCTCCAGATCCTTGGCTCGCACGACGGCCGGGTCCCGTGGATCGAGCGGCATCAACTCCAGATGGCCACGCCGCCGCTTCGGCCGTTCGATCCGGACCCGTTTCACGGACGTCTTGCTACCCAGGGGGCGGCGAGGGAAACGCGCCGCCGGCGAGGTCGAGGTCGCCCGGCACGTCGACGTCGAACAGGGACCGGCGCTCACGGTCGAGCGCCGTCCACTCGAGCTCGTCGACGACGGCGAGCGACAACGCGTCGAGCAGGTCCCGAAGTCGCCGGTGCCCGCCGGCGAGGAGCGCCCCGGCGGCGAACGCTGCCTCACGCGTTCGAACGGCCAGCGGCAACGGACGAACGTCGTCGCCGTCCCGCAGGGCAGCGGCGCTCGCGTCCGACGACCGGAGGGTTCGCACCAGCTCCAACAACACGCGGGTCTGGACCTCCGGCATGTCGCCGGCCACCACCACGGCGAGCGGCGACCGAACGGAGGTCAGGCCGGCGTGGACGCCCGCGAGCGGCCCGAGGCCCTCCGCGTCGTCGCGCGCCACCCTCACCCCCGGAGGCAGATCAGCCGCGCCGCCCGCGGGCGACAGCACCACGACCACCTCCCCACACAGCTCGCCCAGCCTCGAGACGGCGTGGCGCAGCAGCGGGACCCCCCGGTACGGCTCCGCCAGCTTGTCGCGTCCGAACCGGGAGGACCGCCCCCCTGCCAGAACGACGCCCGCGAGCTCAGACAAGTTCCGTCCCCGCTGGATCCGGATCCGGCGGCGTTGGCGGCAGATCGGGCCCGCCGTGGCCCCCTCCGGTCGCGGTGGGCGCGCGGTTCTGCACGTATTCGAACCCGAACCGGCCCTTGATGCAGAGGTGCCCCGACGTGATCGAGTGGTCCGAGGGAGAGGTCACCTTGACGATCTCGTTGTCCTGGACGTGCACCTCGAGGTCGCAGCCGACGCCGCAGTAGGGACAGATCGTCTCGGTCACGGTCTGCCGGGTCTCGTCCCACGTGCCGGCCTCGCGCATCTCGTGCTCGCTCCGGAACATCAGCGCGCCCGTCGGACACACGCCGATGCAGTTCCCGCAGTAGACGCAGGCCGACTCGGGCAGTGGCACGTCGAACTCCGTCGAGATGCGCGCGTCGAAGCCACGGCCGGCCACGGCGATCGCGAACGTGTTCTGTGCGTCCACGCCGCAGGCCTCGACGCACTTGTAGCAGAGGATGCACCGCGAGTAATCGCGAACGTACAGGTCGTTGTCGACCTTCACCGGCTGGTCGACGGTGTCGGCGCTCGTCGGGTCCGGGGGGTGGTGGTGTCCGGTGTGACGGGCGTCCCGCTCCCCGGCCGCGGCCGGCGGCGCCGGCGGGCCGAAGCGGGCGGCGTCCGCCTGGTAAGCCTCCATCCACCGCCGAACCGCGGTGCCCGCCAGGTCCAGGTCGACCGAGGAGCCCAGGAGCTCCAGGACCAGGCGCCGCGAGTGCCGCACCCGCTCCGTGGCGGTCTGGACCTTCATGCCCGGCTCGACCTTCCGGGCGCAGGACGGCACGAGCACGCGCGAGCCCTCGAGCTCGACGACGCACGCGCGGCAGGCGTTCACCGGGGTGAGATTCTCGGCGTAACACAACGTCGGTGTGTCGACCCCCCGCTCGCGCAGGGCGTCGAGGATCGTCGATCCCTCGGCTACGCGGAGGGACTCGCCGTCGATCTCTAGGTCGAGCAGGCGCCGCGGCGGGGCGAGCCGAGCGACCGTCATCGCTTCCCTCCACCGTCGAATAGGTCCAGCCGCTCCACGGCGGACTCGACCGCGTTCGACGCGAGCTGTCCCAGCCCGCAGATCGACGCGTCACGCATGACGCGCCCGAGGTCCCCGATCAGGGCGAGCTCGTCCCGGCGCGATCCCATCGGTCGGTCGCGCACCAGCCGATGCAGCGCCTCCTCCTGGCGGACCGTCCCGACCCGGCAGGGCACACACTGCCCGCACGACTCGTCCCGGAAGAACGCGGCGATCCGCAGGACGATCTCCTCGAGGTCCACCGTGTCGTCGAACGGCATCACCACTCCGGAGCCCAGGGTCGTCCCCGCCGCTTTCGCATCCTCGAACGTGAGGGGCAGGTCGAGGTCCTCCGGACCGACGAACGTCCCGGCCGCGCCGCCCAGCAGCACCGCGCGGAGGGAACGGCCCTCGGGGACCCCGTCCGCCAGCTCGAGGAGGTCCCGGAGCGCAACGCCGTGCTCGACCTCGTACACGCCCGGCGTCCGGATCGAACCGCTCAGGCAGAACAGCCGCGTGCCCGTCGAGTCCGGCGTGCCGAGCTTCGCGTATTCGAGCCCGCCGAGGGTCAAGATCTCGAGCACGTTCACCAGCGTCTCGACGTTGTTGATGCCGGTCGGTTTGCCGAACAGACCCCGCTCGACCGGGAACGGCGGCTTGTTCCGGGGCTCGCCGCGTTTCCCCTCGATCGAGTTGAACAGCGCGGTCTCCTCCCCGCAGATGTACGCGCCGGCGCCGCGACGGACCTCGACGTCGAACGCGACCCCCTGCCCCATGACGTCGTCGCCGAGGTACCCCCTCGCCCTCGCCTGCGCCATCGCGCCCTCGATCATCGCGGTGGCGTGCGGGTACTCACCGCGGACGTACAGGTAGCCGATCTCCGAGCCCGTCGCGTACCCAGCGATCGTCAGGGACTCGATGACGGCGAAGGGATCGCCCTCCATCAGAACGCGGTCCTTGAACGTTCCCGGCTCGGACTCGTCGGCGTTGCACACGAAGTAGTGCGGTCGTACGGGCTGCCGCGCCACGGCCTCCCACTTCACGCCCGTCGGGAACGCCGCGCCGCCGCGACCCAGCAACTTCGCGTCCTTGAGCTCGGCGATGACGCCGTCCGGGCCGAGCTCGACCGCGCGTCGTAGCGCCTCGTAGCCGCCGTGCGCCCGGTAGTCGTCCAGCGACGTCGGGTCGACGATGCCCACACGTCGCAGGAGTCGGAGACCTTGTGACGGCTGGGACACCCGCGGCGAGCCGGAGCTGGTTCGGTGCGTGGAGGGGACGTCGACGTCGGGGCCCCGGGCTTCCTCCAGTGCCACCGTCGCCGTTGCGGGCGCGATGGTGATGTCGTCACGAGGGCCGGCCCGCTGAACGAGGACGGCCGGAGCGCGGTCGCACTGCCCGAGACACGGGCTGCGGACGACGCCGATCGGCATCTTCGCCGCCGCCTCGTCCATCAGAGCGACGAGCTCTTCCGCGCCGGCGACCTTGCAGGCGATGTCGTCGCAGACGTGGACGACGCTTCGCGGTCTGGGCTCGGTCGAGAACATCGCGTAGAAGCTCGCCACGCCGTAGGCCTCGGCGGGCGGGACCGTCAGGCGTTGGCTCACGTAGGTCAGGCCGCCCTCGCTGATCCACCCGACGCGGGACTGGAGGGCGTGCAAGGCCGGAAGGAGGAGGTCGCGCCGCTCCCGGACCTCACGCCCGCCGCGCGAGACGTGGCCGTCGAGCGCGCTCCGTTCCCCACCGCGCCACCCGGTCCCGGGCGGGCCCAGGACCTCGTCGACCGCGGCCCGCTCCTCGTCGGTCGGCGTGGCCGACATCAGCCGGACGTCCACGGCCCTCCCGTCATGCGCTCGCCCCGGTCCGCTCGGGAGAACCGAGCCGTTCGATGCGCACGGCCGTGGCCTTGAACTCGGCCGTGCCGGACTTCGGATCCGTGGCGTCGATCGTGAGCACGTTCGTCTCGACCTGGTCGGGGAAGTGCAGGGTCATGAACACCAGCCCCGGCCGCAGGCCTCGGTCGATCCGCGCCGGGGCGTCCACCGACCCACGTCGCGACGTCACGCGGACGAGCTCGCCGTTCGCCACGCCCAGGCGTTCGGCATCTTCGGGCGACACGTCGACCGTCTCCCCTCGTCGCAGCGGGGAGGAGTACCCTCCCGTCTGGACTCCGGTGTTGTAGGAGTCCAGCCGGCGGCCAGTGGTCAGCCGCAGCGGATACTCGTCCGTCAGCTCGTCCACCGGCGGCTCGAATGGCACGACGCTGAACGGCGCGGCTGGCCCTCGGTGTTCGGGATCCTCCTCCCACAGGCGGGCGTGCAGGAACAGCGTGCCGGGATGGTCCTCGCTCGGACAGGGCCACTGGATGCCCCCGAGCTCCTCGAGACGCGCCCACGACATCCCGGCGTGCATCGGCGACAGGGTGCGAAGCTCCTCCCACGCGTCGGCGGGAGTGAGGTCTCCCCAGTCGTACCCAAGGCGTTTGGCGAGCTGCGTGATGATCCAGATGTCGTCGCGCGCGTCGCCGGGGGGCAGGAGCGCCTTGCGCACCCGCTGCACGCGGCGCTCGCTGTTCGTCACCGTCCCCTCCGACTCGAGCGCGGCGTTGGCCGCCGGCAGGACCACGTCGGCCATCTCGGCCGTCTTCGTCAGGAACAGGTCCTGCACGATCAGCGTGTCGAGCCCGTCCAGCAGCCGCTTGGCGCGATGGGCGTCGGCCTCCGAGCTCGCCGGGTTCTCTCCGATGCAGTAGACGGCGGTGAGCTCGCCCCGCTCCATGGCTTCGAACATCTTCGTCAAGGTCCAGCCGTACCGGGGCAGGATCGGCCGGCCCCAGGCACGTTCGAATGTGGCTCGCGCGGCTGGGTCGTTCTCGATGTCCTGGAAACCGGGCAGCTTGTTCGGGATCGCGCCCATGTCGCCCCCGCCCTGGACGTTGTTCTGGCCGCGGAGGGGGTTCAGGCCGCTGCCGTACCGACCCACGTGTCCGGTCAGCAAACCCAGGTTGATCAGCGCCAGGACGTTGTCGACGGCGTTGTGGTGCTCGGTGATCCCGAGCGTCCAGCAGATCACCGCGCGGTCGGCCTTCGCGTACGCGTGGGCGAGCTCTTGGATCGCGTCGGCCGGCACGCCGGTCACCTGCTCGCCCCGCTCGAGCGTCCACTCCATCACCGACTCGCGATAGGCGTCGAACCCCTCGGTGGCGCGTTGGACGAACGCCGGGTTGTGGAGGTCGTTCACGAGGATCTCGCGCGCCATCGTGTTCGAGAGCGCGATGTCCGCCCCGACGTCGAGACCCAGCCACAGGTCCGCCCACTCGGCCGAGGACGTACGCCGGGGGTCCACCACGATCAGGCGCGCGCCGTTGCGCACGCCCCGAAGGACGTGATGGAAGAAGATCGGATGCGTCTCGCGCGCATTCGACCCCCACAACACGATGAGGTCGGTGTTCGCGACCTCCTCGTAGGAGCTGGTTCCCCCACCGGCTCCGAACACGGTCGCCAGACCGACGACCGACGGAGCGTGTCAGGTGCGGTTGCAGCTGTCGATGTTGTTGCTGCCCAGGACCTGCCGAGCGAACTTCTGCGCCACGAAGTTCATCTCGTTGGTGGCCTTCGAGCAGCTGAACAGGCCCGCTCCCCAGCCGGGGTTGCGCTCGTTGGCCCGCTGCAGCCCCGCGGCGGCCCGGTCCAGGGCCTCGTCCCACGTCGCCGGTCGCAGCGAGCCGTTCGCGCGCACCATCGGCTCGGTGAGTCGCACCAGCCCGTTCTTCATCGGCCGCGCTCCTTTCACCGAACGCCGGTACGCCGGCGATTCTACGCGGCCCCCGTTCGAAGGCCTCGTCAGAGACGGACGCGTTCGCGGTGCGTGTAGACGTTGAAGCGGCCGTCCCGGACGAACCCCACGAGGGTCATCCCCAGCCGCTCGGCCGCCTCGACCGCCAGCGACGACGGGGCGCCCACCGCGCTGAGCAGGGGGATCCCCGCCCGCGCGGCCTTCTGAACGATCTCGAACCCGATCCGGCCCGAGACCTGGAGGACCTCGCCCGAGAGCGGGATCTCCCCCGCCAGCAGGTGCTCGCCGACCACCTTGTCCACCGCGTTGTGACGGCCGACGTCCTCGCGCACGCTCCGCAGCGACCCGTCGGCGGCGAACAGGCCGGCCGCGTGCAACCCTCCGGTGCGGCCGAAGACCGCTTGCCGTCCCCGCAGCGCCTCCGGCATCGCGAGGATCGCCCCCGCGTCGACCTCCGGGCCGGGCGCGAGGGGGCGGCAGTGGACCTGGACGTCGTCGAGCGTCGCCTTGCCGCAGACGCCGCACGACGACGTTGCCACGAAGTTCCGGCCGATGGCCTCGGCGTCGAACGCCCCGGCCACCTCGACCGTGACCACGTTGTACTGCTGTTCCTCCGGTGGAAGGTCCTCGCAGTAGCTGATCCGCAGGACGTCGTCGGACCGCTCGATCAGGCCCTCCGTGAACAGGAACCCCGCCGCGAGCTCGAAGTCGGCCCCGGGCGTGCGCATCGTGACCGCGACCGGGACCGCCGTCTGTCCCGGACCCTGGACCCGGACCTCCATGGGTTCCTCCGTGGCCAGCTCGTCCGGACGCACGGTCGGCGTCCCGTCACGGACGGCGAGCGCCCGGACCCGGGCGGTCGGGCGGCGATCGGGAAACGTTCGGCTCACCCGCCCATTATCGAGGTCCGAGGCGGCCGGGGTCACCGCAGACGTCGGCCGCGAGGCGAGCCCGGGTAAGCTCAGCGGGCTTGAACGGCCGATCAGGTGGGGGACGATGAAGAGCGGACTCGAGATCGCCCAGGAGGCCGTCCTGCGCCCCGTCGCCGAGGTCGCCGAGGGCGCCGGTCTCCTCCCGGACGAGGTCGAGCCGTTCGGGCGCTTCCGGGCCAAGGTCGGCCTCCGGGCCCTGGAACGCCTGCGGGACCGCCCCGACGGCAAGGTCGTGATCGTCACGGCGATCACGCCCACGAAGGCCGGCGAGGGCAAGACCACCACGTCGATCTCGCTCACCCAGGGATTGGGGCGTGCGGGGCGCCGGGTGATCCTGTGTCTGCGCGAGCCCTCCATGGGCCCGGTCTTCGGCATCAAAGGCTGCGGCACCGGCGGCGGATACGCGCAGATCGTCCCGATGGAGGACATCAACCTCCACCTGAACGGAGACGTCCACGCCGTGGCGGCCGCCCACAACCTGCTCGCGGCGGCGCTGGACGCCTCGCTCTACCACGGGAACCCGCTCGGGATCGAACCGGCCACCATCACGTGGCCGAGGACGCTGGACGTGAACGACCGCTCGCTGCGGTATTCGGTGATCGGCCTGGGGGGGCGGGCCCACGGCGTGCCGCGCGAGAACCAGTTCGTGATCACGGCGGCCTCCGAGGTGATGGCGGTGCTGGCGCTCGCCACCGACCTCGCCGACCTTCGCCGGCGCCTGGGGCGGATCGTGGTGGCCGAGACCCGCGACGGCGGACCCGTCGGCGCGGACGACCTTCGCGTGGCCGGCGCCATGACCGTCGTGATGAAAGACGCGCTCAAACCCAACCTCGTTCAGACGCTCGAGGGCCAGCCGGTGCTCGTCCACGCCGGGCCGTTCGGGAACATCGCCCACGCCAACAGCTCGATCATCGCCGACCGGATGGCGCTGAAGCTCGCCGACTACGTGGTCACCGAGGCCGGGTTCGGCGCCGATCTCGGCTTCCAGAAGTTCTGCGACATCGTGTGCCCCGCCGGTGGTTTCGCCCCGGCCGCGGGGGTGCTGGTCACCACGGTCCGCGCCACGAAGTCGCACGGCGGGACGGCGTTCGAGGAGCTCGGCCACCCCGACCTGGACGCGCTCGAACGCGGGATGGCGAACCTGGCGGCGCACATCGGCATCGTTCGGCAATACGGCGTGCCGTGCGTCGTCTCGATCAACCGGTTCCCCACCGACGCGGACGCGGAGATCGAGCTCGTCGAACGCCTCGCCAAGGAGGCCGGGGCCGAACGGGTCGTGGTCAACGACGGGTTCACGCGCGGCGGCGACGGCGCCCTCGACCTCGCGAACGCCGTGATCGAGGCGTGCGAGCGCCCCAACACCTTCGCCCCGCTCACGCCGCCCGGCTCGCCGCTTCGCGAGCAGATCGACGCCATCGCGCGCCGCCTCTACGGGGCCGACGGCGTGGACTACACGCCGCAGGCCGAACGCGACCTCGCCTCGATGGAGTCGATGGGCATGGGATCGGCCCCCGTCTGTATGGCCAAGACCCACCTGTCGCTCTCCCACGACCCGGCGCTGCGCAACCGGCCGACGGGGTTCCGCCTTCCCGTTCGTTCGGTGGTGCCGAACGCCGGAGCGGGGTTCGCCGTCGCCTTGTGCGGCGACATGCAGCGGATGCCGGGCCTCGGGAAGACGCCCAACTTCACCGGCGTCGACATCGACGAGCGAGGTCGGACGATCGGGTTGTTCTGACGGCGCCGGGTCAATCCAGCAGCGCGATGGCCTCGATCTCGACCAGCTGGCCGCGGTAGCCGAGCGTCGGCACGCCCACCAGCGTGCTCGGGGCCGAGCCGATCTCGGAGGACCGGACGACCTGCCACACGGCCGATTGCGTGCCGTAGTCGCCGCCGGCCACGTAGACGGTGGTCTTCGCCACGTCGGCGGGCCGGGCCCCGCCGGCCTCGAGCTGGATCAGGAGGTTGTCGATGACGCGTTCGGCCTGGGCCAGCGCGTCGCCGTCGCCGACCAGGTTGCCATCGGAGTCGAGCGGCACCGCGCCGGCCGTGAAGACCATGGTGCCGCCGGTGGCGACGGCGACGTGGGAATACCCGGGGGGAGGCGCCAGCTCGTCGACGGTCCGCAGGCTGACCGCCACGTCAACCCGCCATCTGCGCCGGGCCCTCGACCAGGATCCATTCGGCGCGCGTGACGGCCTCGTTCACGTCGAAATCGAACACGTCCTGCCAGGGCACGGCCTCCCAGGTGGCGCCGCAGTCCGGGCAGACCCACAGGGACATCGGCTCGGACCCCCGGAGCGGAGCGCAGGTGTGCAGCGGCATCGGGCCTCCTCTCGACCGGCGCCGGCGAGCCCCTGTTCGGGACCGGGCCGGAATCACACTCCTGTGATTACCGGAGTGTAACTTGGCGGCCCCCCACGTCAACCCTGCAGAGCCGGGCTCAGCCCGCGGCGAGCTCGCGGGTGAGGCCGACGGGATCGAGCAGGACGATCTCGTCGCGGCGCGTCCGCACGAGGCCTTGACGGCGCAGCCCGCGGAGCGTCCTCGTCACGACCTCGCGAACCGACCCCACCGCGTCCGCGAGGTCCTGCTGGCTCGCGTACACCACCAGGCGTCCTCGGTCGACCACGGCGAGGTCCAGCAGGTGCCGAACGATCCGCCGGCGGACCGTCAGGAATGCCCGCTCGGACAGCTGCCCCAGCGCCTCGGAGAGCTGGCGGGTGACCTCCTCGGCGCAGGCCCGGGCGACTTCGGGATCCGAACCGAGCAACCGTCGCAACCTGTCAACCCGCAACGCCTCGACGGAGCTGGTGGTCATGGCCTGCACGGTGGTCAGGCCCGGTCCGCCCAGCACTGGCGCCAGCCCCGCCACGTCGCCCTGGTGCAGGTACCTCACGGTGAGCTGGCGGCCTTCGGCCGAGCGCAGGAACGCCCGCAGGAGGCCTTCCATCACGACGATGACGCGGGGGGCCTCCCCTTCCCGGTAGACGAGCCCCCCGGCGGGGACAGTGATCCGGATAGCGCCGGCGAGCAATTCCTCCGCGGCCCGGTCCGGGAGGGTGCCGAGGAACCCGCTCCGAGGGTCCTCACGGGCGAACGCCTGCACGTCCACCGGCCGGCGGGGGATCCGTCCCCACAGCCGGACGGCCTCGCACCTCTCACCCTCAGTTTAGGCCCCGGGGGCCTTCCCCGCACGGGGATCGCCGCTGGCGGGTGACCGCGGTCACACACCGGGGCGACTCCGGTCCCCGACGACGGCGAGGGCGGGTGGCAGGGTGAGGTCGGATCGCAAGCGCGAGGAAGGAGGCCGGCGATGAGGACCATCGAGTACCGGGTCGAGGAGCTTCCCTTCTCCGAGCACTTCGAGTCCCACATCAAAGAGGTGCTCGAGCGGCTGAGCGAGCTCGGCCGCGACGGCTGGGAGGTCGCAAGCGTCGACCTGACGCAGCACCCGGGCTACTCGCCGGCGGCGGAGCCGCACATGCCCGTTCCGGTGCTGCTGCAACGCGCCGCCGAGTGACGCGGTCCGGGAGCGGTCCGGCGGGCGCCCATACGGGCCGCCCGCCGGGGCGTGCGGCCGCGCCTCAGGCGCGCGGACGCGTCTTGTTCGTGTCGTAGATCGGCAGGACATCCACCGTGGCCCGGGCCGAGCCTCCCTCGACGGCGACCTCGAGCTCGGTCCCCGGGGCGGCGAAGCCGCTGCGAACCACCGCCAGCCCGATCTTGCCGAACCGCGGGCTGTCGGTCGGGCTGGTGAGGACGCCGACCTCCTCGCCGTCGGCCGTCACCGCCGCCCCGTAGTCGGGCAGGACGTCGCCCCGGACCTTCAGCGTGACGAACCGGTTCTGCGGGTCGGCGGCGATCTCGCGGAGCCGGTCTTTGCCGGCGAACTCGGCCGGTGCATCCAGGGCCACCAGCTTGTCCAGGCCGAAGTCGTACGGCGTCCGCTGGTGTGGCTCGTAGTCGTAATCCGTCACGATCAGCCCGGCCTCGATGCGCAGGATCTCGATGGCGGTCGCCCCGAACGGCGTGATGCCGGCGCCGACCACCGCGTGCCACAACGTCTCGGCGTCGTCGGCGTTGGTCAGGAACACCTCGTAGCCCATCTCGCCGCCGAACCCGGTGCGAGACAGGATGACCTCGACCCCTCCCACGCGCACCGGGTCGGGCAGGAACCGGAAATACCGCAGCGAGGAGACATCGGCGTCGGTGAGCGCTTGGACCGCCTCACGGGAGCGCGGACCGATCACGCCGAGGTGCGGCATCCGCGGCGCGATCCACTCCACGTCCACGTCGAACCCCTTCAGCATCTCGGCCCAGTACCCCTGGAGGTCTTTGCCGTTCGTCATGACCCAACAGTGGTCGGGCTGCGGCGTGTTGAACACCGTGCCGTCGTCCACCATCAGCCCGTCGGCGTCGAGGAAGGCCCCGTACCGGGCCTGCCCCACCTCGAGCCCGAGGACGTCGTTGCTGAACACGTATTGGGCCGCGCGCAGGGCGTCGGAGCCACGGAAGTCCCACTTGTTGAGCGGTGAGACGTCCCACACGGCCACGTCGTCGCGGACCGCCGCGTATTCCTTGGCGGTGTCGCCGAATCCCTCGAGCCAGTACCAGCCGCCGTCGGCGACGTGTGTCCCGCCCTGGGCCCTGGTCACCTCGTGGAACGCGGTCTTCAGCGCGTCGTCGCTCACCGGATCCCCCTCTGTCGGCCGGGGCCGCCGCTCCAACGTTCCTCCCCGGATGGAGCGGCATCCTCTCACGCGTTTGACTGGCCGTTCAACCCGCCGAGGCGCGGACGGATCACCTCCGCGTCGGTGACGACCGCGTCCACCCGCCGATCCATCGGGCCTTCGGGGACCTCGTCCACCACCTGCTCGGAGAAGGCGACGGCGATCGCCGGGACGTCCGGGCGCACCCGCGCCAGGAAGCGGTCGTAGAACCCGCCGCCGTACCCCACGCGCGCCCCGCGGCGGTCGAAGGCGACTCCCGGGACGATCACGAGGTCGATCTCCCGCGGGTCGAGCACGTCCCGCCCGCTCGGCTCCATGGCCCCGAACCGCGACGGCGCCACCGGCCCCCCCGCGGCGTGGACGACGGCCACGACCTCGCCGTCCTCGACCCGTGGCAGCGCCACTCGCGCTCCACGCTCCCGGAGCCGGCCGAGGAGCCCGGCGGTCTCGACCTCGGAGCCGAACGACCAGAAGGCCATGACGGTGCGGGCCTCGATCACCTCGGGCAGCGCCAGCACGCGATCGGCGATCCGGCGGCTGCGCTCGGCCCGGTCGGCGGGATCGAGCTCGTCCCGCCGAGCGCTCACGGCCTGCCGGATGGCGCGTTTGTCCCGCTTCAGATGGTGGGACCGACGCTCGGCGCTCAGGGAGCCTCCTCCCCCACCCGTGGGAGGACGCGTTCCGCGAGCACCTCCAGCCGCTCCGCGCCTCCGGCCACCAACAGCACGGCCCACGAGGCCCCGGCTCGCGCCAGGGCGCCGAGGAACCGAGCGGCCTCCCGCGGGTCGCCGACGAACGCGTCGCCGCCGATGCCCCGCGCGCGGCGTTCGGCGGCCCGGCGCCCGGCGTCGGCGCGGTCATCGCCGATGACGACCGCGCCGCCCCAGGTCGCCTCGACATCCCGGTCGCGGGACTCGGCCCGGAGCAGGGCCGCCCGGGAGGCGAACGTCCCGGGATCCACGCCCCAGGCGTTCCAGCCGTCGCCCTGGCGCGCAGCGAGGCGCACCGCCTCCTCGGACACCCCGCCGATCCAGATCGGGGGGCCGCCGGGCGTTCGCGGTGCGGGCCGCAACGGCCCCGCCACGGCCGGCACGTGGTCACCGCCCGGAAACGGTCGGCCGGAGGACAAGGCTCGAATCGCCGCCACGGCCTCGCCGAGGTGGGCGCGCCGAACGTCCGGACCCAGATACGGCAGGCCGAACGCGTCGTGTTCGGCACGGCTTACCCGGTCACCGGTGCCGATGCCCAACACGAACCGGCCCCCGCTCAGGTCATCGAGCGTGACCACCTGTTTGGCCAGCACCCCCACCGAGCGCAGCGAGGCTCGGGCCACCAGCGTCCCGATCCCGATCCCGGTGGTGGCGGTCGCTACGGCGGCGAGCGTCGTCATGGATTCGAGCGAGGGACGATCCGGGGGGGCGCCGGGCGGGAACAGGTGGTCGAACGCGAACACGCCGTCCACCGCGAGCTCCTCCGCGCGCCGGGCGAACTCCGTGACGGCGTCCGGAGCCCTCGAGGCCATCGGAAGCACGAGCCCGATCCGCATCGGGCTCAGGATCGCACGCTGCCGAGCTCCTCGAGGGCGAGCGAGGCCGCGCCGACCGCGCCGGCGTCGTTGCCGAGCATCGCGGCGACGATCGGCACGGCGGGCCGGTGGTCGAACCCCTCGACGGAGCGGCGGTACGCCTCCCGGGCCGGCTCCAGCAGCAGGTCGCCCGCCCGGATGGCGCCGCCGCCGACGACGACGATCTGCGGGTCGAGCACGTTCACCAGGCCGGCGATCCCCTCACCGAGCCGCCGGCCGACCTCCGCGAGGACCGCCCGCGCGGGGACGTCGCCGCCGCGGGCCGCCTCGGTCACATCGGCCCCGGTGATGCGGTCGGCGTCGCCGCCGGCCGTCCCGGCCAGGATCGAGCCGGGGTACCGTCGCGCGACCTCGCGTCCAAGTCGGCCGATGGCGCGACCGGCGGCGACCTGCTCCCAACACCCTCGGTTCCCGCAGCCGCACCGGGGGCCGTCGGGATCGACGATGATGTGGCCGATCTCCGACGCGAACCCGTGGGCGCCGCGGAACAATCGGCCGTTGTCGACGATGCCGCCACCGATCCCGGTCCCCACGGTGACGAGCAACAGGTGCCGGTACCCCCGCCCGGCCCCGAACCGGTACTCGGCGTACGCCGCCACGTTCGCGTCGTTGTCCACCTGCACCGGAAGCCCGAGCGTCCGGCGCATCCGAGCGGCGATCGGCAGCTCGCGCCAGGCGAGGTTCGGCGCGAACCGCAGGACGCCGTCCCGCACGTCGACCAGGCCGGCGGCGCCGACCCCCACGGCGAGGACGTCGTCGGTTCGCATGGCGTCCGCCAGGTCGATCATGGTCGCGAGCGTGGCCTCCGGGTCGTCCGCGGGCGTCCGCGCGTCCTTGCGGTCCAGGATCTCCCCGTCCCGCGCCACGCGCAGCGCGTTGATCTTCGTCCCGCCGACGTCGATGCCGACGGCTTCCCCGTGGCCCACCCGTGTCTCCGATCGAGCCGGTTTCTCAGCCCCGGCGGAGGCCCCACCCGCCGGCGAACTTCCGCCCGCTCCCCCTCAGAAGCGAAGGATGGCGCCGATCCCGCCGAAGCGCTCGAGCCCGTCCCCCACGACCGACTCGACCGACGCCCCACTCCGGTAGGCCGACGCCACCGCCGACTCGACGACGTCCGGTACGGGGTCGGTGGAGTTCCCGCAGGTCGGGCAGGGGCCTCGGCTCGACGCCAGCCGTCCGCAGGACCGGCATCGCCATCCTGGCGTCGAGAAGGAGATCGACACGACCAGCTCACCCACGCGTCCGGCCGCGAGCGCTTCGAGCGTGGGCTCGAGGCCGGCCACCCCGTGGTCGTTCGCCCCGGCGGCGTGTGCCAGGCGATCGATCGCCTTGCGCTCCCGATCCCGTTCGAGCGACTCCTCGATCTCCAGCACCCGCGACAACACCTCGGCGCTCGAGACACCCATCTGCAGGGTCACGGAGGCGCGCACGCGCTGCCGGAGATAGTCGTGGAGGTTCCCTTCGAGGTCACGGTGGGCCTCGGCGGGACCGGCCAGCACGAGGTGCTCGAAGGGACGTCGGCGGGACAACGCGAACAGGTCGTCTGCGACCCGCTTGAGATGTTTGCTCCGGTGGTCGTCCACGTGGCGCTGCATCCGCATCTGCGCCCAGCCACCCTGGTCGTGCCGATTCGGCACGTCATCGTGCAGGTCGGTGACCTCGGCGATCCGCCCCAGCTCCACCACGAACACCCGGGCGCCGGCGTAGTCCACCAGCGCCGCACACGTCGTGCGGTACGTCTCGAGCACCGCCTCGAGCGGCAACAGGTCGGCCTGTGGCGCCACCACCGCCCGGTCGTGGACGGGACGCGGAACCGGCACCGCTTCCCACAGGCCGGCGGCGCTCGAGGAGAACAATGCGAGCCCGCGCAGGTCCCCGCGGTCGAACTCCTCGCGGACGAAGGCCGACATCGCCGCCACGTCGCGCTCGACGGACCTGGCCGCCTCGCGACCCATCCCACCGGCCTGCTCCCGCGCCCGCCGGAGGAGCTCGTCCAGGCGGAGCTCGTAGTCCACCCGTCGCGGGAACCGGCGGCCGTCCACCGTCAGGTAGACCGACGTGATCGGCGTTTCCCCGGGGTCCCAATCCGCCAGCTTCCGCAGCAGCCCTCGCTCGAGCTCGGTCATGCGATGTCGATCTTCTCGAGCCGGGTCGGGCCGCCCGACCCGGCGCTCAGATCATCGGCCCGCGCGTCCATCACCGCCCGGGCCGCCAGGAAGAGCTCGCGCGCGGCGCGCAGCAGATGGTCCATCGCGTCGGGGGCCACGCCCTGGGCCGCCGTCACGGCCAGGCAGATCGGGCAGAAGGCCACCGTGCAGACCGGCGCCCCCGATCCCTCCGTCCCCGGAACGTGGCTCCGCTCCTGGGGCGGCGGCGCGGACTTCGCCGCCGTCCGTGCGGCGGCGGCCCCTCGCGTCGCGGCCGCCCCACGCGAGCCCCGCGGCGCTCGTGTCTCAGGCACCCGTCCTCCTCCCCGCCTCGGTTGCGTCGGGCGCGACCTTGGCGAACCCGATCTCCAGGTTGTTCCCGACGAAGTTCGCCCCGCGAACCTCGAGCCGCTGGAGAGACTGCGGAAGCACCAGGTTCCGCTTGTAGCTGCCGACCCGAACGTACAGCTCCTCCCCGCGCCGGTGGATGTCCATGTCGTCGCGGGAGACGAAGGGAAGCCGCATCACCAGCACGTACCCGCCGGCGCGACGCCGGACCCGGATGGGTTGGTCCCGGTACAGGACGTCCGTCACCGGACGGTCACCGTACACCTCGGTGCCCATGTCCTCGAGGAGGTCGATGCCGACCATCTCCCGGTCGAACAACCGAGCCGTGAGGATCGGCACCGGCTCGAACGACTCGTGCACGGTTCGCAGGTGTTCGGCCTGGATGTCCTTCCACTTCTCGAAGTAGGGATCGTTCACATGATCGGGGATGATCCGGTTGACGACCACCGCGTCCACGCGGTACCCGAACAACCCGAGGTACGTGTAGGTGCGCCGCGCCTCCGCGATCACCATCTTCTCCGGGTTGACCACGAGCCGGACCGACGACGCGGCCTCGTTGGTCAGGATGCGGTGCACCGAGTCCAGGTTGCGATGCAGGCGCTCCACCGCCGCGAAGAACCGGTCCCCGGCGATCGGCAGGGTGGTCATGCGACTCATGATGGGGCGAACGCCTTTCGTCAGCCGGCGCTGGACCGGGAAGATCCGCTCGATGTACCAGTTCATGACCTCCGGCAGCGAGAGCAGCCGAAGCGTCTCGGCCGTGGGGGCGCAGTCCACCACGAGCAGGTCGTAGCTCCCCGTGTCGACATGGCGCTTCACGTCGATCAAGCTGAACACCTCGTCCAGCCCCGGGATCACGGAGAGCTCCTCGGCCTGGATCGTGTCGACGCCGGCCCAGTTCATGAGCTGCACGAAGTAGTCCTGGATCTCGCGCCAGTTGGTCTCGAGCCGGCCCTGGGCGTCGATCTGTTCTGCCCAGAGGTTCGCCATGACGGGGGTGGCACTCTCGCCGATGGCGACGTCGAAGGAGTCGGCCAGGGAATGGGCGGGGTCGGTGCTCATCACCAGGGTTCGGTGCCCCGCTCGGGCGGCCCGGACCGCGGTGGCGGCGGCCACGGTCGTCTTGCCCACGCCGCCTTTACCGGTGAACAACACGACGCGCATCCACCGACAGCCTAACGCGGGCGGGCCTTCGGCGGATTCGGGCAGTCGGGGGATCAGCCGGTCTCGAGGTGCCGACGGCCCCCTTCGACCCGGTTCTTCAGGCGCTCCAGGGCGTTCTCGATGACCCGCTTCTCACCCTGGGTGCGGACGAAGCCGGGGAGCAGCACCGCCAGGTCCACGGAGAGCCGGTACGCCACGGTGGTCTCGTCGTCCTCCATCTCGGTCAGCAGGTATTCCCCGGAGACGTGCGAGACGGCGCCGTGCGCTTCGGTCGACACCCACGACATGCCGAGGTCCGCCGGGGCGTACCGGTAGGCGAGCGTATAGCTGGCCCGTCCGAGCACCGGAACGTCCACCTGGAACGCCACGCGGGTGCCCACGCCGCCTTCGCCTCGCTCCAGCACGTGGACGGACTTCACGTCGGCCCACTCCGGATACGCCTCGAAGTCCGTGAGCACGTCCATGATCTCGGCCGCCGAGGCCTCGATCACCACCTGGCCTTCGGTCTGCTCGCTCACGATTTCATGCTACCCACGCGCGGCCGGCAGGGCGACGAAGGTCGCCATGACGATCGATACGAGCACCAGCGCCGCGGACACCCACGAGTGCGCCCGCGAGGAGACCACCGGGTCCCGGCTGGACGCCGCGCGGCCGGCGTCCACCGCCGACAACGCGTACACGGCAACGGCGGCACATAGGTACAACACGAGCAGCGGGAGGAACGACCCGATCCCGCGTCCGGACCGCGAGACCAGGATGAGCAGGACGGTCCCGAACGTCCAGACGAACAGCACCATCCGGGCGACGGCGTCCGCTCGACGTCCCACCTTCCAGTGGCCGAGGCCCGGGAAGACCAGCGACCACCTGGTCGCGGACCTGGGTTCGATCTCAGGACCGGCGCTCGACTGTTCGAACAGACGCCCAAACGGGGTGCCGCACACCGAGCAGACCACCGCTTCGAGGGGGTTGCGTTCGTCGCAGAGCGGGCAGTCCCAGGTGGCGGTCCCGTCGGCGACCTCGAGGCTTCCGCCGCCCGGGGTCGAGACCGCCACCGCGCGGCCGCGGGGCGGCGACGCCGGCCCGCCGCCATCACCTTCGCGGTCGGTCGGTTCGGCGGGGGACGGTTCGGACTGGTGTTCGGGTTCTCGACGCAGCGGGGCGTAACACTGCCCACACCAGTCGGCGTCGAGAGCCGCCAGGCCGCCGCAGCTCGGACACCGGCGTTGGCCGGTCACCTGAGCGGCGGCCCAGCCCGAAGGACCGGACGCGTCCATACAGGCACGTTCGGCCCGTCCGCCTCGGTGCTTGAGCCTCCCCCGCTCGAGCTCAGGCCGCGGCCTCGTTCAGCCAGCGAGCGAGCTGGTGGGCCACGCGGGTCCACGAGAAATGGCGCTCCACGCGAGCTCGGCCGGCGGCCCCCATGGCCGAGGCTCGATCCGGGTCCTCGAGCAGGGCGGAGACCGCGTCGGCCACCTCGCCCACGTTTCGGCCGTCCACCAGCCTCCCGGTCACGCCGTCCACCAGCGACTCACGGGCGCCGCCCGAGTCACCCACCACCACGGGCAGTCCGCACGCGGCGGCCTCGATGAACACGTTCCCCCACCCCTCCACCTCCAGCCCGCCCAGTCGGGTCCGGCACGGCATGGCGAAGACGTCGCCCACCCGGTAGAACCGGGGAAGGTCGGCTTCGGACACCTCGCCGGCGAACACCACCGATCCGGTCGGGGCCGTCGCCGCTGCGAGCGCCTCCAGCTTCGGTCGGTACGACCCGCCCCCGACCAGGAGAAGCGCGGCGTCGGGTACTCGTCGCCGGATGTCCGGCAGCGCCCGGATCAGGACGTCCTGGCCCTTGCGGGGCACGAACCGGCTCACGCACACGACGACCGGGCGATCCGACAGGCCTAGCCGTTCCCTGAGGTCGTCCACCGGGAGGTCCGGGTGGAAGGCGTCGGGGTCGGCGCCCGGGTACAGGACCGAGACGGGTACCCGTTCGGGAACCGCGGCCCGCAGGACCCGCGCGATGAACTCGCTGCACACGGCGATCCGGGCCGCGCGCCCCGTCGCTCGGCGCATCCACAGGTGCGCTCCCGGGGCGATCGACAGCCAGTATTCGAACCCGTGGGCGAGGGACACGTACGGAGTCCCGCGACGTTCCAGCCCCGGCCCGAGCGTCGCCAGCGGGTACACCGCCCCGAACAACACGACCTCCGCGCCGAACTCGGCGATCGCGGCCCGGACCCGCCTGCCGGCGTCGGGCGTCGGCCACAGGAATCGCTCGGGCTGGCGGAAGACGCGGTACCCGGCGCCGGCATCGAACGCCGGTGATCCGTCCCACGCCGGGCACACCACCCCGACCCGGTCCGGCGGAAGCTGTCGAACCACGGCCTCGACCGTCCGCTGGATGCCGCCGACGCGCGGGGGGTAGTCGTTCGTGACGACGAGCGTCCTCGGAACGTCCACGGATGCCTATCCTCTCAGAGTGCTCGCTCGTCCCCTCCAGCCGTCCGACCCGGACGCGGCCGCCCTCCACCAGGGGGCCGCCTACGTGGAGTTGGACCGGTATCGAGTGGTCCTGGTGTCCGGAGCCGACGCCCGCACGTGGTTACACGACCTGGTGACGACGGACGTTGCGTCTCTGCGCGACCTGCAGGCGCGACCCTCGCTCCTGCTGACGCCGACGGGCCGCGTCCGTGCGTTCTTCCACGTGATCGGCATGGAGGCGACCGAGGTCCTGCTGGCGCAGGCCCCCGGTCAACCACACCCCGTGGACGCGCTGCTCGCCCCGTACGTGTTGTCCTCGGACGTGGACCTGACGCCGACGGCGCTCCGACTGGTCGCGGTGCCGGGCCGAGAGGAGCCGCCGGGATGGGCCCGCGCCGCGAGGCCGTCGGTGTTGGGCGGGGGCTTCGACCTGCTCGCCGACGAGCCGTCGCTCGAAGCGGTCCGCGACGGCCTGGCCGCCGAGGGGCTCGCCCCCGCACCCGCCCGCGCGGCGGAGGCCCGGCGGGTCGCGCTCGGCCGGCCCGCCTTTCCCCGGGACCTCGATCTCGACTCCCTGCCCGCGGAGGCGGGGTGGGACGTGCCTCCGGTGACGGACCGGGGCAAAGGCTGTTTCCTCGGACAGGAGTCCGTGGCGAAGGTGGCCAACCTCGGTCATCCGGCCCGCGTGGTTCTGGCGGTGGAGGCCGACGACCCGCTCGAGCCCGGGCCCGTGTTCGACACCTCGGGACGAGAGGTCGGCGCGCTCACCAGCGCCGACGGCCCCGTGGGGTTGGCCCGGGTTCGGTGGGAGGCCCGGACGGGCCCGTTCGCGACGGCCGGCGGCCGAGCCCTGCGGCGTCGCCCGGGCGGCGGCTGACGGGCGCTCCGTTACTACTCCGCAGACGACTTTTCAAGACTGTTTCCACGGACGACCCCTCTGCTACAACCGCCGTGCCCGGTTCAGCGCGGCGCGCGGGCATCCGGTCGGACGAGGCAGGAGTCGATCGTGACCAAGGAGCGCATCGCCGGCATCGACCTGAGAGCTCTCCCCAGCAACCCTTCCCCACCCGACATGTGGCAAGACACGGCCGCCTGCCACGGCATCGATCCCGACGTCTTCTTCCCGACCTCCGAGGAGGAGGCCGGGCCTGCGCTCGCGTATTGCGGAGCCTGCGGGATCCGGGAGACGTGCCTGGCCTGGGCGCTCAAGAACGGTGAGCGTTACGGCGTCTGGGGCGGCCTGACCGAACAACAACGGCGGCGGCTGATCCGGTTCGTGGCCTGACTCGCCCGTGAGCCCGGCGCGCGGACGTGGTCGGGCTCATGTGTTCGCACCCATACTGGTCGCGCCATGACGGACGCAACTCGGTCGGGGCGCCGATCGGATCCGGCGAGGGTGATGCGCCGATTCGTCCTGCTGGACCGGGACGGAACGATCAACGAGGAGCTGGGCTACGTGCTCGCTCCCGGGGAGCTGCGCCTGATCGAGGGCGCCCCCGAAGCCATCCGCCGGCTGCGCGAGCTCGGACTTGGCGTCGTCGTCGTCACCAACCAATCACCGGTCGGCCGCGGATGGATCACGGAAGACGATCTCGCTGCCGTGCACGACCGCCTGCTCGATCTGCTCCGCGCGCGGGGGGCCGACCTCGACGGGATCTTCCACTGCCCACACGCCCCCGCCGCCGGATGCGGATGTCGCAAGCCGGCCACGGGGCTGGTGGACCGCGCCGCGCGCGCGCTGGGGTTCGCGCCCTCGGAGGCGTTCGTGGTGGGCGACCACGCCGGCGACATGGCGATGGGTCGGGCGGTCGGCGCCCGCACGATCTTCGTGTTGACCGGCCACGGCGAGGAGGAGCTCGCGGCCGCCGAGCCCTTCGCCGATCACGTGGTCGCCGACCTGCCGGCTGCCGCCGACATCATTCGCGACGAGGTGCTGGCGGGCGCTCGCTGAATCCCCGCGCCAGCGCTCGAGGGTTCGACCGCTCGGTGGTTAGGCCGGGGGTCCCGCGCGGACCCGGTCCACCATTCGCTCCTCCCAACCGGGCGTCCCATCGTCGGTCTCGATCCACCAGGTTGCCCCGACCTCGGCGAACGGCGCCACGACGCCCGGATCGCCGTCTGCCGCGCCGCTGGCGACCACGTCCAGCGGGAAGGGGTCGGTTCGATGTCTCCGCACGTAGTCGAGCATGGCGGGGTAGGCGTCGGCCTGCAGCGGCACCAGCTCGCCCCCGGCGTCCAGGCCGAGCGGGTACACGCCGTCCCACCGCGCCGCCCGACGGAACGGCGCCTTGCTCGGCCACCCTCCCCCGACCCAGATCGGGATGCGCGGACGCTGAACCGGCGTGGGAAGGAACCGCGTCTCGTGCACGTGGTAGTGCTCTCCGTCGAAGTCCACCGGTTCGCCGGACCACAACCCCGTCAGGATCTCGAGCCCTTCGTCCAGTCGTGCCGCTCGGACCGCGGGGTTCGCGTCTTCGCCCAACAACTCGAAGTCGGCGTCGGGTGGGTAGCCCAGGCCCACGCCGAGTGTGACTCGCCCCCCCGAGAGATGGTCCAACGTCACCGTCTCCCGCGCGAGTTTCCACGGCCGCCGCCGCGCCAGCGGGGTGATCATCGTCCCGATCCGCATCCTGTCGGTGCGTTCGGCCACGACCGCCAAGGCGACCCACGGGTCGAACACCGTCACCGGGACGCCCTTCATGAAGCCCATCTGGTCCCACACGAAGAACCCGTCCCAGCCCGAGCCCTCCGCCGCTACGGCCAGGTCGAGCAAGCCGTCGAGGTCCCCGACGTTGGGCACGTTCACGGCGTACCGCACGACCGCAGCCTACCGTCCCGTCGGAGGGCAGCCGCCTGCCCCGCGGGCCTCTTGACCATCGAACGCCTGTTCGAGTATGGTTTGGGACCCGCGCGCCCCGGCGAGGAGGGTGGTGCTCGCCCAAGCGGTGCAGGGAACGCTCCACGACGCGGTGCCGCTCGCCGAGGTCGACTTCGTCGTGGTCGACCTCGAGACCACGGGGGGCTCCCCCGCGGACTCGCGCATCACCGAGGTGGGCGCCGTGCGGTTCCGCGGTGGCGAACGCCTGGGCGTGTTCGAGACGCTCGTGAACCCGGGCGTCACCATCCCGAGGCCGATCACCCGACTCACCGGGATCGACGAGGCCATGGTGGCGGGTGCGCCGGCGATCGAGCAGGTGCTCCCGTCCCTCGCCGAGTTCGCCGGGGGAAGCGTCTTCGTGGCCCACAACGCCCGTTTCGACTTCACGTTCCTCAACGTGGCGTTGACGCGGTTCAACTACCCGACGTTGCCGCCGCCGCCCGTGTGCACGGCGCGGCTGGCGCGTCGCGTGGTCTGGCCCGACGTCCCGAACGTCCGCCTCCAGACGCTGGCCCGCTACTTCCGGACCACCGCCCGGCCCACCCACCGAGCCCTGCCCGACGCGGAGGCGTGCGCCGAGGTGTTCCACGGGCTGCTCGAGCTCGGCGGGCGGCTCGGCATCGACACGCTCGGGGACCTCCATGCGGCGGTGCAGGCTCGGGGGCGCCCCAACTACGGGAAGATCCGAATGGCCGACCACCTGCCGCGCGCCGCCGGCGTGTACCTGTTCCGAGCGCGGGACGGCCGCGTGTTGTACGTCGGCAAGTCGACGGACCTTCGCGCCCGCGTCAAGAGCTACTTCTACGGCGACTCGCGGAAGAAGGTGGCCGACCTGCTGGAGGAGACCGCCTCGGTCGAAGGGATCGCCTGTGCCTCCGAGCTCGAGGCGCTCGTTCTCGAAGCGCGGCTGATCCGACGGCACGAACCGCCGTACAACCGCCGCGGCACGACGTGGCGACGGTACGCGTACCTCAAGATCGATCCGTCGGAGGCGTTCCCGCGGCTGCGCGTCGTGCGCGAGCCCAACGGTCGGGCGGTCTTCCTCGGCCCGTTCGCGTCGTCGCGGCACGCGCGCCTGGCCAAAGATGCGCTCGAGGACGTCCATTCGATCCGCCGGTGCACCGCGCCCATGCGGGCCTCCACCCGGTTCTCCCCGTGCGCGCTCGCAGGGATGAATCGGTGCCCCGCCCCCTGCGACGGCCGCATCGACCCCGAGCGCTACGGGGAGCTCGTCCGGTCCCTCGTCTCCTCCCTCTCCGAGCCGGGCGGGCTCCTCGCGGCGCTCGAGGCCAGGATGCACGAGCTCGCGCGGCAGGAACGGTTCGCCGAGGCCGCGCTGGCCCGCGACCGGACCAGAGCGCTCGCCGAGGCCCTGGCCCGGTCGCGGATCGACGAATGGTTGTTGTCCCCCTCGGAGCTGGTCCTGCGGGCCGATCGCAACCCCCCGCTGCGAATGCGCCACGG
>DATHVC010000214.1:0-2086 GCA_035461565.1 Actinomycetota bacterium
AACGGGCCGTATCGGGTGGAGGGCGGCGTGCGCCTGCTGCGCACGGCCATCGTCAAGTCGGAGCACGGCGAACCCATCCGATGGGACGAGGGGCCGGACTTCGAGGTCGCCGAGACCTACGAGCTCTGCCGGTGCGGGGGCTCGGCGACCAAGCCGTTCTGCGACGGCGCGTGCGAGACGAACGGGTTCGACGGCACCGAGACGGCCGACCGAGGTCCCGTCGCCGCCCGGCGCTCGCGGTGGGACGGCGAAGGGGTCGTCCTGTACGACGACCTGTCGCTCTGCACGAAGGCCGGGTTCTGTACGAACCTCCGGGCGACCGTGTGGACGCTGGCCGACGAGGCCGACGACGACGAGGCGCGCTCCGAGTTCGTCCGCATGGTCCACTCGTGCCCGAGCGGCCGGCTGGCGTTCGCCGAGGAGGACGACCCGGAGTCGACGGTCGAGCCGGTGTTCGAACCCTCCATCGGCGTGGAGCCGGACGCGTCCTACTGGCTGCGCGGCGGCATCCACGTCGTCTCCGAGGACGGGACGCCCTATGAAGTGCGGAATCGCCAGACGCTCTGCCGCTGCGGCCGCTCGATGAACAAGCCGTTCTGCGACGGCATGCACAAACGGGTCGCGTTCGACGACCCGGCCCTCCCGCCGTAACGAGGCTCAGGCCGACGCGTTCTGGGCCAGGTCGAGCTCGAGCCCGGCCGGCGTGTACCCCTCCTTGCGAACCCGCAGATCGAGGTAGATCAGGATTCCCACGAGCGACATATATGGGGTCGTGATCACCGAGGACAACGACTGTCCGATCGCGCGGGCGACCGTGTTGTCTCCGAACGGCGCCGTGAGGAGCGAACCGACGATCCCGGTGAGCAGCCCGGCCACGATGATGGTTCCGAACACCGGCCACCCACGCCCCGCGACCAGGTTCCACGACCGGGACAAGGCGGTGGTCCCTCGACGACCCTCGATCACCAGCGCGGGGAGCGCACACGTCAATCGAGTCAGCACGAAGAAGCCGGGGATGACCAGCGCGATGAAGCCCGCGGCGATGGCGAGCGCCGAGAGCACCCCCACCCACACGATCGACCAGAACCGCGACAGGCCGTACGTGTAGCTCTCGCGGACGTCGAGGTCGCGGCCGAGGAACGTGCCGGCCGCCGCGCGGGTGATCGCCCCGGTGACCAGTGCCCACATCAGGACGGTGATGGCCGCCACGACCAGGGATGCAGCAACGGCCGCCGCGACCGATCCGTTCGTTCCGGTCGTGGTCCCATCGGTGAACGTCTCGTCGATCACCAGGTCGATCAGGAGCACCTGCACCAGGGCGAGCGGCACGACGATCACCGCCACCGTGGCGAGCAGGTTCCGCCAGTGCCGGGTGTACAGGCCGAACGCATCGCCCAGGATCTCGCCGACCGTCCGCGGGTGGAACAGTCGCGGACTGCCGGGTGGCTCGGGAATCTGGTCCATCGAAGCCCTCCATCGTTCGAGCGCCGGGACGACCCTAGCGGATGGCGGAGGTGCGCGGTTTCAGGCCCCCGCCCGCTCGTGGACAGCTCGTCGAGGCGCTCGGTCTCGGGTCGAGCCGAAACGTCCCGCCGGGGTCAGGCCTCGGCGAGCACGGCCGCCGCTCTGGGGGTCGCCATCTGCGCGCTCCCGAGAAGTCGATCAGAGCCCAGACCACGTCGTCCCGCTGCTACAGGCACTGGGTCGACGGAGGGGTGCCGACGACGGGGCCGCACGTGACCGTGACCTCATGGTGCTGAAGCCGGGTTGTGACCAGTCACGTGCGCCGGTAGACGCGCACCCCGAGATACGAGAAGACGGCGAGGATCCCGGCGAACCAAGCGGTCGACTGCCACAGGAGAGTGCCGAGCGACGGTACCGGCGGGAAGTACTCGCGCGGCGCGTTCGTGTAGAGCTCGCCGAGTGTGAGGACCCGGATGGTGTCCGACCAGATGGAGACCGGGTTCACGTTCGACCAGGCCTGGAGCCAGCCGGGGAACTGGGTGCTGGGAAGGAACGCGGTGCTGGCGAACACGAACGGGAAGACCAGGGTGAACATCGCGGCCTGGACCGCCTCGACCGTCTT
>DATHVC010000215.1:0-3268 GCA_035461565.1 Actinomycetota bacterium
CCGGGAACGCGTACCGAGGGGTGGGGGTGGCCGACACGGTTCGCAGCGCCGGCGACGCGGCCGAACGAACGCTCGAACACCTCACCGGCCTACCACGAGGAACGGAGCGAGTCCGATGACCGAGACGCTCTACGCGATGTACCCGTGCTTCAAGGCCTCGGCGGCCGTGCGCGAGCTCGACGCCGACGACGCCGCCCGGGAGGTCGAGCACCTGTTCAAGGGGTGGGAGGGGGCCGTCACGGTGCGCGGGGTGTATTCAACGGTCGGCTTCCGCGCCGACACCGACCTGATGCTCTGGCTGGTCGGCCCGAGCCCGGACGCCGTGCAGGACGCGCTCGTGGCGTTCCGCCGGACCGAGGCCGGGCGGGCTCTCGATCCGGCCTGGGCGTTCACGGGTGTGGTCAAACCCGCCGAGTTCACCGCCGACCACGCCCCGGCGTTCGTCCGCGGCGAGGCGCCGCGCCGGTACGCCTGCGTCTACCCGTTCGTCCGGACGCCCGAGTGGTACCTGCTGCCGCGCGAGGAGCGCGCCGCGCTGCTCCGAGACCACGGCGAGATGGGCCGCGAGTTCCCCGACGTCCTGGCCAACACGACGAGCGCGTTCGGCATCAACGACTGGGAGTGGATCCTGGCGTTCGAGGCCGACGAGCTCGATCGGATCGTCGACTGTATCCGCCGCCTCCGCGAGGCCGAGGCGCGGCGCTTCACCAAGGAAGAGGTGCCGTTCGTGACGGGCATCCGCAAGGACGTCCGGGCGGCGCTCGCCGACCTGGTCTAGCTCCGGATCAGAGTCGGCCGCCCTGGCCCTTGCCGAGCTTGCTCAGCATCTCGGCGGCGTGGGCCTGCGCCTGGCCGGGGTCGTCCCAGCGCGTGCCCTCCGGGCTCGGCAGGTTCCGCCGCCGCTCGTGGAGCCACACGATGCCGACGAAGAGCAGGATCGCTCCGAGGACGATCAGCCCGATCATGTGATTCACCACTCTACGCCCCGTTTCGGTCCGGCGATAGGGGCGGCCGACTGATGCGAGAATGACGACGTCGGCCGGCGAACGGAGGTCCGGAGATGGCGCACGCCAAGGACAAGGGGGAGAAACACCAGAAGAAGACCGCGCAGAAGTCCATCAAGGAGAAACGCGCGGCGAAAAAGGCGAAGAAACAGACCTCGTCTGCGTCGTCCAAGCTGGGCGAGTAGGCCCCGTCGGTGTTCGAGGAGCTCCTCCGCGCCTGGGACGGCGAGGAGGTCGTCGTTCGCCACGACCCGGCGAGTGGCGCCTGGTTGTTCGTCTGCGTGCATTCGACCGTGCTGGGCCCGGCGGCGGGCGGCACGCGCCTGAAGGTGTATCCATCGCCGGCCGACGGCCTGCGTGACGGGCTCCGCCTCGCCGCGGCGATGACCAGCAAGAACGCCTTGGCCGGCCTGCCGCTCGGTGGGGGCAAGGCCGTGCTCGCCGTCCCGGAGGTCCCGCAGGGAGAGGCTCGCCGCGAGCTCCTGCGGCGGTACGGGGACCTGGTCGAGTCGCTCCACGGCACGTACTGGACCGCGTGCGACATGAACACGAGGCCGCCGGACATGGACGTGGTGGCCGAACGCTGCTCTACGGTGTTCGCGCGGACCGAGGGCAACGGCGGCTCCGGCACGTCGGCCCCGGCGACCGCAGACGGGGTGTTCGCGGGGATCCGGGCGAGCGTGGCCCACACCTTCGGATCGGACGCTCTGGCCGGGCGGACGGTGGTGGTGCAGGGGGTCGGCGCGGTGGGCGGCCCGCTGGCCGAACGTCTCCACGAGGCCGGCGCCGGCCTCGTCCTGGCCGACCTCGACGAGGTCCGAGCCAAAGAGCTCGCAACCGAGCTCGGCGCCGAGGTCGTGCCGGCCGACCAAGCACTCACGACCGAATGCGACGTCCTGTCGCCGTGCGCGACCGGCGGGATCCTCAGCGCCGAGACGATCCCGCTCCTGCGGACGAGAGTCGTGGCGGGCGCGGCGAACAATCAGCTCGCCACCGGGGAGGACGCCGAACGGCTCGCGCGGGCGGGGATCTTGTACGCGCCCGACTACGTGATCAACGCCGGGGGGATCATCCACCTGGCGTCGCTGGAGATGCTCGGCGAGGACCTTTCCCGGCGGGACGAGCGGATCCGGGCGATCGCCGACACGCTGGCCGAGGTGTTCGAGCTCGCGGAGGCCAAGGGGATCTCGACCGCCGAGGCCGCCGACCGGATGGTGCAGGCGAGGTTGGAGGAGGGACGGACCGATGGGCCGTGACCTGGCGTCGATGGAGTGTGTCCCGTGCAAAGGCGGCATCCCGCCGCTCACGGCCGAGGAGATCCAGCCCTACCTCGACGATCTCGGCAACGACTGGGGGGTGGTGGGCGACCACCACCTGGAGAAGGAGTACCGGTTCAAGAACTTCCGGCAGGCGCTCGAGTTCACGAACCGCGTCGGGGAGCTGGCCGAAGAGGTCGGCCACCACCCGGACATCGAGCTGTCGTGGGGGCGGGTGAAGCTGACGGTGTTCACCCACAAGATCGGGGGCCTGCACGAGGCCGACTTCGTGTTCGCGGCGAAGGCCGACCGGGCCCTCGCAACGGACCCGGCCGGCTGAAACGGTCGTTAGGGCGTCGCGGCGACCAGGCCGAGCTCGCGCAGCGTTCCCCACGGGATCACGTGGCAATACGGCTCGTGCCCGTTCTTGTCGTAGTAGCGCTGGTGGTAGTCCTCGGCCGGCCAGAACGCCGGCGCCGGCCCGATCTCGGTCGCGATCGGACGGGCGAACCGGGCCTGGGCGCGCTCGCGAGATGCCTCGGCGGCCTGGAGCTGTGCGTCCGAGTGCGTGAAGATCACGCTGCGGTACTGGTCGCCGACGTCCGGCCCCTGCCGGTTGACCTGGGTCGGGTCGTGCATGGCCCAGAACACCTCCAGCAGCTGGTCGTACGACACGACCTCGGGGTCGAACTCCACCCGCAGCACCTCCGCGTGTCCCGTCGTGTGCGAGCACACCTCTCGGTACGTGGGGGACTCGGTTTGGCCGCCCGAATACCCGACCTCGGTGGCCACGACGCCCGGGACCCGCTCGAACACGTACTCGACGCCCCAGAAACACCCGGCGCCGAACGTGGCGGTCTCGGTGGGCATACGGAACATCCCTCCTTCGATGGGGTTCACCCCTATGGTCGCACGAACGGGCCAAACGTTACGCCTCGTCGCGGGGGACTACCGCTCGCCGATCGGCTCGCTTCATGAGTCCCCCACACCCCCTCGTCGTGGGGGACT
>DATHVC010000216.1:0-6676 GCA_035461565.1 Actinomycetota bacterium
CCCGGTCGAGCACCTCGTGTTCGACGGGCTCGACCTCGCCGTACCAACGCCCGACGTCCAGCGGCACCACGCCGCCGCGATCGGACCGGAGGGCGAATCGCGGCGCGGCGGCCGCCCCGACGGCGCTCACGGGACCGCTCCCGTCGTGAGCACCTCGCGCACGCCGGCGAACGCCGCGGCGAACCGCGTCCCCGGACGCTCGAGGGCCACGATCTCGGCGTCGGCGAACGTGTCCACGTCGCGGAGCCGCGGAAGCCCCACCCAGGCCAGGCCGAGGCCGTCTAACCGGCGCCTCTGGTGTTCGTAGGTCCACTGCGTGCTCATCGGGACGCCCACGAAGGCGTCGGCCCGGGGGGCCCGCAGCCCGATCGCCCAGTAGCCGCCGTCGTCGGCCGGGCCCACCACGGCGTCCACCCCCGGCCCCCGCAACCGTTCGATGCACGACGCCAGGAGCGCCGGCGTGACCTGCGGGGTGTCCATCCCGATGAGCAAGGCGGGCCCGCCTGCGTCCGCGAACGCGTTCGCCAGCCGGCGATCCAGCCCGTGTCCCCGCTGCGGCACCACCGTCCACCCGGCGGGGAGCGCCGGCACGGGTTCGCCGTCGAACACCAGCACTCGGCGCCCGATCCCCGCCACCTCGTGTACCGCCTCGATCGTGTCGCGGAGCGCCGCGGCCGCGAGGTTCGCGGCCTGCCCCGGGGTGCACGGCGGGCACAACCGGGTCTTGGAGCGGCCCGGACGCGGCGCCTTGGCGATCACCAGGAGCGCGACGCTCATCGAAGGACCCGCGCCATGTCCCCGACGGTGCGAGCGGTCCCGCGAACGGTGCCGGTGACCTTAGACCGCCCCGTTCGTGCGTGATAGGGCACGGCCACCCCCCGGATCCGCCACCCGACCTCCGCGGCGCGAATCACCATCTCGAGCGGCCATCCGAATCGTCGATCTGCCAGGCCGAGCTCGAGGAGGGGAAGGCGGCGGGCGGCCCGCATCGGGCCGAGGTCGCGCAAGGCGACGCCCGTCCGCCGACGAACCTCCCACGCCAGCGCCCGATTGGCGAGCCGCGCGTGCAGCGGCCAGGCGCCGGGTTCGGCGACCCGCGCCCCGAGCGCGAGATCGGCGACCCCATCGTCGACCGGGCCGATGACCCGGGCGAGATCGACCGGGTCCAGCGACCCGTCGGCGTCCATGAACGCGACGACGTCGCTCGTGCATGCCGCCAGGCCGGCGGAACAGGCCGCGCCGAAGCCGCGCCGGGACTCGAGGACCACCCGCACGCCGAACGCCTCGGCGACCTCTGCGGATCCGTCCGTCGAACCGTTGTCCACCACCAGCGGGTCCGCCCAGGACGGCATCCGGCCGAGCACCCGGGGCAACGCCTCGGCTTCGTTCAGGACCGGGAGGACGACGTCGACCACTGATCCAGCGTGGCCTCGCTGACGTTACGAACTCCTTACGCTGGGACTTCCTGCACCTTGAATCCGAGCCGCCCGTCCGCCGCGTAAGCCTTTCGAAACGTGCCGGGTGCATCATGGATCGGTGACGACGCCCCGCGTGCTGGTGGTGGACGACGAGCCGATGGTTCGCGAGGTCTTGGCCCGGTACCTCGAGAAGGATGGGTTCGAGGTCGACGTGGCCGCAGACGGCGAACAGGCCCTGGCCGTGTTCTCGGGCAATCCGCATGACCTCGTGCTGCTCGACCTGATGTTGCCTCGGGTCGACGGGCTCGAGGTGTTCCGCCGGATCCGAGAGCAAGCGCCCGCCGCGGTGATCATGCTGACCGCGAAAGGTGAGGAGACCGACCGCGTGGTCGGTCTCGAGCTCGGCGCCGACGACTACGTGACCAAGCCGTTCTCGCCGCGCGAGGTGGTGGCTCGCGTTCGCGCCGTGTTGCGCCGTTCGGCTCGAACCGACGGTACCGCGCGCGGCTCGGTGGTGATCGGCGACCTCGAGATCGACGGCTCCGGACGCGAGGTCCGCAGAGCCGGAGCCCTGGTCCGGCTGACCCGCAAGGAGTTCGACCTCCTGTACCTGCTGGCGTCGAACGCCGGCCGGGCGTTCTCGCGCTCGGAGCTTCTCGAGGAGATCTGGGACTTCGCCTGGGACGGCGACACGTCGACGGTCACCGTCCACGTGCGCCGGCTGCGAGAGAAGATCGAGGCCGACCCGTCGAATCCCCGGCACCTCGTCACGGTGTGGGGCGTCGGGTATCGGTTCGTACCGTGAAGAGCTGGCGCACCCTCGTCCTGCTGGTGGCCGTGGCCTCGGTCGGCGCCGTCGGAACGTTCGCGATCGGCGCGGCGACGGGCATGGCCGGCGCGGAGTTGTGGAACCTCGTGGCCTACGTGGCCGCCGCCCTCGTCGTGACAGTCGTGGCGATGGCGGCGGCCGGGATCGTCCTGGCGAAGGCGTCGCTCGCCCAGCGCTTCGTTGCGGTCGGCGCGCTGGGGGCCGCGGTGTCGCTGGCCAACCTCTGGGTGCTCTCGCGGCAGATGTTCGTGAGCGACCACGACGCCACCGTGCTCGGCGTGTTGCTCCTGTATTCGGTGGGCGCGGGGGTCGGCGCCGGGGTGGTGGCCGCCCGCACCTCGGCGAGGGCGGTACGCCATCTCGCGATGACGGCCAGGTCGTTGGGCGACGGCGACCTGGACGCGCGGGCCGGTCAGCTGCAAGCCGGCCCGGAGCTCGACCGCCTTGCGGCGACGCTGGACGACATGGCCGCGCGGCTCCAGCTCGCCCTGGAGCGCGAGCGCGCCGCCGAGTCGACTCGCCGCGACCTGATCACGGCCGTTTCCCACGACCTGCGAACGCCGCTGGCCAGCCTCCGGGCCATGGTCGAGGCCGTGCACGACGGCGTGATCGACGACCCGGCGACCTATCGCCGCTACGCCGTCGAGATGAAACGCTCGGTGAACCAGCTCGTCACGTTGATCGACGACCTGTTCGAGCTCGCCCAGGTGGAGGCGGGGGCGATCGAAGCGGAGACCGAGCGCGCCCGCCTCGACGAGGTCGTGCGCGCGGCGATCGCCGCCGTGCGCCTCCAGGCCGAGGAGAAGGGCCTGGCCCTGGAGACGAACCTGGACGGTTCCGACGACGTGCCGTGTTCGCCGAGGTTGACCCGTGTCTTGCAGGGGCTGCTGGTGAACGCCGTTCGCCACACCCCCGCCGACGGCACGGTGCGTATCGAGGCGCGGCGTTCGTCGGACGGTCTGGAGGTGGCCGTGGCCGACACGGGGGAAGGCCTGTCCCCCGAAGATCTCGAGCGGGTCTTCGAACCGTTCTTCCGCGTGGACCCGGCGCGAAGCGGTGGCGGGGCCGGACTGGGGCTGGCCCTGGCCAAACGCATCGTGGAAGCGCTCGGCGGGCGGATCTCCGCCGAAAGCGAACCGGCGGGCGGGTCACGGTTCGCCGTCGTGCTGCCGCGTTGACGAGCCGGGCTCAGAGGCCGGCCACCGTCATCTCGCCGACCAAGATCGACGGCGTGCCGACGGACGAGAAGAACCGAAGGTCCGAACCCACGGCGGCGATGGCCCGCAACATCTCCGGCACGGTGCTGGCGATGGTCATCTCCCGCACCGGCTCGGCGATCGCACCGCCGGCGATGCGAAGCCCGGTGGCGCCGACCGAGAACTCGCCGCTGACGGGATTCGCCCCCGAGTGCACCCCGGACACCTCCTGGATCAACACGCCGTCCCCGGCCGCGTCAAGGAGATCCTCGAACGAGGAGGCGCCGGGCTCGACGTAGAAGTTCGACGTGCCCACCCCCGGGGTCGAGCGGTAGCCTGCGCGGCTCGCGTTGCCCGTGGACGACGTGCCCCCCCGGCCCGCGGTGTACGTGTTGTGAAGGAAGCCGTTCAGCGCACCGGCCGTGATCAGCTCGGTTCGGCCGCTCGGCACACCTTCGTCGTCGAAGGGGCACGCGGAGGGGCCGGCCACCAGCCGACCGTCGTCCACCAGAGTGAACACCTCGGCTCCGACCCGCTCACCCAGCAGGTTGGCGAACAACGAGCGCCGTTTCTGGACCGACTCGGCCGAGAGCGCGCCGGCCAGGACCCCGAGGAAGGCCGAGGCGGCGAACGGATCCAGGACGACCGGGACCCGCTGCGTGGCGGGTTTGGTCGCCCCCAGCATCCGGGCGGCCCGGACCGCCGCTTCGCGCGCCACGCCGTCGGGGTCGAGCTCGCTCACGCGGTGGCCGACCTGGAACGAATAGCCGGTCTGGGTGTCGCCGTCGCGCTCGGCGAGGGTGACGGCGACCACCCAGCAGCTCGTCCGCTCGAACTCCGCCTGGACGCCGGTGGTCGACTCGATTCGAACCCGCCCCACGGCGTCTCCGAACGAGCACCGCTCGACCTTGGTGACCTCCGGTTCGGCCGTGATCGCGGTGCGTTCGAGCTCGAGGGCGAGCGCCACCTTGTCGGCGGGCGACATGGCGACCTGTTCGGCGAAGTACAACCCGTCGATCGGCTGGTACGGCCTGGCCTCGGGCAACGTGTTGTGCCCGTCCTCCGAAGCCAGCGAGGCGTTCTCGCGCGCGTGCTCCACCGCCCGGCGCGCCTCCTCGACGGAGGGATCGGCGACGTAGGCGAACCCGAGACGCCCCCCGACGATCACCCGCACCCCGAGCCCGCGGCTCTGCGCCGACGTGAGCCCCTCGACCTCGCCCAGGCGGGCCTCGACCTCCGTTCGACGCGACTCCTCGGCGAACGCCTCCACGGACTCGTCGCCGCCGGCCGCCGCGAGCGCGGCTGCGGTGAGCTCGGCGAGATCCGGCGCGGCGGACGGCTCAGGCACCGGTGCCCCCGATCGTGATCCGGGAGATGCGGATCGTCGGCGAGCCGCTGCCGACCGGCACGCCCTGACCGTCTTTGCCGCACACGCCCGGCCAGATGTCGAAGTCGTCGGCGATGCCGTCCACGTTCGACATGACCTCGATGGCGCGGCCGATTAGGTTGGCGCCCCGAATCGGGGTGGTGACCTCGCCGCGTTCGATCAGGAACGCCTCGGAACAACCGAACACGAAGTCGCCGGTGGCCGGGTTGGTCTGACCGCCGGCGAGCGCCGTGACGAACACGCCCCGTTCGGTCGAGGAGATCAGCTCGCCGGGCGTGGACGTGCCGTTCAGGATGTACGTGTTCGTCATGCGCGGGATCGGAGGGTGGGCGTAGGATTGGCGCCGTCCGTTCCCGCTGGAAGGAACGCCGTCTTTCTCGGCACGCAGCCGGTCGTACAACCACCCGGTCAACACGCCCTTCTCGAACAGGACCGTGCGTTGCGCGGGCGCGCCCTCGTCATCGAAGGAGAACGAACCCCAGGCGTTGGGGACGGTGGCGTCGTCGACGCCGTCGAGGATCTCCGAGGCGAGCGGCTCGCCCTCACGGCCTCGGTACACGCTCGCGCCTTTGTCCACGATGTCGGCCTCGAGCGGATGGCCGACGGCCTCGTGGAACAGGACTCCACCCATCCCCGGGGCCAGGATCGCGGTCATCTCGCCGGCCGGGGCCGGCGCGGCGTCGAGCATCGTCACCGCGCGGCGGGCCGCCACTCGTGCCGTCTCCGCCGGCGGGTTCGTCTCGAGGAACTCCAGCCCGGCCAGGCCCGCCGGACCATGGAACCCGGTCTGGAAGTTGCCGTTTCGCGCCGCCACGACGCTCACGACGAGGCGAACGCGCGGCCGGGTCTCCTCGACCCACCGGCCGTCCGAGCTCGCGATGATCACCCGCTGGGTCGAATCCGAATAGACCGCCGTGACCTGGGCCACCTCGGGGCCGGCGGCCCGCGCGGCGTCGTCGGCCTCGTGCACCCATCCGACCTTGTCCGCGGAGGCGGCCGCCGCGGCCTCCCGGACGGCAACGTGCCGCACCGCCGGCTCGAGCGCGCGCAGCTCGACCACGTCCCCCGGACGGTCCTCACGCACGGACGCCGCCGCGGCCTCGGCCGCCTCCAGGAGCGATCCGCGGTCCAGGCGGTTCGAGTAGGCGTACCCGAACGACGTCCCGTGTCCCACGCGGACGCCCGCCCCGCGGTCCAGGCCGGAGGTGAGCTCCTCGACCTTCCCGTCGTCGAGCCGAACAGACGTGCCGGACCGCTCTTCGACGAACAGCTCGGCGAACGATCCGCCTCGCCTCCGGGCGGCGCGAAGCACCTCGCTCGCGAGATCGGGATCGAACATCGGACGCGATGCTAGCGCCAAAGGCGGACGCCGGGCGCGGAGCGGCCCGGTGCGGACGAAACGGCATGGTAGGTTCGCCGCGCCCGGAGGTCACATGCCCACGACGGTTCGACTCGCGTTCGCATTCGTTGCGCTCGCCGTGGGCGCCGCCGGGTGCTCCGAAGCGGACGACGGGCCCCTGCCGTCACCGTCGTCCGCCTTCCCGGCGGAGACGGCACCGGCCCCGGCCGCCGGAACCGGCGCCATCGCGACGCCGACGGGGGCCCTGGGCCTCGAGCCGGACGTCCCCGAGCTCACCCGCGGACGGCTCACGCTCCAGCTCAGCGGGGAGATCGAGGCGGAGGTCACGCTGGAGCAGGTGATCAGCGCCGTGTATTCGCCGCCGCCAGGAGTCCTCGCCATCGTCTGGACGACCGGGACCGACGCCACCGTCGTCGCGCTGGGCGGCGCGAGCTTCGTGGGCAGCCGGCCCACCTCCCCCACGCTCACGCTCACGATCACGGCGCA
>DATHVC010000217.1:0-10967 GCA_035461565.1 Actinomycetota bacterium
CAGCGCGAGCGCCTCCTCAACCGTCGCGGCGGTCCCGGCGCGGGGAACCGGCAGACCCGCGGCCTGCATCGTGGCCTGGAATCCGCTCCGGTCTTCCGCCCGGTGGATCGCCTCGAGACCGGCCCCGATGAGGCGGACCCCGAGGCGGTCGAGGTCGCCGGACTCGGCCAGCGCCACGGCGACGTTGAGGGCGGTCTGGCCGCCGAGCGTCGGGAGCAGGGCGTCGGGCAGCTCGCGTTCGATCACCCGAAGGACCGACTCGGGCGTCAACGGTTCCACGTAGGTCCGGTCGGCGAACTCGGGATCGGTCATGATCGTGGCGGGGTTGGAGTTCACCAGCGACACGTGGAACCCCTCGCGGCGTAGGACCTTGCACGCCTGCGTGCCCGAGTAGTCGAACTCGCAGGCCTGTCCGATCACGATCGGCCCCGACCCGATGATCAGGATCCGCTCGAGGTCCTTTCGCCTCGGCACTAGGCGGAGACCCCGTGCATGAGGGCGCGGAACTCGTCGAACAGATGGCGCGAGTCGTGCGGGCCCGGCGCCGCCTCGGGGTGGTACTGCACCGAGAGCGCCGGCACGTCCAGGCAACGCAGGCCCTCGAGCGTCCCGTCGTTCAGGTTCCAGTGGGTGAGCTCGACCCGGCCGAACGGCGTCTCGGCCACGTCGCCGTTTCGATCCCACGACGCCGGGTCCACCGCGAACCCGTGGTTGTGGCTGGTCACCTCGACCCGGCCCGTCCGCCGGTCCTTCACCGGCTGGTTCGTGCCGCGGTGCCCGAACTTCATCTTGAACGTCCGCCCGCCGAGCGCGAGCGACAGGAGCTGGTGCCCGAGGCAGATGCCGAACATCGGGATCCGGCCGAGAAGCTCACGCGCGGCGGTGATGCCGTACCGCGTCGCGGCGGGATCCCCCGGCCCGTTGGACAGGAAGACGCCGTCGAACGAGGCGACGTCGGCCGCGGGCGTTTCGGCGGGGACGACCGTCGCCTCGATGCCGGCGGCCGCCAGCCGGCGCAGGATCGACCGCTTCAGCCCGAAGTCGTACGCGGCCACTCGGAACACGGGCCCGTGGTCCGCGGCGGCCGGACCGACGAGCGGGCCCGCGCCGTACGGCCGCGCAGCCGAAACGGTCCGGGCCAGGTCGGCGCCCTCCATCCTGCGAGCGGCGCGGATGCGTTCGACCAGGGATGACGCATCGGAGTCGGTCGTGGAGATGCCCGATCGCATCGCGCCGCGTTCCCGGAGCCGAAGGACCAGCCGCCGGGTGTCGATCCCCTCGATTCCCACGACCCCGGCATCGGCGAGCTCGGCGTCCAGGGTCCGGACGGCGCGCCAGCTGGACGCCCGCCGGGAGGCTTCCCGCACGACGAACCCGGCCACCTGCAGCCCGGCGGACTCGGAGTCCTCGGGGTTCGTCCCGTAGTTCCCCTGCTGGGGCGCGGTCATCGCCACGATCTGGCCGGCGTACGACGGATCGGTCAAGACCTCCTGGTAGCCGGACATGCCGGTGTTGAAGACGGCCTCCCCGAAGGTTTCGCCTTCGGCGCCGAAGACGCGTCCGCGGAACACCGTGCCGTCCTCGAGCGCGAGCAGGGCGCCTCGAGACGGCGTCACCGCTGCGCTTTCCCGTCGGCGACGACGAGCTCTCCGCGGTAGATCGTGTGGACCACGCGCCCCCGGAGGGTGGCTCCGAGGAACGCGCAGTTGCGGCTCTTCGACGCGAACGGGGCTTCGACCACCCACTCGGCCGCCGGGTCGAACAGCACCAGGTTCGCGGGCCGCCCCGGCTCGATCGGCCCCCCGTGTTCGAGCGCGCCGATGAGGCGGGCCGGGGCGGCCGACAACACCTCGACGGCCCGACCCAGCGTCATCACCCCCGGCTCGACGAGGTGGGTCAACACCGCGGCGAGGGCCGTCTCCAGCCCGATCGTTCCCGGGGGGGCGAGGTCGAACTCGGCCTCCTTCTCCTCGACGGCGTGTGGGGCGTGGTCGGTCCCGACGACGTCGATGGTCCCGTCCGCCAGCGCCGCCCGGAGCGCGTCGCGGTCCTCGGGCGCTCGCAGGGGCGGGTTGACCTTGAAGTTCGTGTCGTAGGTGAGCAGGTGATCGTCGGTGAACGCCAGGTGGTGCGGCGTCACCTCCGCCGTCACGCGCAGCCCGTCGGCCTTGGCCCGCCGGACGAGGTCGATCGATCCCGCCGACGACAGGTGGAGCAGGTGAAGACGCCCTCCGGTGAGCTTGGCCACGGCGAGGTCGCGGGCCACCACGATCTCCTCGGACTCGCGCGGCCGGCCGGCCAGGCCGAGCGAATACGAGTGATACCCCTCGTGCATCTGGCCGCCTTCGGTGAGCGAGGGGTCCTCGCAGTGTTCGGCCATCACGACGTCGTCGAACGCGCGGGCGTACGTGAGCGCGTTGCGGAGCAGGCGGGCGTCGCCCACCGCTCGGCCGTCGTCGCTGAACACCCGCACGCCCGCCTCGACCATCTCTCCGATCTCGGCCATGGCTTCGCCCTGGAGGCCCTTCGTGATCGCGCCCACCGGGAACACGTCGCACAGTCCCGCCCGGATCCCGAGGTCGCGCACCTCGTGGATCACCCCGGCGTGATCGGCCACGGGGTCGGTGTTGGCCATCGGCGAGACCGCGGTGAAGCCGCCCACGGCGGCGGCTCGACATCCCGTCTCGACGGTCTCCTTGTCCTCGCGGCCCGGCTCCCGGAGGTGGGTGTGGGGATCGACCAGGCCCGGGGACAGCACGAGCCCGTCGGCATCCAGAACCGTCGCCCCGGCGGAGGCGCCGTCGGGCGAGCCCACGACGCCGTCCGTCACCAGGACGTCGGCGGTCTCGTCGCGGCCGGCGGCCGGGTCGACCACCCGCGCGCCGCGGATCAAGAAGCGCTCGCTCACACCGCCTCCCCTCCCCCGCTCGGCGCTCCGGCCGCCGCGGTGGCCTGTTCACCGTCGGAGCGGCTCCCTCCGAGGAGGAGGTACAGGAGCGCCATCCGGACGGCGATGCCGTTCGTGACCTGCTCCTCGATCACGGCCTGGGGCAGGTCGGCGACGTCGCTGTCGATCTCGACCCCACGGTTCATCGGGCCCGGGTGCATGATCAGCGACCTTTCCGGCAACATCCCGACGCGTGCGGCGCTCAGTCCAAACAGCCGCGAGTACTCCCGAACGCTCGGGAAGTACTGCTGGCGCTGCCGTTCGCGTTGAACGCGCAGCAGGTAACAGACGTCGAGCTTCGGCAGGACGGATTCGAGGTCGTAGGAGACGTGGACCCCCCACGCGGGGGCGTCGGCCGGGATGAGCGTGGGCGGGCCGACGAGCGTGGCGTCCGCCCCCATCTTCACCAGGGCGAAGGACAAGGACCGGGCCACCCGCGAGTGCAACACGTCGCCCACGATCGCCACGCGCAGCCCCTCCAGGCGGCCCAGCCGCTCGCGCATCGTGTACAGGTCCAGCAGCGCCTGCGTGGGGTGTTCGTGGGTGCCGTCGCCGGCGTTCAGGACGCTTCCCCGAACCCACTTCGTAAGCGTCAGGGGCGAGCCGCTGGACGAATGGCGGATCACGATGGCGTCCGCGCCCATGGCCTGCAACGTGAGCGCCGTGTCCTTCAGGCTCTCCCCCTTCGCCACGCTCGAGCCCCCGGTCGAGAAGTTGATGACGTCGGCCGACAGGCGTTTGGCCGCGAGCTCGAAGCTGATCCTCGTCCGGGTCGAGTTCTCGTAGAACAGGTTCACGACGGTCCGTCCGCGCAAGGCCGGAACCTTCTTGATCACGCGGGTGCCGACCTCGCGGAACGACTCCGCGGTGTCGAGGATGCGCACGATGTCGTCGGAGGTGACGTCGTGGATCGACAGCAGGTGTCTGTTCATGGGCGCCCGTCCTTCGTTCGATCTCCCGAACCGTCGGGGATGACGCCGGCCGGCTCCTCGACGGTGACCGCGTCTTCGCCGTCCATTTCCCTCAGCGACACTCGTACCTCCTGGTCCTTTCGGGTCGGCACGTTCTTGCCGACGAAGTCGGCACGGATCGGGAGCTCTCGGTGGCCCCGATCCACCAGCACCGCGAGTTGGATCGCGGTCGGCCGACCGAAGTCCACCAACGCGTCCATGGCCGATCGGATCGTCCGGCCCGTGAACAACACGTCGTCCACCAGCACGACCGTCCGGCCCGTGATGTCGAAGTCGATGCGGGTCTCGTGGACCTCGGGTGCCTCGGACCGCATCCCGATGTCGTCGCGGTAGAACGTGATGTCGAGGACGCCCACCGGCGGCGAGGTGCCCTCGATCCGCTCGATCTCGGAGACGAGCCGCCGCGCGAGGTCGTCGCCGCGCGCCGCGATCCCGACCAGCGCGAGGTCTCGCGCCCCGCGGTTGCGCTCGAGGATCTCATGCGCGATACGTGTCAGGGCCCGCCGCACCTCGGACTCGTCCATCAGCCGCCCGGCGCTCATCGAGGCCCCCATCGGCGCAAAGAAGAAACGCCCGGCCGCGCGCGCGGCAGGGCGTCGTGGTCGCCGAACATCCTGGTGCTCCCTTCCCGGCCTCACGGGACCGGACTTAAAGGGGAAGGCCGCGTGCAGGATACTCACGCCACGCGGGCGCGGCAAGGATCGGACGGTCGCGGCACGGAGCGGACCCCCAAACGGCCGGCCGAACCCCTACACTAAGAGGTCGGAGCCGTCCGGTCGGCCGGACGAGGAAAGGGTGGAGGACATGGTCGCCTACAGCCCGGGTCCCGAGTGGATCGTGGTCGCGGTCGTGCTGGTCCTGTTGTTCGGGGCCAAGAAGCTCCCCGAGCTGGCTCGTTCGGTCGGCAAGTCCACCTCCGAGTTCAAGAAGGGCATCTCCGAAGGCGCTGCGGACTCCGAGGAAGCCGGGACCTCCGACGACACCGAACCCCGCGCCGAGCGCAAGGCCGAGACGACCGAATAACCCCCGACGACGGAATAACCCCCGGCGCCGCTATTCGCCGGTGAGGCGGGCGAGTCCGGATGAGCCCAGGTGGACGAACGGCAGGTCTCGAACCGACCCGAAGGCCGCGTCCGCCGAGACGAGCGCCGCGGCATCGCGCTCGAGCGCCGCGGCGGCGAGGACGGCGTCGAACGCACCGAGCCTCGCGTTGCGCCTGAACAGCTCGAGCCCAGCCCGAAGGTCGTCACGGTCCACGGTGAGCAGGGGCGACAGGAGTTCGGCGAAGGCTTCACCGAGCCGAGCGGCGTCTCTTCGATCCCGCCGGCGCGCCCGGACGTGGACGAACTCCTGGATGACCTCCGCGGTGGTCGTCGCCTGGACCCTCCCGTCGCCGAGCGCCTCGACCAGTCGACGACCGGGCTCGCGCAGCTCGTGATCGTCCCCCACTGCATACACCAACACGGTGGTGTCGAGGACGATCACGTCCCACGTGCCCGAAGCTCGTCCAGCTCCGCGCGGAGGTCATCTGGCGCGGGGACCGGCATCGGGACCGCCGACAGCACGGTACGGGCGGCCGCCGCCCGCGACGCGGCCGAGGCGGGAATCGACGCGTCGATCGCCTCGCGGACGACCGCGGCGACCGACAAGTTGCGTTCCCGCGCTCGTGCGAGGAGCCGTCCGTACCGCTCGTCGTCGATCAGGATCTGAAGCCGCCGTTCCAACATGAGCATACTGTAGCATGCTCATGGACGGTCGGCGATCGTCCCGAGGACCCCGTTCACGAACCGGCCCGACTCCTCGGTCGAGAGCTCCTTGGCGGCCTCGACGGCCTCGTTCACGACGACGCCGGGCGGTACGTCGGGCCGGTGGAGGAGCTCGAAACACGCGACGCGGAGGATGTTCCGGTCCAGGGTGGCCATCCGGTCCACCGTCCAGTGTTCGGCATGGGAAGCGAGCGTCGCGTCGATCTCGTCGCGGTTGGCGGCCACGCCCTCGATGAGCTCGCGGGCGAACCCCGGCAACCGCTCCCCCGCCTCGAGCCACTCGCCGAGGACCTCGCGAGGATCCCGCCCGGTGACGTCGGCCTGGAACAGGACGTCGATGGCCTGGCGGCGCGCCTCGCGCCGCGACGCCATCGGGCTACTTCACCCGCTCGATGTACTGACCCGTGCGCGTGTCCACCTTGACGCGTTCGCCCTCTTCGACGAAGAGCGGGACCTGGGCGATATACCCGGTCTCGAGCGTCGCCGGCTTGAGGGTGTTGGTCTTCGTGTCGCCGCGGACGGCGGGCTGGGTCTGGATCACGGTGAGCGCCACCGAGGCCGGCAGCTCCACGCCGATCGGCACCCCCTGGTGGACCGACACCTGCGCGCTGGAGCCTTCGGCGAGGTAGCTGGCGAGGTCGCCGACGACCTCCGCCTCGACCGCGATCTGCTCGTAGCTCTCGAGATCCATGAAGGTGAGATGGGCGCCGTCCCGATAGAGGTATTGCATCTCCTTGCGCTCCACGATGGCCAGGCCGACCTTCACGCCGGCGTTGAACGTCCGCTCGACCACGCCGCCCGTCTTCAGGTTGCGCAGCTTCGTCCGGACGAACGCCCCGCCTTTGCCGGGTTTGACGTGCTGGAACTCGACCACCTGGAACAGGGTCCCGTCCAGATCCAGCGTCATGCCGTTCTTCAGATCGTTCGTGGAGACGCTCACAACACCACCAACTCCTTGGTCGACCGGGCGATCGGGCGGCCTCCACCGGCGGTCACCTCGACCACGTCTTCGATCCGGACGCCTCCGAGCCCGGGAATGTACACGCCGGGTTCGATCGTGACGACCGCCCCCTCCGGCACGTCATCGGTTCCGTCCCACCGCAGTCGAGGCTCCTCGTGGATCTCGAGCCCGACCCCGTGGCCGAGGCCGTGCGGGAACTCGCGCCCCAGGCCCGCCTCCTCGATGACCTCCCGGGCGGCGCGGTCGATCTCGGCCACGGCCGCCCCGGGTCGAACGGCCTCGATCCCGGCCCGCTGCGCCACGGCGACCAGGTCCCGCACCTCGCGCAGCCGCGCGCCAGGGTCGCCGAACGCGACCGTGCGCGTCATGTCCGTGTGGTAGCCGCCGAGCAGCGCGCCGAAGTCGCACTTCACGATGTCGCCCCGCCGGAGCGGGCGGTCCGAGGGTTCGTGGTGCGGCTCGGCCGCGTTCTCCCCGAACGCGACGATCGACTCGAACGCGCGGTCGTCGGCTCCGGCGCGGCGCATCTCCAGCTCGAGCGCGAACGCCGCCTCCCGTTCGGTGAGGCCTTCGCGGAGGCCGCCGCCCAGCACGACGCGTTCGAACGCGACGTCGGTGGCCTCCTGAGCCCCCGCGATCCGCTCTCGCTCCTCGGGGTCCTTGACCCGGCGCAACCGCTCGACCTCGGGGCCGAGCGGGATCAGCTCGGTCCCCTTCAGGCGCTCGCGCAGCCGTTCGGCGAAGCGATACGTCACGCCGTCGGCCTCGAAGCCCACGGCGGGGGAGCCCAGCGCCGCGACCGGCCCCTCGACCGGCGGGAAGCCGTCCAGGTAGATCACACGTTCCACGTCGGGCACCTCGCGCCGGGACTGCTCCTCGTACCGGCCGTCGGTGAACAGCACGCTCCGCCCCTGGCTTGCCACGAGCACCTGGGCGTTCGAGCCGGTGAAGCCGGTCAGGTAGCGGACGTTCGGGAGGCGGGTCACCACGAACGCGTCGACCCCGAGCTCGCCAAGGCGCTCGGCCAGGCGGATGCGCCTCAGCCCGTGATCCACGGCAGCGCCTCGAGCGCCAGGTGATACCCACCCGCCCCGGCGCCCGCGATCACGACCCGGCAGACCTCGGAGATCACCGAACGGCGCCGGAACTCCTCGCGCGCGTAGATGTTGGTCATGTGGACCTCGATCGCCGGGAGCGGCGTTGCCTCGATGGCGTCGCGTAACGCATGGGAGTAGTGGGTCCACGCTCCGGCGTTCACGACCAGGGCCTCCCACCCCTCCGAGGCCGCGTTCCCGACCCACCCGAGGAACTCGCCTTCGTGATCGGACTGGCGCCAGGCCGTCTCGTGACCGAGCCCCCCGGCCCGCTCGGCCACCTCGGCCATGATCTCCTCGAGCGTCTGCGTCCCGTACCGCTCCGGCTCACGTGTCCCGAGGGCGCCGAGGTTCGGTCCGAACAGGAACAACACCCGCATCAGCGGCCCCCCATCTCCTCCAGCACCGCCCGCAGGCGATCTTCCGAGACGGTGTCGACCACCGTGGGCCGGCCCACGTCCTCGAGCAGGACGAGCCGGATGCCGCCCCGGTACTTCTTGTCCATCTTCATCGCGGCCAGGACCTCGCCGGCGTCGGGGAGCCCGCCGTGGGTCTCGAGCCCCAACGAGCTCAGCAGGCGGACGTGCCTCGCGGCGAGCCCGGGCGCGGCGAGGCCCTCCGCCTCGGCCAGTCGCGCCGCGAAGACCATGCCGATCGAGACGGCCTCCCCGTGGGAACGGCCGGCGAACGCGTCCAGGCGCTCCAGCGCGTGACCGAGGGTGTGCCCGTAGTTCAGGATGAGTCGCCGGCCGGTGTCGCGTTCGTCCCGAGCCACGACGCCGGCCTTGGCGCGAACGCAGCGAACGACCAGGTCCTCCATCACCTCCGGCTCGCGCGAGAGCACCGGACCGGGATCGGCCTCCAGTCGATCCAGCAGCTCGAGGTCGAGCGTGAGCCCGTATTTCGCCACCTCGGCGAGCCCGGAGCGGAACTCTCGTTCGGGCACCGTGGCCAGCGTCGACACGTCGGCCAGCACCGCGAGCGGCTGGTGGAACGCCCCCACCAGGTTCTTGCCTTCGGGCAGGTTGACCGCGGTCTTGCCCCCGATGGCGGCGTCGACCTGCGCGGTGAGCGTGGTTGGCACGGGGACGAACGAGACCCCCCGCATGTACGTGGCCGCGACGAACCCGCTGAGATCGCCGACCGCGCCCCCTCCGAGCGCCACCACGAGGTCGTCCCGATGTGCTTCCTGGGACGCGAGCTGACGAAGGAGCGCCGTCGCCGTATGGAATGTCTTCGCTTCCTCGCCGGACGGGACCCGCAGGTGGACCGCGGGCAGCCCGCCGGCTGCGAGACCTCGAGCGAGCGGCTCGAGGTAGCGCTCGCCGACGATCGGGTCGCAGATGACGAAGGCGCGTTCGGCGCCCGGCACCCGCGGCAGGTGGGCCCCGGCGTCTTCGAGCAGGCCAGATCCCACCGCGACCTCGTAGGCGCGGCCCGGGACGTCGACCGTCACCCGCTCCACCGCAACAGCTCCCCTTCGATGGCACCGGCCACCTGCTCTGGCGGACCGCTCGCGTCCACGACGTGCGCCGCGAACTCCCGGTACAGCGGCTCGCGATCCCGGTACAGGCGTTCCAGGTCGCCTTCGGTCCGGATCAGGGGACGGTCCTCCGCGGGTGCGACCCGTTCGCGCAGCACCTCCAGGGGGACCCACAGGAAGACCACCTCGCCGGTGGCGCGAAGGGTCACGCGGTTCGCGGGCTCGAGCACCACGCCGCCGCCGCAGGACACCACCGACGGATCGTTCTCCGCCGCCTCGACGAGCGCGGCCGCCTCGAGCTCGCGGAAGCGGGCCTCCCCCTCTCGCTCGAAGATGTCGGTGACGCGGGCTCCGGCCGCTCGCTCGATCTCTGCGTCGAGCTCGACATACGGGACGTCCAGCCGGCGGGCGAGCTCCGGCCCCACGGTGGACTTGCCCGAGCCGGGCATGCCGACCAGGTACACGATCACGGCAGCCCCGCGACGAACGTGTCCAGGTTCCGCCGGGTCTCGACGAGCGAGTCGCCCCCGAACTTCTCCAAGGCCGCGTCGGCCAGGACGTGCGCGACCACGGCTTCCCCGACGACGGCGCCGGCGGGTACGGCACAGGTGTCGGTGCGCTGGGTGATCGCCACCGCCTCCGCGCCGGTCGCCAGGTCGACCGTCCGAAGCGGCCGGGGCACGGTCGAGAACGGCTTCATGGCCGCGCGGACCCGGATCGGCTGACCCGTGCTCATCCCGCCCTCGATGCCCCCGGCCCTGGCCGTGGGCCGGCGGAGCTCGCGGAAGATCTCGTCGTGCGCCTTGGATCCCACCCGGGCCGCCGACGCGAACCCGTCCCCCACCTCGACCCCCTTGACGGATTGGATGCTCATCAACGCCAGCGCGAGCCGGGCGTCGAGCTTGCGGTCGTACTGGACATGCGAGCCGAGGCCCGGCGGGCAGCCGTAGGCGACCACCTCGAACACGCCGCCGAGCGTGTCCTTGGCCTTTCGGACGCGGTCGATCTCGGCCACCATACGGGCGCTCGCGTCCTCGTCCAGGCACCGGACCGGCGACGCGTCCACGACCTCGACGTCGCCCGGGCCGGGCAACTTCCGCGAGCGCGTGGCGACCGAGCCGATCCGGACGACGTGGGAGACCACCTGGATGCCGAGCTCGCCCAGCAGCGCCTTGCACAAGGCGCCGAGCGCCACCCGGGCCGCCGTCTCTCGCGCGCTCGCCCGTTCGAGCACGTTGCGGACGTCGTCGAACCCGTACTTCAACGCGCCGGCTAGGTCGGCGTGCCCGGGGCGGGGCCGCGCCAGCTTGTCGGCCGGGTCGATCTCGCCCTCCACGCCCATGAGCTCGCGGTACTTCTGCTCCCACTCCGCGTTCTCGATCGTGAGCGCCACCGGGCTGCCGAGCGTTCGACCGTGCCGAACCCCGGCCAGGATCTTGAGCGAGTCGGCCTCGAGCTTCTGGCGGCCGCTGCGTCCGTGCCCAAGCCGCCGACGCGCGAGCTCGTCCCCGATCGCCTTGGGCGAGACGGGGATGCCGGCGGGGAGGCCCTCGAGGATTCCGACCAGCCCCTGCCCGTGCGACTCCCCGGCCGTCAACAGTCGCAACCTGGGTGACATCGCGCCCATCATAGGAGACCGCCTCTCGCGCCCTGCCGGACGCCGGCGTGGTGGAGGGCGGCCCCGCGAACGGAGCCGCCCTCACAACCGGCGACCGCTCCCCCCGAGTTGGCGACCGCCGGCGCTC
>DATHVC010000218.1:0-7965 GCA_035461565.1 Actinomycetota bacterium
CGGGGGCGAGCGAGGGCGGGTTGGTGGCGATGGACGCCGACGACACGTACGCCGTGGACCACCCAGAGCTGGAACGGTTCTCCGTCCGGTTCATCCGCGATGAGGGGGCCATCGTCGGCGTGTTCTGGGGGCCACGATGGCTCCGGCGGCAGGGGGCCGACCCGGCGACCGACGCCGACGCTCCCGCCGGGTGGAGCCGGTTCCCGGGCCGCTATTCATCGTGGAACCCGTGGGAGCCGGGCTTCCGGGTCTTCCTCCGACGGGGCCGGTTGTGGCTGGCGCGGACGGGCGACCCCCTCGGCTGGGATCCCGAACGCGAGCTCACGCCGGTCGACGACGAATGGTTCCGCGTCGGAGACCGGTGGTCGCCCGATCGCGTTCGGTTCGACTGGGAGATCGCCGGCGCAACCCACCGAGCCACGTTCGACGGCGCTCGGTTCTATCGGCGCGTCCAGCCCGAGCGCTGATCGGTCAGCTCGGCGACCGGAACGCCAGGACGGCGTTGTGACCGCCGAACCCGAACGAGTTCGACAGGGCGAACCGGACCTTGGCCCGCCGCGCCTCGTTCGGCACGCAGTCGAGGTCACAGTCGGGATCCGGCGTGTCGTAGTGGATCGTCGGCGGAACCAGGCCGGTGTCGATGGCCAGGGCGCAGGCGGCGGCCTCGACCGCGCCGGCGGCTCCCAACATGTGGCCGGTCATGGATTTCGTTGAGGAGACCGGCACGCGGTGGGCGACCTGGTCGCCGAGCACGGCCTTGATGGCGGCGGTCTCGGCGGCGTCGTTGAGTGGCGTGGACGTGCCGTGCGCGTTGACGTACGACACCGCCGACGGCTCCTCGCCGGCGTCGCGGAGGGCCCACGTCATGGCGAGCGCGGCTCCCGAACCTTTCGGGTCCGGCGCGGTGATGTGGAACGCGTCGTCGGAGGCGCCGTAGCCGGCCACCTCGCAGTAGACGCGGGCGCCGCGGGCGCGCGCGTGGTCCTCCGACTCGAGGATGAGCGCGCAGGCGCCTTCGGAGAGAACGAACCCGTCTCGCGCCCTGTCGAAGGGGCGAGAGGCGGTCTCGGGGTCGGGGTTCTTCGTGAGCGCCGTCATCTGCGCGAACGCGGCAACGGTCAGGGGGAGCGTGGCGGCCTCCGAACCCCCGGCGATGACGACGTCCACGTAGCCGTCCCGGATGTACCGCGCGGCCTCGCCGATGGCGTGGTTCGCCGAGGAGCACGCCGAGACCGTGCACAGGTTCGGCCCCGTGAGCCCGTAGCGCATCGCGATGTGACCGCTCGCGGCGTTCGCCATGAGCGCGGGCACCATGAACGGCGAAACGCGTCCGGGCCCCTTGTCCAGGAGCACCTTGTGCTGGGTGAGGAGCGTAGCGATCCCGCCGATGCCGGTCGCGAAGACGACGCCGCCGCGTTCCGCGGGGACCTCCGGCCGGCCGGCGTCGTCCCAGGCGAGCGCGGCCGCGGCCATGGCGAAATGGACGAATCGGTCGGTGCGCCGGATCTCTTTGGGATCCAGCCAGGGGCTGGGCTCGAAGTCCGGAACCTCGCCCGCCACCTTCACGGGAAGATCGTCGATCTCGAATGCGGTGATCCGGCGGATGCCGTTTCGGCCCGAGGTCAGCCCGGCCCAGAACTCGTCCACGCCCGTGCCGACGGGCGTGACCGGACCGATCCCGGTGACGACGACCTTCGGCCGAGGGTCCGCCATGGCCTCCCTCAGGACAGTCCCAGCTTCTTCTCGACGAGGGCCACGGCCTGTCCGACCGTCTTCACGCCCTCCATCTCCTCCTCGGGGATGTCGATGCTCCACTCCTCCTCGAGGGCGAGAACCGCCTCGACGAGGTCGAGGGAGTCCGCGTTCAGGTCCTCCGCGAACCGCGCGTCGGGGACGACCTGTGACTCGTCCACCGCGAGCTGCTCGGCCAGGACCTTGCGGACCCGGGCCTCGATCTCTGCCTTGTCCATCACACTCCTCCTGTCTCCCCCCGGTGCGCCGGCCCATGCTAGGGGGTCGGGACGCCGCCGTCAGTGCGCCGCCCGTCCCGTCTACGCGGTGAGGCCCCCGTCGATCGGCAGGACGACACCGTTCACGTACGACGCCTCCTCGGACATGAGGAACCGCACCACCGACGAGACCTCGTCGAGCCGCGCCGCTCGACGGATCGGCGTCTGTTCGAGGTAGAACGCCCGCGCCTCTTCGGTGAGATGGGACGTCATCTCGGTGTCGAGCAGGCCTGGGCAGACGGCGTTGACCGTGATCCCCTTCGCCCCGACCTCGCGGGCGAGGGACTTCGTGATGCCGACGAGGGCGGACTTCGACGCTGCGTAGGCCGTCTGCCCGGCGTTTCCGCGGATGGCCACCGCCGAGGACAGGTTCACGATCCGGCCCCAGCGGGCGCGCAACATCCCGCGGAGCGCCGCGCGACTGGACAGGTACGCGCCGCGAACGTTCGTGTCCATCGTGCGGGCGAACGCCTCCATGTCGTAGGTGATCAGGAGCCCGTCCTTCGAGTACCCCGCGTTGTTGACCAGACCGGTTACGGCCCCGAGCGTCACGGCGACCTGTTTGAAGGCTTCGTTGACGGACCCTTCGTCGAGCGTGTCGAGATGCACGATCGCGGCCTCGCCGCCCGCGCTCTCGATCGCCTCGAGCGTCTCCTTGGCGTCGGTGTCGCTGGTTCGATAGCCGATGCCGACCCGCCAGCCGTCGGCGGCCAGGACTTCGGCGCACGCGCGGCCGATTCCGCGAGACCCGCCGGTGACGACCGCGACCTTCGGCTCGGGTCGGCTCACGTCGCCGCCGGTTCCGTCCACCGGATGAGGTTGGCCCCCCAGGCCAGTCCGGCGCCGAACGAGGTCAGGAGGACCAGATCCCCCTCGGAGATCCGTCCGGCCCGCCACGCGCGGTCGAGCGCGATCGGGATCGAGGCCGCCGACGTGTTGCCGACGGTCTCGACGTCGATCACGGCGCGGTCCGAGCCGATCCCCAGCCGCTCGGCCACCGCGATCATGATCCGGGCGTTGGCCTGATGGGGAATGAGCAGGGACACGTCGTCGGGGGTGTACCCGGACTTCTCCAGGAGCTCGCGGCAGGCACCGGCCATCTCCACCACGGCCCGTTTGAACACGTCTCGCCCCCGGGGCATCCGGATCGAGTGCTCGCCGGCGTCCACGGTCTCGTGGGAGGCCGGCCGGGCCGAGCCGCCCGCCGGGATGGCCAACAAGTCGGTGGCCGTGCCGTCGGCGCCGAGCACCGAACCCAGGATCCCGGGGGCGTCGGCCGGGCGAAGCACGACTGCGCCGGCGCCGTCGCCGAACAACACACAGGTCGTCCGGTCGGTGAAGTCCATCACGCGCGACAGGATCTCGGCGCCGATCACGAGGACGGTCTCCGCCTGGCCCGACCGGATGAACGCCGTCCCGGTGGACAACCCGTAGGAGAACCCGGCGCACGCCGCGTTCACGTCGAAGGCCGGCGCCCCCACGCCGAGCTTGCGCTGGACCCAGACCGCCGCGGCGGGGATGGGCGTGTCGGGGGTGAGCGTGGCGCAGACGATCAGATCGAGCTGTTCGGGTGCGACGCCGGCGGATTCCATCGCCCGCCGAGCGGCCTCGACGGCGAGGTCCGAGGTGGTCTCACCGTCCGAGGCGAAGTGGCGCTCGCCGATTCCGGTCCGGTCGCGGATCCATTCGTCGCTGGTGTCCACCAGGTCCTCGAACTCCGCGTTCGGCACGACCCGGTCGGGGAGCACCGATCCGACCCCGGCCACGACCGCGTGGCGCTGCGCGCTCATGATCCCCTCCCGAGCGGCCGGGCGGCCGCCCCTCGTCGAGGGGTCGAGGATAACGCCGGACGGACCCGGACGAACGAGACGCGATCTCGACCGCTTCGCTCCCGCGCAGCGTGGTCGAGCGGTCAGCCCAGCTCGACGGCGACCTCGGCGGCCCGCTCCGGAGTTCCGACAGCGAACGCGCGGACCACGGGGGTCGCCCGTTTGGCGAGCTTCGTCAGCACGTCGCCGGGTCCGGTCTCGACGAACGCCTCCACACCGATCCCGGCGAGGGCCCGGGCGCACCGCTCCCAGCGCACCGCAGACACCACGTGGAGTTTGAGGAGGTCGCGAAGCATGGCGGGGTCTCGCACGAGCTCGCCGGTGACGTTCGCGGCGACGGGGAACCGCGGCGGGGAGAACGTCGCCGCGTCGATGGCGACCGAGAGCGGCTCGACCGCGGGCTCCATCAACGCCGAGTGGAAGGCTCCGGCGACGTCGAGCCGCACCGTGCGGATCCTTCGTCCGGCGGCGAGGCTCTCGGCCCGTTCGACGGCGGGGACGCTTCCGCTGATCACGACCTGCTGCGGCGAGTTCTCGTTCGCCACCACCAGGACGTCGGCCCCCCGTGCCTCGTCGCACAGGGCCGCGGCGTCCTCGGCGCCGACGCCCAGGAGCGCCGTCATCGTGCCGGGCCGTTCGTCACCGGCGGCCTGCATGGCCCGGCCCCGGACCAGCACCATCTCCAGCGCTTCACGCAGCTCGAGGACCCCCGCCGCCACCAGGGCGGCGAACTCGCCCAGCGAGTGCCCGGCGACGCCGGCCACCGCCACCCCCGTCGCTTCGAACGCGCGAAAGGCCGCAACGTCCAGGGCGAGCATCGCCGGTTGCACCATCTCGGTCCTTGCGAGCGCCGCCTGGTCGCGGCAGGCCTCCACCAGGTCGAGTCCCATCGCGCTCGACGCTTCCTCGAGCACGTCGCTTGCCGCATGGTGACCGATCCACGGGTCGGCCATGCCGACGAACTGTGAACCTTGACCTGGGAGCACGACGGCGACGTTCAGGGAGACAACCCCCTCCATCTCGGGTCGACGAACCCTATCCCGACTGTCGAGGGGTTCCGAAACCGCAGGTCAGGGGCATGCTCAAGTCTCACCTCTCCTCAACCGACCGTCGAGAGTTGCCACCCCCTTGAGGGTCCGGTAGAAAGGGCGCGAACCTATGGCCGAGAGGGTTCAGCGCAAACTTCCCGCATCCCCGGGCCGCCGAAGCACGGGCGGCGACGGGGTCTTCGGGTTCCTGGGGCAGGACATGGCCGTCGACCTGGGGACCGCAAACACGCTCGTCTACGTGCGGCGCAACGGGATCGTGCTGAACGAACCCTCGGTCGTGGCCATCAACACGTTGACGGGCGCTATCCTCGCGGTCGGCAACGAGGCCAAGCGGATGATCGGACGCACGCCGTCACACATCCAAGCCGTGCGTCCACTCAAAGACGGCGTGATCGCCGACTTCGACGTCACCGAGAAGATGCTGCGTTACTTCATCCAGCGCGTGCACAAACGCCGCGTCCTGGCGAAGCCCCGCGTCGTGGTGTGTGTCCCGAGCGGCATCACCGGGGTGGAGCAGCGCGCCGTCGAGGAAGCCACCATCGCCGCCGGCGCGCGCCGCGCCTACATCATCGAAGAGCCGATGGCCGCCGCGATCGGCGCTGGCCTGCCGATCCACGAACCGAGCGGCAACATGATCGTGGACATCGGGGGCGGCACGACCGAGGTTGCCGTGATCTCGCTCGGCGGCATCGTCACGTCGACCTCGCTGCGGATCGGCGGTGACGAACTGGACGAGGCGATCATCATGCACGTGAAGAAGGAATACTCGCTCCTGCTCGGCGAACGCACCGCCGAGGCGATGAAGCTCGCCATCGCGTCGGTGTATCCGATGCAGGAGGAGCTCATCGCCGAGATCCCCGGCCGCGACCTCGTGTCGGGCCTGCCCAAGACGATCCAGATCACCGACGGCGAGATCCGCACGGCGATCGAGGAGCCGGTCACGTCGATCATCGACTCGATCAAGGCGACCCTCGACCGCACGCCTCCCGAGCTCGCCGGCGACATCATGCACAAAGGCATCGTCCTTACCGGTGGCGGCGCGCTGCTGCGAGGCCTCGACAAGCGCCTGCGGCACGAGACCGGGATGCCGGTCCACATCGCGGAGAGCCCGCTCTCTTCGGTGGCGATCGGGTCCGGCAAGTGCCTGGAGGAGTTCGAGGTGCTCCAGCGGGTTCTGGTGAGCCCGTCCCGGAGGTGACGCGCCGGTGGCGCTGCGGAACCGAGCGCGGAGCACCCGGCTCCTGGTGGTCTCCCTGGTTTCGGCGTCGCTGATCACGATCACGATCGACTACCGGGGCGGCGACACGGGGCCGCTCGCGGCCGCCGGCGACGCGACGTTGACCGTGATCACGCCGCTGCAGGAGGCCGTGTCGAAGGTCACCCGCCCGGTCGGCAACTTCTTCTCGACGCTCGTGCACCTGCCGGCGATCCGGCGCGAGAACGAGCAATACAAGGAGACCATCGCGCAGCTCCAGCAGGAGCGCAGCACGGAGCTGGCCGACCGGACCTACATCCAACAACTCGAGGACCTGCTCGACCTGGACGAGAGCCTCGGCCCGCGGGTGGAGACCACGGCCGGCCACGTCGTCGCGAACGCCGTCTCGAACTTCGAGTGGACGGTCACGATCGACAAGGGCTCGTCCGACGGCGTCGAGGTCGACATGCCGGTGGTGGCGGCCGCCGGGCTGGTCGGCCACGTGATCCGAGTGACGCCGAGCGCGGCGGTGGTTCGGCTGATCATCGACCCCGACTCGGCGGTGGCCGGGCGGCTGGACGTCTCCGGAGAGAGCGGGCTGCTCGAGGGCCAGGGGCAGGGCGACCTCACCATGGACCTGGTTCGGGCCGACGCCATCGTGCAGCCGAACGAACACGTCGTGACCGCCGGCTACCGGCTGCTCGGCGGGGAGGCCCAGAGTCTGTACCCGCCGAACATCCTGATCGGGACGGTGTCGAGGGTGATCTCGGAGGACAACGCCCTCCAGAAGTTCGTCACCGTTCGTCCCGCCGTCGACTTCTCCACCTTGAACCTGGTCCTGGTGGTGCTGTCGAGTGGGCGGAGCTAGCCTGAGGTTCTGTGCGCCGCACGTTGCTCCTCGCCGCCGTCGTGGTCACGGCGCTGCTCCTGCAGACGACCGTGTTCTCGGACATCCGGCTGCTCGGCGCCCGCCCAGAGCTGATGTACCTGCTGACGATCGCGTTCGGCGTGATGGAGGGGCCGGCCTCCGGCGCCGCGGTGGGGTTCATCGGCGGGATGGCGCAGGACTTCCTCCTGAACCAGCCGAAAGGCATCACGGCGCTGACGCTGACGGTGCTGGGGTATGCGGTCGGCATGCTCCGGCAGTTCATCGTCAGCCCCTCGCCGGTCCTGCCGGTCGTGCTCGTGGCTACCGGGACCTTCGGCGGGGTCCTGTTCTACGGGGTCGTGACGTTCCTGCTGGGCCAGCTCGACACCGGGTGGCTGTACCTGCTTCGGGCCGCCGCGCTCTCGGCCGTGTACAACGCGATCTTGACGCCCCTCGTGTTCCCGATCCTCCGCCGAGCCGCCGAGGGGTCGCGCTCGCGCCGGGTGGTGCGGTGGTGAGCCCGCGATGACCGAAGGCCGCACGGGCGCTCGTCTGAAGGTGCTCTCGTTCCTGGTGCTGGCGATGTTCGCGGCGTTGACCACGCGATTGTGGTTCCTCCAGGTGCTCGCGGCCGAGGACAATCGACGGGCGGCGTCCAACAACGCGGTCCGCCTGATCGAGACCCCAGCGGAGCGAGGTCTCATCCTGGACGCGCAGGGCGAGCCGCTCGTCAAGAGCCGGCAGAGCCTGGTCCTCACGATCAACCGCCAGGTCGTCGGCGAGGACACGGAGGAGGTCCTCTACAAGCTCTCGCAGATCCTCGAGATCCCGGCGGCCGAGCTCGGGGCGCGGCTCGACGACCCGCGCTACTACCAGTTCACCCCGATCCCGGTGGCGATCGACGTCCCGGAGAAGGTTGTCTTCTACGTCCGAGAGCACGCGGCGCAGTTCCCCGGCGTCGACCTGGTGAAGCTGCCCGTCCGGCAATACCCGCTCGGCAGCGCGGGAGCCCACG
>DATHVC010000219.1:0-18886 GCA_035461565.1 Actinomycetota bacterium
CGATCGTCGTTCGTCAGCGCCAACATGTGGCGGCGTCGTCCCTCGCGTTCGTCCGCGTTCGCGTCCGCACGGGCACCAACCAGCCCGGTCACCATCAGACCCGCCAGGACCAGCGTCACGACCCGCCGCTTCGGCCGGCTCCTGGAGAGAACGTCCATTCGAGCTGCCCGACCTCCGGGTCCCGTGGGATCGAGCCCGTCGGGGGCTCGGGTCCTTCGGCAGCTCGGCCGCCTCCGGAATCGCCTGAGGCCCGGGAGCTTTGCGCCCCACCGTCGCCGGTGGTTTGCCCGTTCGGGACCGACCCTGTGTGTCGCTCCAGGTATCGGCGGGGCGCTCGGGCGACTTGAGCCGGGGACGCCCCGGACGGACTAGTCCGGGGCTTCCCAGCGCAGCTTGAGGTGCCGGGCCGCGCGCGCTTCGTCGAGCCGGCGCACCGGAGTGGTCACGGGCGCCTCGCGCAGGGTGTGTGGGTCGTGGTGGGCCTCCCGGTAGGCCCTGCGGAACGCCTCGGCCAGCCCGTCGAGCGTTTCCCGGCTCTCGGTCTCGGTCGGCTCCACCATCAAGGCCTCCTCGACGACGAGCGGGAAGTACACCGTCGAGGGGTGGTAGCCGAGATCGATCAGGCGTTTGGCCACGTCGAGCGCGCGGACCCCGGTGCGCTCCTTGAGCGCCCGCGCCGTGGCGACGAATTCGTGCATCGGCCGCCCCTGCGGATACGCGGCCGGGAACTCGTTTGCGATCTCGGCGGCCAGGTAGTTGGCGTTCAGCACGGATCGCTCCGCCACCTCCTCCAGCCCGTCGCGCCCATGCAGGAACACGTACGCGTAGGCCCGCACCAGCACGGAGAAGTTGCCGAAGAAGCCGTGCATCCGACCGATCGAATCCGGTTCGTCGTCGACGAGCCGGAACCGGCCGGTGGACGCGTCGCGTTCGACCCGGGGAACCGGCAGCAGCGGGACGAGCTCGTCCGTCACCCCGACCGGACCCGCTCCCGGCCCTCCACCGCCGTGCGGCGTGGCGAACGTCTTGTGGGTGTTGATGTGCACTATGTCGAATCCCATGTCGCCGGGCCGGGTACGGCCCAGGATCGCGTTGAGGTTCGCGCCGTCGTAGTAGACGAGGCCGCCCACCCCGTGGACGACCTCGGTGAGGCGCTCGATCTCCTCCTCGAACAGCCCGAGCGTGTTGGGGTTGGTCAACATGAACCCCGCCAGGTCGTCGTCGACGAGCTTCTCCAACTGCCCGACGTCGACCAGGCCGCGAGCGTCGCTCGGAACGTGTACGGCCTCATATCCGGCCAGGCGAACGCTCACCGGGTTCGTCCCGTGCGCCGAGTCCGGGATCGCCACCGTGCGCCGGGGGGCCCCCGATCTCGTGTGGTGCGCCCGCATGATCAACAGGCCCGTCAGCTCGCCGCAGGCCCCCGCCGGCGGCTGGAGCGTCGCCCGGGCCATCCCCGTGATCTCGCACAGAGCCCGCTCGAGACGCCACATCAGCTCGAGCGCCCCCTGGACCGTGTCCTCGGGCTGCAGCGGGTGCAGCCGCTGGAACCCCGGAAGCTGGGCGGCCACCTCGGCGAGCTTCGGGTTGTACTTCATGGAGCACGACCCGAGCGGATACACTCCGGTGTCCACGCCGTAGTTGAGCTGCGAAAGCCGCGTGTAGTGACCGACCAGGTCGCGTTCGGCGACCTCGGGCAGGCCCGGGCGCGACGTGCGGACCTGTTCGCCGGGAAGGGCACGTTCGGGGACGTCGAGCGGCGGGAGGCTGAACGCGCGCCGGCCGGGACGAGACAGGTCGTGGATCGTCCCCTGGCGTTCGGCCGGCCCGTGGGTCCGAACGGGAGCCCCGACCCGGTTCTCGGTCCCGCCGCTGTTGGACCCACGCGTCACGACAGGACCTCCTCGAGCGCGAGCGCGTACCCATCGATCTCCTCGCGGGTACGGCGTTCCGTCACGGCGACCAGCAGAGCGTGCCCCCCAGCCTCCTCCAGGGCCACCCCACCCAGGTATCCGCGCTCGGCGAGCGCCCCCAGGACCTGGGCGGCGGGCCGGGACAGCACGACCGGGAACTCCTTGAAGAACGGCGCGCCGGCGAACAGCGGCTCGACCCCGCGGATCTCGGTCAGGCGCTCGGCCGCGTACGCGGCCTTGGCGGCACATCGCCGGCCGAGCTCCTCCAGCCCTTCGGGACCGAGCCAGGCCAGGTAGACCGTCGCGGCGATCGCCATCAAGGTCTGGTTCGTGCAGATGTTGCTCGTGGCCTTCTCCCGCCGGATGTGCTGCTCGCGCGCCTGCAACGTGAGGACGTACCCCGTACGGCCATCGACGTCGACGGTCTCCCCCACGATCCGGCCGGGGAGCCGCCGGACGTGCTCCATCCGGGTGGCGATCACGCCGAGATACGGACCGCCGAAGTTCAGGTGGCTGCCGAGCGGCTGCCCCTCGGCCACGGCCACGTCGGCTCCGAGCTCCCCCGGCGGCGCGAGGACGCCGAGTGACAGCGGGTCGAAGACCTGTACGGCGTACGCGCCCGCCCGGTGGGCCCGGTCGAAGAGCTCTCGCGCCGGTTCGAGGAGCCCGAACGCGTTGGGATGCTGCACGATCACGCACGCCACGTGTTCATCCAGGGGCGGGTCGCCTCCGCGGCCTCCCTCGATCTCGAAGACCTCCGGGTCGTACCCCGCACCGCGCCCGTAGGTCCGTAACGTGTCGAGGTATCGGCGGTCCACGCCGGCGCTGACCACGACCCGCCCGCGGCCGGGCGCGGTCCTCGTCAGGTTCACCGCTTCGGCCAGCCCCGTGGCGCCGTCGTACAAGGACGCGTTGGAGACCTCGAGCCCCGTGAGCTCGCAGATCATGGACTGGTACTCGAACAACGTCTGGAGAACGCCCTGGGAGAGCTCCGGCTGGTACGGCGTGTAGGAGGTGTAGAACTCGGACCGGCCGGCCAGGGCCCACACCACGGAGGGCACGAAGTGATCGTAGGCGCCGGCGCCGGCGAAACACACCAGCTCCTCCGCGCTCCGGTTGCGCGCCGCGAGCCGTTGGAGGTCGGCGAGGATCTCCATCTCCGACACGCCGTCCGGCAGGTCGAGCGGTCGATCGAGCCGGACCGAGGGAGGGATCTGCGCGAACAGATCGTCCACGCTCTCCAGACCGATCGCCTCGAGCATCTCCCGGACGTCGTCGTCGGTGTGCGGCGCGAACGTCATCGCGGATCGCAAGTGTATCCGGTCCGACCCACCGCTCCGCGGGGGGGTCGGCACCGGGGGCGGCTTCAACCGGAGACGTCTTCGAGCCCGTACTTCGAGACCAGGGATAGGTAGTCCCGCTGGTAGAAGATCTTGCAGTTGACGCCGGGGTACAGCTCACGGAGACGGCGGACCTTGCGGTTCTTCTTCGTGACAAGGCGCTGGTTCAGCGTCGTGATCTCGATGTACAGGTCGTATTGCGGGAGGAAGAAGTCCGGGGTGAACCGTTGAACGACGTTGCCCTGACCGTCCCACTCCAGATCGAAGGACCGGGGCTCGTATTCCCATTCGATCTGATAGAAGTCCAACAGCTGCGCGAACTGGCGCTCGCTCGCGTGGGCGAACCGGACCTCGTCGCTCTTCAAGGTCGGCGGCGCGGCCGCGGTGGCAGCGTCGTTCACACGCCTCCTGCCGCGCGAGTTCCGCGACCCTTTCGCCGGCCGCCCTTTGCCAGGGTCCCCTCCAGGTCCGTCCATACCTTGTCCACGGCGATGGCGAAGACCCCCTGGCCGCTCGCCAGCAGGTCGACGACCGCCTCGGGAGACTCCACCTGGTAGATACGGTTCCCATCAGACACCAGGGTCGTCCCGAGCGCCGGCTCCTTGAGATCTTTCAGCGCGGCCATCGCCTTGCGGATCTGCGGCAGGCTCACTCCGCTGTCGAGCATGCGCTTGATGAGCTTCAGCAGGGCGAGATCCTGGAAGGAATACAGGCGCTGGCTGCCCGACCCCTGGGCGTCCTTCACCGACGGCCGGACCAGGCCGGTCCGGGCCCAGTAGTCGAGCTGCCGGTAGCTGATCCCGACGATCTTCGTGACCTCGGGCACGCGATATCCGTGATCCGTCGCCATGACAGCTCCGTAATTACGCGGTCGTGGCTAGGCTAGGCGGCACCAACGGGCCTGTCAATCATCGCCGTCCTGCCACGCCCCCCTGGGGATGAGCTAGGGTCCTGCGGACCGACGAGACGCTCAGGGGGGATCGGCATGCCCGCTGCTGCACGTACACCCGCCCGCCTCGCGTTCGTCGCCGCGGTGGTGGTCGCCCTGGTGGTCGGCCTCCTCCCCCCCGCCGCGAACGCCGGGACCGGGTACCGAACCGAGCTGCTTCGCCTGCTGAACGACGCACGAGCACGCAACGAGCTCGACGCGGTGGGACTGGACCTGGACCTGTCCCGCGACGCCCAGAACCACACGCGGAAGATGGTCCGCCGGGACCGGCTGTTCCACCCGTCGGATCTGGAGGAGATGCTCCGGGGCACGGCGTACGAGCGGTTCGGGGCCGGGGCGGTCGGCTGCGCCTCGACGCTCCGAGGCTTGCACCGGGCCCTGATGCGCTCAGCCGTCCACCGGGAGATCCTGCTGCACCCGGACGCCGAGATGGTCGGTATCGGCGTGGTCCGGACGGACTCGGGGAACCGCTGCGGCAAAGGTTCGTTCTGGGCGACGTACGTGTTCTACGGGTGACCTACTGGAAGTCCTCGGGGTTCACGTTCTCGAGGAACTCGCGGAACTTCTCGACCTCTTCCTCCTCTTCCCCCTCGTTCGGGATGAGGATCGAGGCCTCGGACAACACCTCCTCGCTCGCGAAGATCTTGCAGCCCAGCCGGACCGCGAGCGCGATGGCGTCCGATGGCCGCGACGAGATCTCGTGGGAGGAGCCGTTGCGGCGAAGGTTGATGACGGCGAAGAACGTGCCCTCCCGCAGCTCGGTGATGACGATGTTCTCCACCTGCACGGCCATCTCCTCGAGGATGTTCTTGAGGAGGTCGTGCGTCATCGGTCGCGGGGTCACCACCCCCTGGAGCGCGATGGCGATGGCGGCCGCCTCCGGCTGACCGATCCAGATCGGCAGGAACCGCTCGCCCGACGACTCCCGCAACAGGACGATCGGCGAGTTCGTCGGGAGCTCGATCCGAACTCCGGCGAGCGTCATCTCGATCAGCATGGCACCGCTTGCGACCGTACACCCGGCTCCCGAACTCCGGCAACCTATCCGGCGGGTGCGCCGTCCGGGAGGTAGTCGAGAAGCAGGTCCGGGTCGTTCTCGAGTGTCGAGATATCTTGCACCGCAAGGATATCGGGGATGTTCCGGTACCGTTCCCGAAAGTCCAGACCGTACCCGACCACGAAGACGTCGGGGCACTCGAACCCTCGGTACCGGATCTCGAGCGGGGCGATGCGGCGAGCTGCCCGGTCCAGCAGCGCGCATACGCGCACGGATGCCGGGTCGCGCGACTCCAGGACGGAGATCAGATACCCGAGCGTGAGCCCCGTGTCGACGATGTCCTCCACGACGATCACGTCGCGGCCGCCGATGTCGTCCTCGAGGTCCTTGACGATTCGGACGCGGCCCATCGACTCGGCGGCGCCGCCGTAGCGAGAGATCGACATGTAATCGATCGACACGGGGAGGCGGATCGCCCGGATCAGGTCGCCGAGGAACACCGAGCCGCCCTTGAGGACCGAGATCAGGACGGGCGCGCGCCCCTCATAGTCCCCGGTGATGGTGCGGCCAAGCTCCTCGATCCGTCGGCGGATGTCCTCGCGCCCGAAGAGCACGGTGACGACGTCCGACATTCGCGCCGATGCTAGCAGCCGTTCGCCCGCTCGCGAGGATCCCTCCTCGGATTCGACCCCCGTCAGGACAGAAGGGCGTCCACGAGGTCGACGCCGGCCCGCACGACGGTCTCGATCCCCCGTCGCCACCACGGGCGGTCGTCCTCGAGCGGTGGAGGCGGCGGCACGTCCGAGACGACGAGCGGCACGCTCCCGATGACGCGGTCCCCGACGACGGAGATCACCACCCGGCCGATGGTCTGCCCACGCCCCGGCGGGAACCGAACTCCGGGGTCGACGACCACCTCGCGCCGGATCCTCGCCTGCGCCGGCACGAGGGATTCGAGGTCGCCGCCCGCCTGGACGGGGACGTCGCGTCCCCCGATGGGGACGGTGCCGAGGTCGCGGCCAACGCGGATCACCGGTCGGCGTTCGAACGCCGCGAACCCGTAGTTCAGCAGCGCGGCGGCATCGGAGAACGCCTCCCTCGGCTCGCCCAGCACCACCACCAGGAGGCGTCGGTCGTCCCGCTCGGCCGTCCCGACGATGCAGAATCCCGCCGGGGTGGTGAACCCCGTCTTCACCCCCGTTGCGCCGGCATACAGCCACAGCAGCGCGTTGCGGTTCTGGATCACGCGGTCCTCGCCACCCGGCGCCGGGATCGAATAGGTCGAGGTGGCGACGATGTCCGCGAACCCCTCCCGGGCGAACGCCGCACGGGTGAGACGGGCCATCTCGCGTGCCGTCGAATACCCCTCGTTGTCGAGCCCGCTGGGCGACGCGAACCGGGTCCGGGTCAGGCCCAACCGGGCCGCCGTTTCGTTCATCAGCACCACGAAGGACTCCACCGTGCCGGCGACGTGTTCGGCCAGGGCGACGGCGGCATCGTTCGCCGACTGCAGCAGGAGCGCGTACAGGAGGTCTCGGATGGTGACCTGCTCCCCCGCCACGAGCCCGAGCCCCGCCACGCCCACGGCCGTCACGTTCGCCGCCCGGTCGCTGACGGTGACGACCTCGGAAGGAGACGTCTCGGACAGCACCAGGTACGCCGTCATGATCTTGGTCAGGCTGGCCACGGGCCGCCGCTCCGCGGGCGCGAGCGCGAACAGCGTCTGCCCGGACCGCAGGTCGACCAACACGGCCGCCGCGGCCGAGACCTCGGGAGGCTCCGGGGTCTCCGGCGCAGGGGTCCGCAGGATGCTCGGGAACGGGGACGGAGACGTCCCGCCGCCCGGAACCGGCACCGGCGTGGGGGGCGGCGGGCTGGCCGGCTGGGCCCACCCCAGCGCCGGCAACAGCGCCACGGCTCCGAAGACCGCGAGGAGCGCCGACGCCGCGAGACGGTGGAGGTGGTGGGATCGGGACGGCCGATGACCGGCCGCCCGGCGCGCCGAGCCGCTCACGCCCGCCACGCTCCGGTCAGCCGGTCAGGTACTGGCGCAGGTTGGTCCGCAGGAGCGCCTGTTTGAGCTTGCGGGAGGCCCTCGCCATCTCGGTCAAGGCGTCGACGGCCACGCGGCGGGCCTCCGGGTTCCGCTGCCGCAGCTGCGGCATGACGATCGACTCGAAGAAGTCCGCCTCTCGCTTGGCGAAGTGTTTGTACATCGTGAGGTGCCGAGGTTCGACGCCGTACCGGAACAGGTCCGAGACGATGGACAGGACGATGTAGTCGTCGCCGTCGTAGTAGCGAGCGGAGTCGGGGCCGTGCGAACACACCAGCCCGAACGACTCGAGCTCCTTGATGCGATCGCGCTCCAGGCCCGTGGCCGCCGCCATCTCCTCCAGCGACATCTGCAGCCCCGTGGGTGGTTCGGCGAGCTGGTCCCCCGCCTCGACCGGCTCGCCGACCGGTTCCGCGGGCGCCTGGCCGTCGCCCGCCTCCTGCTGGAGCAGGCGCTCCTTGATCACCTTCAGCGGGAGGTACTCGTCGCGCTGCATCCGAAGGATGGCCTTCAGCCGCTCGACGTCACGGTCGTAGAACTTGCGGTATCCGGATGGGGTGCGCTCGGGCTCGATCAGGCCTTCGGACTCGAGGAACCGGATCTTGCTGATCGTGATGTCGGGGAACTCCGTCTTGACGGACACGAGGACCTCTCCGATCGACTGGTAGTTGCGCGTCGGCATCCCCTTACGCCCCCGAGAAGAACACGAGCTTGAACTTGCCGATCTGGACCTCGTCGTGTGGTGCGAGCTTGGTGGACTCGACTCGCTCGCGGTTGACGTAGGTCCCGTTCATCGACCCGAGATCGTGGATGTACCAACCGTCCGCCTGTCGCCGGATCTCGGCATGTTTGCGACTGACGGTGATGTCGTCCAGGAAGACGTCGCTGTCGGGGTTCCGGCCGGTCCTGGTCACGGACTCCTCGAGCAGGAAGGTCGACCCCGCGTTGGGCCCATGTTTCACCAGAAGGAGGGCCTGGCCGGCTTCCAGCGCGTCTTCGGGGTAGGGGAACTCATCCGCGACGTCACCTTCGATCTCGATCGGGGTGATCCCGACGGTGGTCTCGTCGTGAAGGGGCGCTCCACAGTTCGCGCAGAACCGAGCCTCGTCCTTGTTCGGATGTCCACAATTGGTGCAGTACACGCTGGAGCGCTCCCCATGTCGATCGTCGCCCTCACCGTGAGGCCGAAACCCTCGACCTCCACCTCGATGGCGGGTCCACGCTACAAGCCGCAGGTAGAAGGGTCAACCGTCCGGCTCCCTCACCGTGGACCACCGCTCTCCGTCCACGTCTCGCGGGGACTGTGCGCCAGCGAGGTGGTTGGAGAGGTGGAGAGTCGGACCCGCGGGTCAACCCTCGAGAGAACCGCACCTCCACCCGAACGAGCGGATCGGGATGGATCTCGACGGGAGGCCGGGGCTCAGCTCGACGCCTCCTCGACCATGGCGCGGTAGGCGGTGGAGTCCATGAGGACCTCGAGCTCTCCGGGTTCGGATGCCTCGATCACGGCGATCCATCCATCGCCGTACGGTTGCTCGTTCACGAGCTCGGGGCGATCGTCCAGGAGCGGATTGCGCTCGACCACGGTCCCGGTCACGGGCGCGTAGACGTCCGAGACCGACTTGGTCGACTCGACCTCGCTGAACGGCTGGTTCGCCGTGACGGCGGTCCCCACGTCCGGGACGTCCACGTACACCACGTCGCCGAGCGCATCCTGGGCGTAGTCGGTGATGCCGACCCGTACCCGGCTCTCCCCCTCCTGGCGGACCCACTCGTGTTCCTTCGTGTAGCGAAGCTCCTCCGGGAACTCCATCGACGTGTCTCCTTCACGATTCGGCGTGCGGGGGGTGACCGGCCGAACGTAGCACGAACCCGCTCACCCCTCGGACGCCCACGACGCACGCACGTCGCCCACGTACAGGGCCGCCGCCACGTACGACTCGAGGATCGCCACCGCGAACGTGGTCCAGCCGAGCGCCAGCGCGGCGGCGGCCAGCGCGTACCCGAGCGAGCCCCAGGCGACGAGCCCGATCGCGACGGCGATCCCGAACGTCGCGACTTTCCCGAGGTACCGCACCTCGATCCGGATCCCGCGCGCCCACAGGACCGCCAGGCCCGCCACCAGGATCGCGCCGTCCCTCACGAGGACGAGCAACGCGGCCCACAACGGGAAGGCATCGCGGACGACGAGCGCCACCAGCCCCGCGCCGATCGCCAACCGGTCCGACACCGGATCCAGGACCTTCCCGAGCTCGGAGACCTGTCCGGTGGCCCGGGCGATCGCCCCGTCCACCCAGTCCGTCGCCAACACCGCGCCGAACACCACCAATCCGGCGAACGTCGTGTCCCGGTCCACGATCAGCCATACGAAGACCGGGATGAAGGCGATCCTCAGGGCCGAAAGGAGGTTCGGGATCGTGAACACCCGAGCGGTGACGGTCGGCTCCGACCGCGTCATCGCGCGGACGTCCTGCACACGTCGGGCCGGCCGGATTTGAACCGGCGACCTTCTGACCCCCAGTCAGACGCGCTAACCAAGCTGCGCCACGGCCCGATGCCGTGATTCTACCCGGCGTCCGGACCGCTCCGAGCGTCATCCGGTCGGGCCCGCCCCCGCCCCCGGGCCGACCGGAACCGCAATCGCACCGGGACGCCGTCGAGGGCCAGCTCCCGACGGAGCCGGTTCTCCAGGTACCGCTCGTAGCCGGGTCCGGGCGGCCGGCCACCGAACACCACGAACGTCGGCGGTCCGGCGCTCACCTGCGTCCCGTACCGGTACCTCGCCCCCCCCGGCGCCGGTCGCTCGGCCTGGGCGGCCTGGAGGATCTCGTTCACCGTGGCCGTGCCGGCCCGGCGAGACCAGTTGCCGTGCACCTCGAGGATCGTCGCCGGGACCCGCGCGAGCCCGGTGCCTCTCGTGGCCGACGTTCGGAGCAGCGGCGGCCGGGCGAACGGGAGGATCTCCGCACCCAGGTCTTTGTAGGCGCGGTCTTTCTCCTCCACCAGGTCCCATTTGTTGGCCACGATCACCAGCCCCCGCCCGAACTCCAGGACGCGGGCGGCGATGCGTTTGTCTTCGGCAGTGAGCCCGTCCGGGGCGTCGAGCACGAGGATCCCGACGTGGGCCCGCTGGATGGCCCGCTCCGCCCGCAGGAACCCGTAGTACTCGACGCCCCGCACCTTGGCGGGGCGTCGGAACCCCGCCGTGTCCACGAAACGAACGGGGCCGTCCGGCCAACCCACCACCGCGTCGACGGAGTCGCGCGTCGTCCCGGCCTCCTCGTAGACGACGGAGCGTTCCTCACCCACGACGCGGTTGAACAGGCTCGACTTGCCGACGTTCGGGCGGCCCACGAGCGCGAACCTCGGCTGTTCCTCCTCCAGGGGCTCCTGCCCGGCGTCCTCCGGCAGGAGCTCGACCAACCGGTCGAGCAGATCGCCGGCCCCGCGCCCGTGCAGAGCCGACACCGTGACCGGATCGCCGAGACCCAGCGCATGGAACGCCAAGGCGTCGCTCTCCTCCCGTTCGCTGTCCACCTTGTTGACGACCGGCACCACCGGGACCGGCACGCGGCGAAGGGCGCGAGCGAGCTCGGCGTCTTCGTCCACCGGCCCGGTCTGGGCGTCGACGACGAGCAGGATGACGTCGGCCTTCGCAGCCGCGCGTTCGGCTTGGGCGGCAACCTTGGCGTCGATGCCGCGCGCTCCACGCACGAACCCGCCGGTATCCACCAGTCGGAACCGGCGTCCCCTCCAGGTGGTCTCGAGCTCGACGCGGTCCCGCGTGACGCCGGGCATCTCGTGGGCGATGGCCTCTCGCCCCCCGAACAGGCGGTTGACGAGCGTGGACTTGCCCACGTTCTGGCGGCCGACGACGGCCACGGCCGGAGGATTCATCCCGTCCGCCCGCCGAGCCGGTCCTGCACGAGCGCGAGCGCCAGCTCGAAGACCTGGTCGGCGTCCAGGTCGCTCGAGTCGATCACCACCGCGTCGGGCGCCGGCTCCGGGGGGATGGTCGTCGCGTCGAACGCGTCCCGGGCGGCCAGGGCGCGGCCGACGTCGGCGTCGGGCGCACCGCGTTCGTTCCGGCGCCGGGCCGCCCGCTCGTTCGCCTCGGCGTGGAGGAACACCTTCACCTGCGCTGCCGGGGTCACGACCGTCCCGATGTCTCGACCCTCGACCACCCCGCCGCCGGCGGCCAGGCGGCGTTGTTCCTCCCGGAGGACGGCCCGCACCTCCGGGTGACGGGCCATGCGGGAAACGGTGGACTCGACCTCCGGCGACGTGAGCTCGGCGCCGGGAACGGCACCATCGACCCGGAGCTCGGCCGGCCGGACCGTCGAGTCGAGGTCGAACGTGATGCCGCGCGCGAGGGACGCGATCGTCGCCCCATCGTCCGGATCCACGCCGCCGCGCAGGGCGGCCAGGGTCACGGCGCGATACATGAGCCCCGTGTTGAGGTACGGCAGGCCGAGCTCGCGAGCCAGGCGGCGCGCCAGCGTGCTCTTGCCGACCCCCGCCGGCCCGTCGATGGCGATCACCGGCCGCGGCTCGCTCACGACTCCACCGCTGCCCCGAGCGCCGTCAACGTGGAGACGAACCCGGGGAACGAAACCTCCGCCGCCTCGATGCCGTGGACCTCGACGGGCGACCGGGCGCCGATCCCGCCGACGGCGAGGGCCATCGCCAGCCGGTGGTCCCCTTCGGACGACGCCTGCCCGCCTCGCAGACCGCCGCCCCCGACGATCAGGTCGTCGCCGTCGGCCTCCGCGGCCCCGCCGATGCCGCGGATCGCGGTCGCGAGCCCGTTCAGGCGGTCGACCTCCTTGACGCGGAGCTCCCGCGCCCCGCGGAAGCTGGTAGCTCCCTCCGCGTTGGCTGCCAGGAGCGCCAGGACGGGCACCTCGTCGATCACCAACGGGAGCTCGGCCGGCCCGATCTCGGTTCCGACGATCGACGACGTCGGCAACAGGTGGAGCCGACCCACCGGCTCCCCGAGCTCCTCACGCTCGACCTCGACCTCGACCGCCACTCCCATCCTCCTCAAGACGCCGAGGAACGCGGTCCGGCTCGGGTTCACGCCCACGCCCCGAACGGTCATCGCGCGTCCGCCGATCGCGGCCGCCGCGAGCAGGAAGGCGGCCGAGGACACATCACCCGGCACCGAGCCGGCGAACCCCTCGTGTTCGAACCCCTCGATCCCCACCCCCGCGCCCTCGTACCGCACGGGCGCGCCGAGATGGGCGAGCGCCCGTTCGGTGTGGTCACGGGTGGGCACCGGCTCGTGGACCCAGGTCGGCCCGGCGGCTTCCAGGCCGGCCAGCAGCACCGCTCCCTTCACCTGTGCGCTCGGGACCTCCGAGCGGTGTTCGATCCCGCGCAGCGGACCGCCGCGGATCCGCACCGGCGAGTGCCCGTCGGTGGTGGCCGTCTCGGCGCCCATGGCGCGCAGGGGGCCCGCCACCCGCTCCATCGGCCGGGTCGACAGGCTGCGGTCCCCGACCAGCGTCGCCGCGAACGGCCGTCCGGCCAACACGCCGCACATCAGGCGCATCGTCGTCCCGGAGTTCCCGCAGTCGAGCGGTCCGGCCGGGGGGCGAAGCGACACTCGACCTCGAGACGCAAGCGTGAGGCCGGCCGCTCGAGGTCGAGCCCTGTTGGACGTGGAACGTTCGCCCTCAGGGGACACCGGGGTGTTGTCGGCCCAAGCCTCGAGTGGAGATGAAGTCTCCGGCGCCGTGAGGGCGGCGAGAACCGTTGCCGTCGACCGGACATCGAGCGCGGCAGGGAGTCTGCGAAGCTCACTTCGACCGCGAGCCGTCGCGGCCAGGATCAGCCATCGGTGGGCGATGGACTTGTCCCCCGGGACCTCCACGTCCCCGCCGACGGTGCTCCCGGGACGGATGGTGATACGCACGGTGTCCCCTGCTCCCCCGAACCCCACGTCCTCAGGCCAGCCGAAGCGGCTCGAACCACCGATCTCGCAAGGCGCGTTCTGCGATCTCGGCACGATCGGCGGCCACGGTGAGGTGGACGGTACCGCTGCCTCCCTCCGGCGAGTGCACGATCTGGAGGTCCTCGATGTTCACGTCCACCTCCCCCATCGCCGCCGTCACCTCGGCGAGCACCCCGGGCCGGTCGGGAACCGGCACCTGGATCACGCCCACCCCGGACTTCACCTGTGGTTTCGCGGCCAGTGTCAGGCGAGCCGCCTTCGCCTCGGCGAATGCCCGCTCCACCGACGGCCCGTCTTCGGCCGTCACCAGCTCGCGCAGCCGGCGAAGCCGATCCACGTAGAGGTCGAGCGCGCGGGTGATGGCCTCGCGGTTGGCCAGCAGGATGTCGCTCCAGAGCCGTGGGTTCGAGGCGGCGAGCCGGGTCAGGTCGCGAAACCCCCCCGCGGCGAGCAGCAGGATCTCCGGCTCCCCCGCCTCCTCCGTCGCGGCGAGCCCCATCAGCGCGGTCGAAGCCACCTGCGGCAGGTGGCTGACCATCGCGACCAGGCGATCGTGCCGGTCGGCCTCCATCCGGATCGGACGAGCGCCGATCTTCGACACCCAGGTCTCCAGCCGTCGCACGGAGTCTTCGGCGGTGGCCTCCAACGGGGCGAGCACCCACGCCACGCCGTCCAGGACCGACGCCGAGGCGTGGTCGGGGCCGGAGCGTTCGGATCCGCCCATCGGGTGGCCGCCGACGTAGCGAGGCAGGTTGCCGGGGGCGGCCTTCGTCTGGACCTCGACCATCACGTGAGACTTTACGCTCCCCACGTCCGTGACGATGGCGTCGCTCGCTCGAGCCAGAACCTCGACCGTGAGCTCCGCCAGAGACTGCACGGGCGTACACACGAAGGCGAGGGTAGCGCCTCGGACGCAGTCCTCGAGGCTGGTGGCCGACACCAGGCCGGACCGCTCCGCCGCGGCGGCCGCCACCGAGCGATCCACATCGAAGCCTCGGACCGGATCCCCGGCGCGCGCCGCCGCCATGGCGATCGACGTGCCGATCAGACCGGTCCCGACGACGGCGATCCGTTCAGGCGAGGTCATCGCGAAGGGACTCCGCGCCGTCGAGGTACACGGGCACGATCTCCTCCGCCCGCCGCACCGTGTGGAAGTGCATCAGGATCCGGACGACTCGCGGCATCGAGCCGCGGACCCGGATCTCCTGCGCGCACATCAACGGGACATGACCCATCCCCATCCGGCGGGCCGCCTCGGCCGGGAACGCGGCGCGTAGGTCCTCGGTCGCGGTGAAGAACATGCTCACCAGGTCATCGGTCGCGACGCCGTTGCGCTCCACCATGGCGGCGAGGAGGCGTCCGGTCGCGGCGAACACGTCGTCGGCGGTGTCGCGAGGGACCACGATCGCGCCACGCGCCGCTCGTACCCTCGACTCCCCCACCGTGAGCTCCTCGCTCGCTCGAATGCGGCGACAGGCTACAGGCCGGCGGCCCGGTACAACGCTCGCACCTCCGCGGCCGAGAGCTCCCGCAGCTCGCCGGGCGGAAGCCGACCCAACCGAACCGGCCCGACCCGGGTCCGGATGAGCCGCCGCACCGGGAGCCCGACCGCCTCGAGCATCCTCCGAACCTCCCGCTTGCGGCCCTCCGCGAGCACGAGCCGAACGGCTCCCCGGCCGGCGCTGCGTCCCACCCGACGGGCGCTGAGCGCCCGAGCCGGCCCGTCCTCCAGCCGGACTCCCCGAACGAGCCGTCCGACCTGGGTACGGGTGGGCGACCCCGCCACCTCGGCCAGGTACTCCTTCTCCACCCCGTGTCGCGGGTGGGCCAGCCGGTTGGCCAGGTCACCGTCGTTGGTCAGCAGCAGCAGTCCCTCGGTGTCTCGGTCGAGCCGTCCCACCGCGAACACCCGCGGTCCGGGCGGCAGCAGCCCTCGCAGGTCTCGGTCCGCGTGCGGGTCCCGCATGGTCGTGGTGACGCCGGCGGGTTTGTGCAGGGCGAGGTACCGCAGACCGGGATCGACGCTCACGCGTCGCCCGTCCACCCGGACCTCGTCCCGAGCGGGGTCCACTCGATCCCCGAGCGACGCCACCCGGCCGTTCACCTGGACCCGGCCGGCCGCGATCAGCTCCTCGCAGGTACGGCGCGATCCGAACCCCGCGCGGGCCAGGGCCCGCTGCACTCGTTCGGGCGGCATGGCCCGGTCACTCGCCCGCGGTTTCGGGCTGCTCCTCCTCGGCCGTCTCCTCGGCCGGCGGGCCGAGCAGCGGCGCGAGCGGCGGCAGGTCCGACAACGAGGCGAGGCCGAGCCGTTCGAGGAACTCGGGCGTGGTCCCATACAACACCGGCCGTCCGGGGGCGTCCTCCCGACCGACCTCCGCGACCAGCCCGCGATCGACCAGCGCTCGCAGGACCCCATCGGAGTTCACGCCCCGGATGGACGACACCTGGTGGCGGGTGACGGGCTGTTTGTAGGCGACGATGGCGAGCGTCTCCAGGGACGCCTTCGTGAGCCGCGAGTGACGGGATGACACCACGAACTCTTCGACGACGGGAGCGGCGTCCGGATGCGTGGTCAGCCGCCAGCCGCCGGCGACGTTGCGGAGGACGATCCCCGCCTCGCGCTCCTCATAGGTGCGCGCGAGCTCCTCGCACAGATCGTCCACCTCCCGCCGGTCCACGCCGAGCGCCTGCCCGAGGCCCACCGCCGACACGGGTTCGTCGGACAGGAACAACAGCGCCTCGAGCGCTCGGAGCAGCGGTGCACGGCCGGTCACGCCCCGTCCTCCCAGCGCACCTCGATCTCGCCGAACGTCTCGGCTTGCGCCAGGTCGATCCGGCCTTCGCGGTACAGGTCCAGCAGCGCCAGGAACCGCACCACCACCTGGATGCGTTCGTCGCAGTCGGCGACGAGGTCGCGGAACGACGCTCGCCCCAGACGGCCCAGATGCGCCTGGACCGCGTCGCGAGCCTCCTCCATCGAGTAGCGGATCGGCGTGACGTGGGACAGGTCCAGCACGGGGGGCGGCCGGAGCAACGCCGCGGCCAGGGCCGTCAGGTCGCCGGCGGCGACACGCTCCAGCACGTCGGGATACAGGTGCGCGAACTCGGGAGGCGGCCCGACGTCGCGCGGGAAGCGGCGGGACTCGTCCGCCAACCGACGGCCGAGCTGCTCCGCGATCCGTCGGACCGCGGCGAGTTCGATCGACCGCGCGTAGACGAGGTCCGGTGAGACGCCGAGGAGATCCTCCTCGTCGAGCACCTCGTGCCGGGGCATCAAGCGGCCGACCTTCAGCTCCAGCAAAACGGCGCACGCCGCGAGGAACCAGGTGGCTTCCTCCAGCGACCAGCGATCGGCGTCTTTGGCGTGTTCGAGGAACCGGTCGGTGACCGTGGCGATCGACACGTCACACACGTCGATCTTCTGGTCGAGGATCAGGTCGGCGAGGAGCTTGAACGGGCCCACGAACACCGGCAGCTCGACGGCGAACGAACCGGCGTCCGCGGCGCTGCGGGTGGGACCGTTCGTCACGATGCGGCCCATCATAGTCCCGGCGTCGCCACGTTCCGGGGAACGACCGGTGGCGGGACTCGGTGCCTGAGAACGGGGGCGGATCAGAGCAGGCAGTCCGCTCCCGACGCGGCGTTGCAGACGATCTGGGCGAAGCCGTCCACGATCGCGATCAGCGGTCCGGACAGCAGGAAGAACGCCACGAGGATGAACAACACGAGGTATTGGGACAGGTTCACGTAGACCTCGCGGGCGCGCGGCGGCAGCACCCGGGCGAGGAGGCGCGACCCGTCGAGGCCGGGGATCGGCATGAGCTGGATCGCGAACATCAACGCGTTCACGATCATCCACGCCTGCGCGAAGACCTCGACCTCGCCGGTCGCCCCCAGGCGAACCACCATCCCGCCCAGGAACACCAGCGCCACGTTCGCCCCCAGGCCCGCCAGGGTGACGATCAGGGAGTCACGCGGCGGGTTCCGCAGCGCCGAGTCGTCGCGCGGCATCGGCTTCGCGTAGGCGAACAGGGGCACGACGGAGCCGCCGCGACCCGCCACGAGGATCAGCGCCAGCGCCGGCAGGATCAGCGTCCCGAACGGATCGACCAGCGCCCGAGGGTTGAAGGTGAGGCGCCCCCACCGCCGTGGGGACGGATCGCCCAGCCGGTCGGCGGCGAACGCGTGGGCGTATTCGTGAAGGACGAGCGCCGGAAGCAGCGCCACGGCCAGGTAGGCGGCGATCTTGAGGTTGTCGAGGCTCACTCGTCGTCCCCCTCGTCCCCGTACCACGCGTGGACGAGCGGCGGCGGCTCGACCTCCCGGTCGCTCCACCTGAGCGCCTCGGGGATCCGCCGCAGGCACTCGCCCGCGTCGTGGTCCGTCCGGGCGTGCACGGCGCCGAGTTCCTGTCCCCGGCCCACCCGGTCGCCGATCTTGGTCTCGAAGACGATGCCCACGGCGGGATCGATCGGGTCGCCCTTCTTCCGCCGCCCCGCGCCGAGGTCGCCGCTGGCTCGCCCCAGCGCCTCGGCGTCCACGGCCGACAGGACGCCGTCGGCCGACGCCACGATCGGCGCGACGACCGGGGCCCGGGGCAACACGCCGCCCGGATCGTCCACCACGGCGGGGTCACCCCCCTGCGCCTCGACCATCTTCCGGAACGCGTCCGCGGCCGCGCCGGAGTCGAGCGCGGCCGCGGCTCGGGCCCGGCCCTCCCCCATCCCCGCGCCCGTCAGGCGGCTCACGGCCTCGCCGGCGAACATGACCACGGCGTCTCGGAGCCGCCCGTACCCGCCTCCACGCAACACGTCCAGCGCCTCGATGACGTCCAGCGCGTTGCCGATCGCCGTGCCGAGCGGTTGCGACATGTCGGTGACGGCCACGCGCGTGCGGCGGCCCCAGTCTGCCGCCAACCGGGCACACGCCTTGGCGAGCGCCTTGGCGTCGGCCGTGGTTCGCATGAACGCCCCGCTGCCGGCCTTCACGTCGAGCAGGATCAGATCCGTCGACACCGCGAGCTTCTTCGACATCACGCTGGCCGCGATCAGCGGGATCGACGGGACCGTGGCCGTGGCGTCGCGCAGCGCGTAGAGCGCGCCGTCGGCCGGGACGAGATCGGCGGTCTGAGCGGCAACGGCGCACCCGATCTCCTCGACCTGGCGCTCGAACGCGTCGGGGGCCAGATCGGTTCGAAGCCCCGGGATCGACTCGAGCTTGTCCAGCGTCCCACCGGTGTGTCCGAGACCGCGCCCGGACAACTTTGCCACGGCCAGCCCAAGGGAGGCCGCCAGCGGCGCGAACACGAGAGTGACGCCGTCGGCCACCCCGCCGGTCGAATGTTTGTCCACCGTCGGGCGGCTGATGCCGGCCAGCGACAACGTCCTGCCCGAGTCCACCATGGCCCGGGTCATCGCCAGGGTCTCGGACTCGTCCAGGCCGTTCACGAAGGCGGCCATGAGGAACGCGGCGGCCAGCTCGTCGGAGATCTCCCGCCTGGAGTAGGACAAGATGAACGCCCGAAGGTCCCCCGGATCCAGACGGTGGCCGTCCCGTTTGGCGGCCACCACGTCGCGCCAGTCCGACACCGTCACGGCTGGCTCCAGGATCGCCTCGAGCCTCGCTGGAGGCAGGGCTCCACCCGAGGTCGAGGGGCTCGTTCGACAATGCGGCGC
>DATHVC010000220.1:0-3494 GCA_035461565.1 Actinomycetota bacterium
GGGATCTCCCGAACCACGATCCGTTTGGCCGAGACGTCGACCAAGACCAGGATGTCCCGCAACACCGGGATCAACGTCTCGGCTCCGTCCTCCCCCACCGCCGACCAGACGTCGTTCGCCGCCGTATGGATCACCTCGTGAACCACCCCAATCTCGCTCCCGGACTCCGTCGAGACCGTGCATCCCTCGATCTGGTGGTCCCACCACGCACCGTCGGGGAGCGGTGGCGACGATGACTCGGGCACCAACAGCAACGTCTTCTGGAGCGCCTCGGCCGCGGTCCGGTCGGACACCCCGCGGAACCGAACGAGCACTCGATCCTTGTGCGGACGAGACGAATCGACGGTCAGCGCCCGGCCGTCCTCCGTCCACAGCGTGGCGCCGCGTGCGAACCGGTCGGGGACCTCGGACAGCACCAGCACGGCGACCTCGCCGTGCACGCCGTGCGGCCTGGTGACTCGCCCGACCACGACGGTCGGCCCCGAGCCGCCGTCAGTCGGCGATCTCGACGTGGACGTGGCCGACCCCCGCCCGCATCGCCGCGGCCTTCATCACGCTTCGGATCGAACGCGCCGTCCGCCCGCCGCGGCCGATGACCTTGCCCATGTCGTCGGGCGCCACCCGCAACGTCAGCAACACGCCCCGGTCGTCTTCGGTCTCGGTGACCTCGACGGCGTCGGGGTCGTCGACGATCTCGCGGGCGACGTACTCGAGGACCTCGCGGAGGCCGTCGGCCACGTCCGTCAGGACGCGGCCGGGGACGCGGCCGAGGAGGCTGCCGAAGAGGCCGCAGCGCCGCCCTTGGTCCCGGCGGTCTTCTGCGCGGTGAACTTGTCCCAGATGCCGACCTTGGTCATCAGCACCCGGACGGTGTTCGAGGGCTGCGCACCGACCGAGAGCCAGTGGAGCGCGCGTTCCTCGTCGATCTCGATCAGCGAGGGATCCTCGAGCGGGTGGTATTTGCCGATGTTCTCGATGAAGCGGCCGTCGCGAGGACTCCGCTGGTCCGCGACGACCACGCGGTAGAACGGGCGCTTCTTGGCGCCCATCCGCCGCAATCTGATCCGAACCGCCATTGCTCGTCTCCTACTTCAATCCCGGGAGGTTCGGCATCCCCGGGATCCGGGGCATGCGTTTGCCACCCTTGCCGCCCATGGCACCCATCATGCTCTTCATCATCTTCCGGGCCTGCTCGAACTCCTTGAGCAGGGCGTTCACGTCCGCGGTGGTCGTGCCGGACCCCCGGGCGATCCGCAGGCGCCGGGACCCGCCGATGATAGCGGGATTCCGTCGCTCCTCCCTGGTCATGGACTGGATGATGGCCTCGGTCCGCGCCATCTGACCCTCGTCCACCTGGAGGTCCTTGAGGGCGTTCTTCCCGCCGGGAACCCCCGGCAACATGCCCAGCAGGTCCTGGATCGGCCCCAGCTTCCGGACCTCCTGCATCTGGACGAGGAAGTCCTCGAGCGTGAACTTGGCCTCCAGCATCTTCTTGGCGGCGTCGGCCGCCCGATCGGTGTCGAGGTTCTCCTGCGCCTTGTCGATCAGCGACAACACGTCGCCCATCCCGATGATCCGAGAGGCCATCCGGTCCGGATAGAACGGCTCGAGGTCGGCGGGCCGCTCCCCCGTTCCGGCATAGAACACCGGGCGGTCGGTCACCGCGGTGATCGAGAGCGCCGCCCCGCCCCGCGCGTCGCCGTCGAGCTTCGTCAACACGAACCCCGTCGTGTCGATCTCGCGCATGAACGCGCGCGCCTGCACCACCGCGTCCTGACCCGTCATCGCGTCACACGCCATCAAGACGTGATGGGGTTTGATCGCGTCCTTCACGCGGCGGGCCTCACGCATCATCTCCTCGTCGACGTGCAGCCGGCCGGCCGTATCCACGATCAGGACGTCGAAGCCCTCGCGGTTGGCCTGTTTCAGCCCGGACTTCGCCACCTTCACCGCGTCTTTGCCGTCGGAGACCACCGGAACGCCGATCTCGTCGCCGAGCGTGACGAGCTGGTCCACGGCCGCCGGACGCCACAGGTCGGCCGCGACAAGGAGCGGCCGTTTGCCCTTCTCTTTGTAGAGACGGGCGAGCTTCGCGCACGCGGTCGTCTTCCCCGACCCCTGGACCCCGGCCATCATGATCACCGCCGGCCGGACGTTCGGGAGCTGGAGCGGGGTCTGGGTTCCGCCCATCGTCTCCTGGAGCTCGTCTCGCACCACCTTGATCACCTGCTGCCCGGGGGTGAGGCTCTGCATGACCTCCCCGGAGAGCGCCCGGGCCCGGACACGGTCGAGCAGGTCGTCGGCGACCTCCACGGCCACGTCGGCCTCGAGCAGCGCCGTGCGCATGTCGCCGAGCGCGTTGTCCACCTGTTTCGGGTGGAGCTTGCCCCTCGAGCGGAGCTTGCGGAACACGCCGTCGAGGCGTCCCGTGAGTGTGTCGAACATGGGTCTCCTGGGTCGGTCGAGCTCCGGCCTACCAGCCTACGAGGTGTCCGCGCCCGAGCCCGTCGTGCCCTGGAGCACGTGCTCGACCGTGCGAAGCAGGGCCGTCGGCGAGAACGGCTTGGTGAAGTATTCGTCTGCGCCGAGTGAGAGGACGTAGTCGCGGCCCTCCTCGCCGGTCGCCGTGACGATGATGACGCGCACGTCTCGCGTGGCGGGGTCACCCTTCAGCTCCGAGAGGACGACGGCGCCGCTCGCGCCCGGGATGTTGAGGTCGAGGAACATCAGGTCCGGCGCCCGCTCACGAACCATGGCCAGCGCCACCTGCCCGTCCGGGGCCTCCCGGATGTCGAAGCCCTCGTGCTCGAGGATCAGCTTCATGGCCTCGCGCATCGTGGGGTGGTCCTCCACGATCAGGATGTCGGCCTTGGCCACGGCTACCCGCCCAGGAGCCGGTCCGCGAACGCCCGGGGCTCGAAGGACTCCAGGTCCTCCAGCCGCTCGCCGGTCCCGATCAGCTTGACGGGCACCCCGAGCTGCTCGCGTACCGCCAGGACGACTCCCCCCTTCGCCGTTCCATCGAGCTTGGTCAACGCAACCCCCGTCACCCTCACTGCCTCGGTGAAGGCACGGGCCTGCGCGATGCCATTTTGACCCGTCGTGGCGTCCAGGACGAGGAGGGTTTCGTCGGGCGGATGCCCGGCGGCCTTCTCCAGCACCCGTCGGACCTTGGCGAGCTCGTCCATGAGTGGCTGCTTGGTATGGAGCCGCCCCGCCGTGTCCACGATGAGGACGTCCGACCCGCGAGCCATCGCGGACTTGACGGCGTCGAACGCGACCGAGCCCGGATCCGCCCCACGGGCCTGGGACACGAGGTGGGCGCCCGACCGGCGGGCCCATTCGTCCAGCTGCTCCGCCGCCGCGGCCCGGTACGTGTCGCTCGCGGCGATGCTCACCCTCTTGCTCTGGCCGCGCAGCCCCGCGGCGAGTTTTCCGATCGTCGTGGTCTTGCCGGACCCGTTCACGCCCACCACCATGACGATCGCCAGCCG